>NZ_JBITDL010000020.1:0-177915 GCF_044454225.1 Streptomyces sp. NPDC051563
GCTTCGCTCCGAGCCATGGCCGGCCTTCGGCCGGGGTCCTTCGCTTCGCTCCGGACTGCTTCGGGTTCCGCTGCGCTCCACCCTGCGCGGGCCGGCTTCGCCAGCCTCAGGCTCCCGCGCTCCGCGCGGGAGGTGACCCCGTTCCACGGGGTCCGGGCCTCCGGCCCGTTGAGCGGGTCCGCTCCCCCACCCCGGTCCTTCCGGCTCCGCCTCCAGGACCACGGCCCGCTCTGCGGGCCAGGCTGGCAGCAGAGTCCAAGCTCTCGGCCTGTTGGGCGTCCGCTTCGCTCCCGCCCCCTCAGTCCTTCCGGCTTCGCCTCCAGGACCACCGCCCGCTCCGCGGACGGCTGGCAGCAGTCAGGGCCAGCCTGTCTATGAGGCGGTAGGCGATGTCGTGACCGTAGTAGTCGGCAAGGTCCATCGCGCTCATCGTGCCTGGAGGCTGCGGTCGCGGATCGGCACCGTAGGCGAGCAGGATCACCGTGAGCCTGCTGTCGACGGGCGTCCCGGACTGAAGTGCCGAGTCCCCCTCCAGGTCAATGGCGTGCTCCAGGAGCGTCATCCCACAACACACCTCATCGACGTCAGCGCCTTCGTCGAGGAGTCGGATCAGTGTGGCGTGGTCACTCGACTCGACCGCCTGATGGGCAGGCGTCCAAGGGCTCTCAACCATTCAAACTCCTCATGAGGAAGGCGCTCTACGAGAGGCTGAGACAAGCCACCAGGCAATAACGGCAACGATGGAACTTCAGGGCCAAGACCCGCTCCGCAGGCCAGTCAACAAGAAGGGTCCGGACTCAGGCAGTGAGAGGGGCCCAGGGCAAGGCTCCACGCCAACCCGGTCGGTCGAAAGCCCAAGCCTGAAGTACCTCCGCAACGGGCTCCACTGCGAAAACCTCATGCTCACGAGGCATGTGTGCCTGAAAGTGCTCCTCTGGACCTCCCTCGCGGTACTCCACTTGATAGCTCAGGTCATCGTTGAGGTACACCTGCATGTAGTGCTGATCGGCAGGCATCAGATCCAGCCGCCGCACGATCACGAACCGCCAAGTCAAGCTCATGTCAGCCAGCAAGTCATGCAACTGGTCCTCTGAAGGGTCGTCCCGAGACGTCCCGTCCGCCTCCACCGCATGCAACCTCGCCATAGCCATGGCCTCGACTGTACCGACCAAGGCCAGGCCCAAGACCACCCGCCTACGGGCTCTCCAGTTTCGCTCCGGACTGGCTCGGGTTCCGCTGCGCTCCACCCGAGCAGGCCGGCTTCACCGGCCTCAGAGCTCCCGCGCTCCGCGCCGGGAGGTGACCCCAGCCGTCCTTGTCGGATCCCCGGTGGGGCTGGTCAGATCGAGAATCCCCAGGTGTCCCAGCGTCTCTTCCGTGGACATCCCTCGGCTTCGGAAGCCTGTCTCTCAAGCCCCTCCAGCTGCTCCGCAGGGGGTCTACTCCCCTCAAGAGGAACGTACGACCCGTGATACACCACGCAGTCAGTAGGCACGGGCTGAAAGCCGTACCACCCGACCACCGCCAGGGTCACCAATGCCAGGAAAGCGATGACGTGCTTGCGCTCGGGAGACTTCGACAGACGGCTGATCATGTCCCGGACCCTACCGATCACTTCTCCCCCGGAGCCGGCGGTGACTAGACGGGGGCGGCCTCGGGCATCAACCAAGGCCAAAATCCGGCGGGTTCGCGAAGACATCGCTCGTATGCCACGCGTGCGGCTGGCACCCACACCACTTCTTGACCCAACCGGCGTACAGGAGGCGCCGTGAACCCAGTCTTCCAGAACCCAGATCATGTGGCCACAAGGTACCGATTCAAAATAGGAACCGGATTAAGACTGCAAGCAAAGGCATGGTCCGCAGCGCCTGCCGACCGTGACCGGTGTCGACGATCAGCGAAACTGCGCAGTACTCAACCAACCTGCACAGTCCATCCCCCGCCCGCGGTTCGTAGGCGGCGACGCGCGTGTCGTCCCCGACAGGCATACGGTGCCCCCTCGGGCTTAGCAAAGCCTGAAGGAGACTTCGGGATGCTCTGGCAGTTCTTCACCGCATCGTGTGGCTCGTCGGACCTGCGCATTGCTCAGATAGGCCGGCCCGTTCTCCACTGAAGGGGAAGGCAGCCTGCCTGCGGCCTTGCCTTGGACCGACAGAGGGGGCGGGGTGCATCCACGTCATGTGAACGGCGATTCGTGGGACCCGACGGGGGCATAGCCCAACTGCCATGGCGGACCACAGCCGGGGAGCTCCGGCCCATGGACTACCCGACCGTACGCGGCTTCCCCCTACGGCGCGGACGACTGCTGGCTCCGGGATGGTGGTGGTCCGCGACCACCGGCCGTCTGATCGGATACGGAAGCGCAGCGATGCGGGACGCTGTCATGCTGCTCGACCGGGATCCACAGGTGGTGGGCATCGCAAGCCGGCCCGTGGAGTTCGTGTGGGAAGAGCACGGAAGGCTTGTCACCCACACCCTTGACCTGGCCGTGGCCCTGGCCGACGGCTCGACACACCTGGTGGACTGCCCCGGGCGCGGCGGCCCCTCCAAGCGACTCAAAGGCCGGGCGCAGGTAGTCTAAGCGTGTGCTCGGGAAGCAGGCTGGGAGCACCGGTTCGCGGTGACCGCGGAACCGGTGGTCACCGCCAACGCACGGTGGCTGTCGGGCTACCGGCATCCCCGCTGCTCCGTCGGGATCTCCGCCGCACGCCTGCGGCGGGCATTCCCCGTGCCCATCGCACTGGCCACGGGCGCGCTCCGGCTCGGGGACCCGATCGCGACGCTCCCGGCCGTCTACCACCAGCTGCCTCGGCAACAACAAACGCCCCCGCCTCTGGTACGCCCTCGCCCGCGAAGCGATCACCTACCCCGAGACCATCGCCCTCGCCCAGTTCTTCACCCACCACCCCCGCTCGCTGCACGTCCTCGAACGCCCCGGGCGCACCCACCCCCTCCACACCGCCGTCGCCACGCTGCTGGGCCGGCCCTGGCTCGAGAACCCGGCCCTCTACCCCGACCAGTTCTCCAACCGCATCACCTACACAGCCGACCGCCACCCCTACCCCCGAAGCCGGTGGCCCTACCGGCACAACCCCTACGACCCAGGCCCCACCGAACTCACCAAACTCGGCTACCAACCACCCCACCCACGCCCCGTACCAGGCAGAAAACGCTAGCGGCGCATCAACCAACGTTCACCCCGTTCCGGTGGTTGAGTGGCGATGTCCTCGCCGCGGCGGTGCCGAGGGTCGCGAAGACGTTCAGCGGTATGACCGCTCAAGCGGACGAAAGCGGCTGCGGCCGATGCTTCGACGCGGGCGAGGTCCAGCTCCTACGGACACCGGACGTTCCGCTCCCGGCGGACCTTGTCCGTCGGGTCGCGCAGAAAGATCCCTTCCACTGGGTTAACCAGCCCGCGATCATTCGGCGGGTCCTACCGCAGCTCGTCACGGTGCTCGCCGAAGGCGTGGACGAGCCCGATCTCATGGCCCGTGGACTGGCCGCTGCAGGCTGGTCGCAGTGGCCTGGCGAGGAGGCCGGGGCAGTGGCCGGTTTCCTCGAGGCGTGGTGGACGCAGACCCTGCGCTCACAGTCCCCGCCCAACGCCGCATCCGAGGTGTTCGAGAGCTGTGTGACCGCGAGCTCCTCGGTCTCCCCGTGGCTCGCCCTGTGGAAGCCGGAGACGAGCCCCGTCGCCCGCCGACACCTGGCCGACAGCCTCAACAGGTGGACGGAGGAGATGACCTCCGACCACTCGCCCTTCACCTGGTGGTGGGGAACCGAGGCGGAGGAACAAGCCGCCTGGTCCCAGGTCAAGACATGGCTGGCCAGTCAGACCCACGCGGCCGTGGTACGAGAAGGGTTCGCGCCTGACCCGCAGTCATAACGTCGGCTCGGCCGGATCCAGGCGACATTCGCTTCGTCCACGACCATGCGGAGATGTTGGTCAGCACCGTTGGTGTTCCACCAGATGATGCACCGGCAGATCATACCGACCTGTTCCTGGTGGCCTTGGTCATCGGTGCCGTCGAGGGACTAGCCGCCACATACCAACAACCAGCGGAACTGCACAGTACCCAACCAACCTGCACAACCACGTCCAGGCGCGGAAACACCACAGGTCAGACCGAGTGAGCATCCCGGCACTACTCAGACTCATTGAGCCACCCAGCCCACACCCGCTCAACCAACCTGCACAACACCAGGTCAGAAACACGACGACTGTGCAGATTCACCGACCGGCGACACTTGTCGCGGATCAGCGAAACTGCGCAGTACCCGGCTGCGCAGCCCCCTGTGATCTACCGTCGGAAGCCACGCCGGGGGTCCCTGATGCTGCGGTTGTCGAAGGCGGTGAACCAGGCTGCTTCCCTGAGGTCGCCGATGCCCATGGACTGGTTTGTGGGATTCTCCGGGTCCTCGATCCCACCGAACTTCGCGTGGAAGAGCATCAGGACGTCGTGGTCCTGGAACAAGAGATCGGAGCAGCTGTCCCAGCTGTAGTCGTCCTCGTGTTCCGGGAGGGAGTTGTGTTCGTCTCCCTCCTGCCGGTCTTCCAAGTACATCGGAGCGTCCTCGATGGCCAGGTGCAGGGCCATCTCCTCGGCGGTGCAGGTGGGATTGGGCCAATTTCCCTTGGCGAGGTCCCCGGCCAGGTCATCGAAGGCGCGTGCCATCCGCCGACGCCAGCGGTGGTCGGCCGTCCACGTAAGCGGCGGCAGCCGGTCAAAGACTTCCCACGTCGCAGAGTCGGCGTCCGACAGGAACTGGTCTCCAAGACGTTCCGCGTCGTCGTAAGCCTGGTCCGCGAGGACTGCTAGCGCCGTGTGGAGCAGGTCAGCCGTACGGGGCGTCAGCTGCCATCGGCACTCCTCGCAGTTTTCGTCCTCGCCCTTGCAGGGGCAGGCCTGTGTGTCGAAGAGCGCGGCAAAGTTCGGGGTCTCGCTCTCGCTCGCCGGCCTGGTGCGCTGCTCTCGCAGGCGCCATCCGTGAGTGAACCGAGTGATGATCGGTCGCCGGCTCCAGTCGGCCAGCTCGTCCCCGTCTTCGGGGTTGAGGAGCTCCGCGGAGCTCTGGTCTTCGAGGGTCTCGGTGCCGGCGACATCTGGCTCCTCGGTGAGGGTCATCACGGCCCCGATCAGATCCCGGGGATCGTCATCGCCGAGTTCGGACGCCGGCAACGGCTCCCATCCACGTGCTACCGCGGCGCGCAGGAGGGCGTCCTCGTCCGTGACGTGAAACTCGTAGAGGTGGGAGATCCGCACGACCTTGCCTGGGAGGTCCTGCAGCTTCGGGTGGCCGGCGGGCCCGCGGACCGCGCCGTTAGCAGGGTCGTCCTCGGAGGGGTCCGGCTCTGGTTCCGGCACTACGAACAGCGTGCTGGGGTCTGCACTCCAGTTACCGCTCGCGGCCTGGCCGACGGCTTGGCGCAGCGAGCTGGCCGGGGCGTCCGGCATCTCGGCCGTAAGGGCCTTCAGCTCATCCTCGACTGTGCTGACGTCGCGGCAGGCGAGGACTCGGCGGAGGATACCGGCTGCCTCGTAGGCGTGGTCAGGGTCCTTGCAGGTCAGGACAGCGGTCAGGGAGCTGGGGCCGTTGTCGTGAGCCAGTAGGGCCATCACCCGGCTCTTGCTTAGCGTGTGTTCGCACAGGAAGTCGATAGCCCGGGCAGCGGAAAGCGATGAAGCCATCGCGGAACTCCTAGAGGGAAGAGTGCTCCGCGCGCGCCAAACTAGTGGCACTCGCGGACACGGCAGGGAGACCCGCTGGTGGACACGGTACGAACGTGTCCCCGGACGGTGAAAGAAGCGTGGATGGGCCAGCTGGTGCCTCCGCTACGAACGAAGACCCGGACTCAGCTGAAGCCAACCCTACCCACAGATAGCGAGCCGCACCCACGAATCCGGAGAAGCCAAGACCACACAGCAAAGGGCGCTATTCGCGGACAGGTTGGGCATCGAGTTGGCTGCTTCGCCGACACTCGCGGCTCCCAGGTCGAGATCGTCCAGAATGGGCCGGGCGCTCCGCCTCCACAAGGACGGCTCCACCAAGATCGCCCGCATCATCGTGCCGGTCTCCCTGGAGCCGAACGAAGACCCCAGCGGCATGGTCGCCAGGGCCGGCTTCCGCCCCCTTGTAGCGGTCCTCCAAGGGCTCCGCAGTCATGACGAACGACTCGTCTCCAGCGCGCTCACCAGCAGCAAGCGCAAGATTCACGTCCAGCGCGACAAGGACGGCCAGATCCTCGGGGCCGGCGGCGGGGGCGACGGCTGGGACCAAGAGCCGGACGGCGACACTCAGGCTGCCTCCGGATCCGCCCTGCTCCACTTCTCCAGCCCACGCGACACGGCCACCATCGCGGCCTTCCTGGGCACCCGGGTCTACCGGCCCGAGTCCCTGGTGTGGCTCGAAGGAACCAGGCCCTCATCCGCTGGCGGGCCGAGAACGAGATCGTCGGCGTCCACGCCGTCCCCTACGACGTCGAGGTCGAGGTCGGGCGTCACCAAGGACTTCCCCCTCGGGCGGTGGGTGCACCAGCAGCGCAAGGCCCTGCGGGCCGGGGATCTGGAGAAGCGGCGCAAGACCCTGCTGGACGCGCCGGAGGCCGGGATGGTCTGGGAGCCCGGCCAGGAAGCGTGGGAGGCCAAGCTCTCCGCTCTCCGCTCCTACCGGCGGGCCACGGGGCACCTAGCGCCCCGGCAGGACGCGGTCTGGGGCGAGGGCGAGGCGATGGTGCCCGTCGGGCAGCACATGGCCAACCTCCGCCGCAAGGGCGCCAAGAACGGCCTCGGCAAGAACGAGGACACCGCGACGACCCGCTCGGCGCAGCTGACCGCGATCGACAAGGACTGGGACTGCCCCTGGCCACTGGACTGGCAACGGCACTACCGCGTGCTCGCCGACCTGGTCGACGCCGACGGCGTCCTGCCCCACATCGCGCCGGGCGTCGTCTTCGACGGCGACGACGTCGGCAAGTGGCTCCAGCAGCAGAAGCAGCCGGCCACTTGGGCGCGGCTCCTGCCCGAACAGCAGGAACGACTGACCAAGCTCGGCGTACAGCCCGACCTGGCGCCCTCTCCCGTCCCCGCAGCCATGCCCGGGGCGAAGGGGCCAAGCAAGGCACAGCAGGCGTTCCAGCGGGGCTTGGCAGCCCTCACGCAGTGGGTCGAGCGCGAAGGCGCCCACCGGCCGGTCCCGCGCCCACGGCGAGGAGATCACGGTCGAAGACGAGGCGCAGCCGGTGGTCGTGAAGCTCGGTGTGTGGGTCTCTAACACCAAGTCGCGGCGGGACAAGCTCAGCGCCGATCAGCTCGCAGCCCTCGCGGCGCTGGGCGTGAACTGGACGTGACACCGGCTGCGGCTGGTCGTTGAACAGGCTGTTCAAGCGAAGTGCACCGCGAGGCCCTGGGCATCATCCCAGGGCCTCGTGCGCTGCCGGCGGCCGGCGGCTCTGCCCGAGCATGGCGTGGGCCTGCAACACGAGGTGCAACACCTGCTCCACCAACCTCCATCCGGGGCATGCCCCCTGGTCAGAGCGCAACGCGAGGCGGTTTGCACTGAGCGTGTTGCAGCGCCAGGGAGCTGGTGTTGCAGGCGGGTGGCCGCCAGGGCGAAGGGAATCGTCATGTACTTCGCCCATGCTGCCCAGGCACCTGGGCAGCGTTAAGCCGGCGCCCCGCCCGCCGTGCCCCAACGAAGCCCCGGGCGCCATCGTTATCTGGGGTTGAGTGCAAACCATCGCAGATCAGCGGCCATCTGATCCGTTGAGGCACATGAGGCAGTGGGCGCTCCGTTCGCTTCTGTGCTTGGTCATACGGCTGACGCCCTGCGGCGTCTCGGTTTGTTTGGGGCGTTCCGCCGTCGGGCGGGCGTTGAAGGTGCGAGGCGTCTGCTCGCTCGCGGGCATGGGAGCGCATGCGACCGGCCGGGCCCGGTCCGTGATGGACCGGGCCCGGCCGAAGGCGGGGCAGAGGGTTAGCGTCCGCTGGCGTACAGGGCGAGGAAGGGGGTCAGGCGGGGCTGACCATTGGTGGGGTTCCCGATCTCGGTCACGTTGCCGTAGTAGCGCCCGTCGATCGTCACACCCCGGTCAGCGCGGCCGGCCGCGGTGTTGTGCGCCATGCGGGCCATGTTGCTCCAGTTGAGTTCGAGCCCGGTGCCGAAGGCGCCGATGTGGGCTGGCGAGCCCGGCTGGCTACGGTCACCGCTGGCGTAGATGCCCATGGCGACGCGTTCCTGGATCCAGCCGAAGCGGGCGGCCTCGGCAGTGGCGCCGATGATGTAGGCCATGGCCCGGTTCACCGTGGTGGAGTTGCGGCTGTCCGGCGTGGCGTTGGTGAGGTTCTGCACCTGCTCGTACATCGTCGTCCGGTCGTAGCGCTGGGCCCCCCGCCAATCATCGGGGGCCGACATCTGCGCGTAGCTGCCGTCGCCGGTGATCTGGTTGAACAGGGGGACGTTCTGCGGGACGGGGTCGGAGACGAGGCGGACTGCCTCCGGCAGGTGGTTGGTGTACGCGCGGTCTGCCTGGTTGGGGCGGGGGACGATGCGGTAGTGCTGGCCCCGGGCCGAGAAGCCCAGGAAGTAGAGGTTGTCGACGTTGAAGTACAGCGCGAGGTGCGCGCGCTCGCCGTCCGCCTCGGGGGTCCAGACCAGGACCCGGATGACACGGTTGCTGTTGGTCCGCCTCGGGGTGTCCATGTACCCCGGGCTGTTGCTGACACCTTCCATCTGGTGGCCGGCGGCGTTGCGCAGCGCATTCACCATGCTGGTGTAGTAGGCATAGGCGCGATACGCCTGTTGGCTTAGGTCTGCCCCCCTGGTACCCGTCCATGTGCCAGTCGATTGTGGTGACTCGCTGGCTCTCGGGGACCTCGGCGTTGGCCTTGGGGGCGGCGGCCCCGAAGAGCACGCTGCAGGCGGACACCAGGGCGAGCAGCAGGACCGTGAGCTGCCGTCCGGGTCGGCGCATGGTGGATGTCGGATGCAGGCGCATCGGGTGTTGGCTCCTGAAGGCTGTTCCGTACGGGTGTGGGCCGTACGGCGGGGACCCCGCGCGAGCGCCTGCCGCTGCGTCGGGGCAGGGGCGTCCTCGCGGGACGGATGGAGAGGAAGCGGCCGCCGCCCCGGGCCCCTCGTGTCCCGGCGGGCGGGGCGGATCGGTGGGACGTGGGCTTCCGGGTGGCTCCGGGGCCGTCTTCCTCAGGCTTCAATCCAACCCGGGCGGATGGGCGTGGACCAGGCAATTTCACTGGCACAACTAGGTGGCGCATACTTTTGCCGGTTGGGGTCGCGGTTCGGCGGGGCCACGTCGAACACAGGAAGATCATCAGCATGGCCTCGACCACACCGGCCGACTACTCCTTCGGTACGCTGCTGCATGCCCTGCGCCGTCGGGCCGGGCTCAGCCAGGAGGACCTGGCGCACGCGGCCGGGGTGAGTGTGCGGGGCCTGTCCTACCTGGAGAAGGGCCGCTCCCGGGGGCCGCAGCGCCGTACCGTGCAGGCGTTGGCGAAGGCGCTGGGCCTGGATGCGGCCGGCGCCCGGGAGCTGGAGGTGGCCGCGAGCGCGGGCCGGGCTCGCCCCATCCGCACCACGGACGCCACAGCGCCACCGCTCAGGCCGTCGCCGGACGTCCCGGTGCCCGCCCTGGCATCGGAGGCCACTGTGAACGCCAGCGCACCGGACCTGCTGCCGCGCGTGCCGCGCGGTTTCCACGGCCGGGCCGGCGAGCTGGCCGCGCTCACCCGGGCCAGCGCGGGCGAGGCCCCGGTGTGCCTGGTGGTGGGGCCCGCCGGGGTCGGCAAGACCGCTCTGGTCCTGCACTGGGCCCGCCACGACCCGGCTGGCCTGGCCGACGGCCGCCTCTACGCCGATCTGCGCGGTTTCAGCGATATGGGCGAGCCGTCCCCGGCCGAGGTGCTGCGCGAGTTCCTGCTCGCCCTCGGTATTGCGCCCGAGCGGATACCGGAGTCGGAGCACGCCGCAGCCGCGCTGTTCCGCTCCCTGGCCGCCGACCGGCAGCTACTGGTCGTCCTCGACAACGCCCGCGACTCCGACCAGGTCCGCCCGCTCCTGGCCGGCGGCGACCGCTGCGTCACCGTCGTCACCAGCCGCCACCGCCTCGAAGGGCTGATCGTCACCGACGCCGCCCGTCCCTTGGCCGTCGACGTCCTCACCTCCCAGGACGCCACCGCGCTCCTGGCCCAGGTCCTCGGCACCGATCGGGTGCATGCCGAGCCAGCCGCCGCACAGGAGCTGGGCGAGCTGTGCGGCGGCCTGCCGCTGGCCCTGCGCGTGGTGGCCGCCCGCCTCGCCACCCGCCCCGACCGGACCCTGACCGAGATGGCCGTCGAACTCGCCGACGAGACACGCCGCCTTGGCCTTCTCGAGCTGGAGGACACCGGCGTCCGGGCCGCACTCCGCCTCACCCTACGCCAGCTCCCCGAGCATGCCCGCGCTCTGTTCGCCGCCCTCGGCCGCCACCCCGGCAGCCACGTCGACCGGTACGCCGCCGCGGCCCTGGCCGCCACCGACCCGGCCGACGCGGAGACGGCCCTGGACCGCCTCGCCGAAGCGCACCTGGTGAACGAGACGGTGCCCGGCCGGTGGACGATGCACGACCTGGTGCGGCTCTTCGCCCGCAGCCTGAACGCCCACCCCGACACCCTCGCGCGCGTACTCGACCACTACACCGCCACCGCGATCGCCGCCGTCGAGGCGGCCGAGCCCGGCTCGGAGGACTGCTTCCCCTTCCCGGCCGGCTTCCACCCGCCCGCCGCGGTGCGCCAGTTCGGCGACCGGGCCGCGGCCGTGGCCTGGTTCACCGCCGAGCGCGACAACCTCACCCAGGCGGTCGCTGCCGCAGACACCGCCCGCCTGCACGAGCGGACCTGGCGCATCGTCATGACGATGTGGCCACTGATCGTGTGGCGGGTCCGGGACGTCTGGGCCCCCCTTCTGGAAACCGCGCTGGCAGCCACCCGGGCCGACGCCGACGAGTACGGCGAGGCCCGGGTCCGCAACATGCTCGGCTGGGTCCTCACCGAAGAAGACCGCACCCCCGAGGCACTCGTCCACCTGGAAGCCGCCCACGCGCTCGCCACCCGCGCAGACGACGCATTCGCCGAAGCCAACGCCCTGATCGTGCTCGCCATGGCCCAAGCCGCCCTCGGCCACCTCGACCAGGCAGCGAAGAGCTGCGACCGTGCAGCCGACCTGGCCCGCCACAGCGGCGACCGCAGGATCGAACGCCTCGCCACCCAGCACCTCGCCCGCCACCAAGCCGACGCCGGCCACTGGCAGCAAGCCCTCACCACCGCCAACCACGCCCTGGACTTCGACTACTGCCCCGACACCACCGACATCCCCCACATCCTGCTGCTCATCATCAAGGGCGAAGCACTGCTCGGACTCGGCGACCGCGCCGACGGCATCACCGAGCTCGACCGCGCCGCCCGGGAAGCGGAGGCCGCCGGCTACGACGACGGCGCGGTACGAGCCCTCGCTGCCCTCCTGCGCGCGGCGCCGGGAGCGGAGGTCCGGGCACGCTACGACACGGCACTCGCACGACTCACCTGCGAGGCACCGGCTTCGTGACAGCGCCCGACACGGCCGACCGCCACCCTGTGTCAGTACAGCAAGGCCAGGCGCCACCTTCGTGTCAGCGAGCGCACCACCTCTGCAGGGTCCGGCGGCGAAAGTCGGGGGGACCTCTGCCTCAGTGGGGATGCCGACGTCAGCCGTATGCCGGATACCGCCCGTCGTCGCGGGGTGGTGGCGAGGGTGGACGCTTTCATGACCGGCAGGTGGACGGTGCCCCGGCCTCGCCGGCCTTGTGCGCGGGGCGGGGTGTCGTGACCGCGTGCCCGTGCCTTTCTGCCCGTCAGCGGTCGGTGCCCACCGCCCCTGCCACAACCGGATCCACCCCTGTGTCCCTTCGCTTACGGCACCGCCATCAAGGCAACCGTGTAGCAACAGGGCGCGAGAACACCCCAGTTGTGACATCCAGCAGGTCAGCAGCATGAAGGCTCTGCCCCGCTCGTAGCCGAAGGGGTCGCCAGTCGCCCGATCCGGCGCCCGTTTCACGCCCTCGGGAAGCCGTGCCCCGGCGGCGGATACTCCCGGCCCGGCAGCTCGGCCACCCCATAGAGGACGATCCGCTCGAACTCCGACAGCTCCCCCCGCTGCCCGGCGGGGTCATCGGCGGCTTCGTCGATCGCCTTCAGCAGCCGCATCGACCGCTCCCGATCCGCCTTCGCCCCCGCCGAACACGCCCGGCCCGGTACGCCGCCGGGAGCAGGCGACGGGGTGCGGTCCCAGGTGCCCGAGCGCCACAGGCTGTTCACGACCACGGCGCCGGCCATCAGCGACAGGACCAGCCCCGCATCCGTGTACCCGGACCACAACACCCACCCGGCGCAGCTCTGCAGGAGGACACCCGTGAGCGTCCCGTGCGCGACCCGGCGCCGCCTGCCCGACATGACCACCCCGCCTATCCCCTCCTGTGACCTGCGCGATTCCCCTATATGGGAACGATGGAGCCTCCGGGACGGCATCGTTCCCGGATCTGGGAACGGCTACCTGCCCCGACCCGACTTCCGGGCGGGCGCGGCCTGCTGACGGTGCGCGGACATGGCCGGCCCGTCCGGGGCGGCGCCTGCAGTGCCGGGGGCGGCGGCCAGGGTGGTGGTGGAGCGGGAGCGAGCGGCGGCCGCCGAGACCGGGGGCGCGGCCACCAGGGGCGTGCCCGGGGGTGTGGTGAGGGCCTGGTGGGTGGACAGGACCATGCGGCGCGCGTACTCGCCGGGCGGACCCGTACGCCAGGACTCGTCGCCGGTGAGACGGGCCAGACGTTCGGCGACCGCTGCCGGGCCGTGGGCTTCGCCAATCTGCTGCATACGGGCCGCCAGCAGCGGCCACGGACGGACACCCACCAGGAGCCTGCCGTCGCGCTCGCCCAGAACGTCCTTGACCGTAGGGACGATCCGCGCGTGCACGGACGGACGGACCCCGAGCTGGTCCAGGGCCCTGTCCCGTACGCCGAGGTCAAGGTCGAGGTCGAGGTCGGCGGGGAGAGCCAGGCCTTCGGTCAGCGGGCCCCAGTAGCGGCGCGCGTCCTCGGACACCACCACCACCGCCACCGCAGCGGAGCCCGAGCCGGAGCCGGAGCGGAGGCAGCCGGGGCGGGCGCGGGCACCGGGGCGGGGGCAGCCGGGGCGGGCGCGGGTGCCGGGGCGGGCCCGGACGCAGGTGCCTTCGCCGAAGCCGGCGGCGGCGCCCACGGGTCGTGGGCTTCGGCCGTGCGCGCGGCCGGGACCTCACCCGGCCCCGGCGCCACTGCAGCGGTGGGCGCGGGCGCAGCAGCGGGCGCGGGCGCCGCGGCGCATGCGGGCGCCGCGGCGAGGACGGCGACCACCGCCTGGTCGACGCCGACCCCGGCGGCGTGTGCGTCGGTGAGCAGCGGGTCACGTCGACGCCCTGGTTGTGGAGGTGGTCCATGGCGGCGGCAATGTCGGGCCAGGCCGGGGAGGCGAGGATCACGTCGCGAACGATCCCTTCAGGCATCGCCCGACGGAGCTGGTCGGCCCACCGGTCGGTGCCCGCGGCTTTGATGGCCGCCGCGTTCGCCTCGACGGTCCGCTACACCACAGAGAAGTGGATCAGAGCCGCTTGGCACGGCCACCGTCAGTCGTCGCATCATCTTGGAGTCCCCTCGCACGGCCCAGGGACGGACCCGGTCGGTTGTATCGGGGGCGCGGCCACAGACCGGTCCCCGGTGGCTGTCAGTACCGGGTGGCAGGATGCCGTGCCATGACAGCACCGATCAGTGGGTCGTGGACGCGCATCGAGAACTGGCTGGCCGAGCACGCCCCGGCGACCTACGCCGCGCTCGCGCCGCCGGCAGATCCGTCGGACATCGCCGCACTCGAACACGCCATCAGCAGGCCCCTGCTGAAGCCCTTGAGGATGTCGCTGCTACGGCACGACGGTCTCCTCGACGGGCGGTCCTCTCTGGTGCCAGGGTTCGATGGACTGCTGAGTGCACGCGAGATATCGGCCGAGTGGCGTTTCCTCGGCCAGTGGTACGACAAACTTGAGGCGGACGAGAAAGGAGAGGAGGAGGTGGACTACGACTTCATGAGGAGCGGGTCCAGCCGCATCCTCTTCGGGCATCCGCAGTTGATCCCCATCGCACGGGAGGTCGGCGGGGGTTGCCTCGTAGTGGACCACCGTCCCGAGATCGACCGGGGGCGCATCCACTTCACTGAGTCAACGGAGGGTGCCACGCGTAGGTCACACGAGATGTGGACGTCCCTGCCGGTACTCATGGAGACGATCGCCACGTCGCTCGAGAACAGCCAGCCCCTCGACGACCACATGCCCGTAGTGGACGAGGCGCAGAGGCTGGACTGGGACTACATACCGCTGCGCGATGACCGAACTTTCCATCGGTCATGACACAGCAGCGGTCCGCAGTAAGCCCGGCCCCGGACAACGGCGCGACGTCGGCAACCTGAGGAACACCCAGGGCCGCCGACGGCCGGGCCCCGCGCCGCCCGGCAAGATCCGAAGGAGACGGGTGCGGTGTTGGGTGGGTGTGGCAATGTGGCGGTCATGGGTGACTCCAGGGCGTATCCCCTGTTCAGGAGTGCGAGCGCGGTGGACGCGCTCGCGCTGGCACGGCGTCTGCGCTCGCTGATGGACAGGGGGGGGTTCGCTTGTCGAGCTGACCGCTGACCTGCAGAGAGCCGAGGACGTGTGGAGGATGGTGGGGGTCTTGCCCAAGGCCGTCTACAGCCCACGAGACGCGCCCTTCGACCCGCACCAGTGGACTCACGAGTACCGGGCGGACACGTTGCCCAGGGACTCCTCCGAGCTCGCGCCGTTGCTGCCGTTCCGTGTGGACGTGGACACGCCGGTGGATGACGAGCTGGAGGACCTCTTCGTTCAGGCCCTGGGCTGCGGCCCCGCCTCGATCTACTGGGCCGGCAGCTGGCCAGACGGACCAGAGCACGATCTCCTGGCGAACGTGAAGCACGAGGCAGTCGAAGTCGCATTCAACAGCCTCGATATCGACTGGGAGCTACCCGCAGACGAGCACACGGTGTTCGTGCACCTGTCCAACCTCGGGAACCTCCCCCGGGCGCAGTGGCTGGCCCAGCAGGCCGGTGCGGAGGTCCTTGGGGACTCTGTGGCCGGCAGGTAAGCGAGGCCGGAGACATGCGCGCCGTGGCCGGCCGTCACCGTGCGGTTGGATGGCCGGATGGAACGTATAGAGGTCGAGCTGTTCACGGACGCGAGTAACGACGCGGTAGTCCGGCTGCCCCCGCGTAGATTCCCGGGCGTGTTGATCCAGGGCGACTCCCTTTCGGTCATGCGTGACGACGTCGCCCGGATCGTAGAGGCCTGCGACCAGGACGACATCGCTGAAGCCCGCGAGGAGGCGGCCTACCTACTCTCCAGCCTCGACGGGCTACTGGCCCGCTACACGGCGGCCCTGCAGGCACACGACATTCCCATCCCCTTCTCGCAGGCCCCCTGATCCCATCGTGGCTGACTGCAGACCTGGTTCACGCCTAGTGCCGGTGCCTGCCCGTTCTCCGAGCAGGTCGGTCAGTTCCGCGTCGACGGCGGCGAGCAGTATCGAGCCCGACTGCATCGCAGGCGAGTTGTCACGAAGTGGTTGCGGGGACCTCTGCAGCGCCTCCGGCTTCCACGGCCTCCACCACGAGCTTGTGGAACGCGGCGAGACCGCCGGGTGGGAGCGGGGCAGGGCTGCCAGTGAGGGTGTACCACTCCTCCGCATCCGTGTACTGGATCCAGACCGTGGCAGTCCGGTCCGGGCCGGGCTCGGTGGTCAGGTCACGTCGCCGGTGATGACGCCGACCTCGTCGGTCATCGCGCCGCCGGGGCCGGCCTTCACGTGGGCGGTCAGCGGGACCGACCCGTCCGGGACTGCGCTCTGGTCGGGCTGCGGGGTGTTGTTGGTGGGCTTGTCGGTCATGGGCAGGTCTCCAGCATGTCGGTCAGCTTGCCGGAAACGGAGATCTGCGCCGCCCGCTCGTGGAGTGTGCGGGCCGCGCCGAGCGGTCAAGGGCGCCTGCGGTGGCGCTCCGCACTGGGCTGCGCCCACACTGGACAGCTCGCCCCGCCCCTGGGCATGGCCGGCTGTTGGCGTGCCGCCAGGCGTACTCATCGGATGCGCGGTCCCGCCCAGAGGATTTCGCCGCTGAGGTGCTGCTCCATAACCGGGTCGGCTGCGTCCCCGTGTTCCGCGCGGCGCGGACATCACCTTTGTCGTCGTCCAGCCCGACGAGGACGACCCGGCCTGGTTCACCTCGGTCACAGTCCTGGACGAATGCGGCTACGAGGTCGTCTGCCGCACCACCAGTCTCACCCGGTACGTCGGCACATTGGTGCTGTCCGGGCATCCGGTCATTCTCGGGGCTCACGCTCGCCCGGCCAGCCGGTTCGGGTGGCGATACCGTCTCCGCCTGGCGACTCCCGACGGTGACAAGGCCGCCTCCAAGGGTCGTGCCAGCAGGATCCGTTGGAGCTCGGGATCACCGTTTTTCGCTCACCTGGCCGATGGCATACGCTGCCGCAGGGGGCGACGCGATCCGCGCGGTCAGCCGAGAGGCCGATGGCACAGGAGCCCATGACACATCAACGAGGCGTCGGTCTGCCGGGGGGCGCTGCCGGTGCGGCGGCAAAGCCCCGGGCCGGCGGTACCTGGGAGTCGGGCCTGACTGCCGGGGAGTTCGCGGCGGTCCAGGGCGTTGGGTTCGAGCCGGTCGGGCAGGTGCTCGGTACGGCAGTCTTCACCATCGGGTACACCGGTCTCTGGGGCTGCCCGGGGGCATGGTCGGTCACGGGCGGCAAGAAGGTGCCGTCCTCGGCGTGGGCTTCGTCCTTCTCGCAGTTGGTGAGGACGATGTACGAGGCGCGCAGGGTGGCGCTGGCCCGCGCGGTGGCCGAGTGCCGTGCGCTCGGCGGCGACGGGATCGTCGGGGTGGAGCTGCGGGTACGCGAGGCCGGGTTCTCGGAAGGGGCGCTGGAGTTCACCGCGCTGGGCACCGCGGTGCGGGCCCACTCGCGCGTCCGGCCGCGTGCGCCTTTCACCTCGCATCTGAGCGGCCAGGACTTCGCCAAGCTCCTGTACGCGGGGTAGGTTCCCACCGGACTCGTCTTCGGTATCGCCCTCGACGCCCGCCACGACGACTGGGGCACCTCCCGCCGGGTCCGCTGGACTGCCGGGAACCAGGAGGTCGACGGCTACACCCAGCTGATCAGCCACGTCCGCCAGGACGCCCGGAAACAGCTGGCCCTCGATGCCGCGAAGCACGGCGCCGACGGAGTAGTCGTCGACGACGTGGAGTTGAGGGTGCGTGAGAGCGAGTGCCCCAGCTTCGGGTACGCGCGCGACTTCAGCGCGGAGGCGGTCTTCGTAGGCACCTCCATCGCCCGGTTCGGCCGCTCCGGGCGGCCCGCCGGACCCAGGCCACTGACCATCATGAGACTGGAGCGCGAGGGCTGACATGACTGAGACAACGGGGCGGGAACCGGCCAGGGGAGCCGCGCAGGCGGCCGCCGAGGGACTCCCCGAGGAGGCGATGCGGCGGCTCGCGCAGCTCCAGCCGGGAGAGAAAAGCTCGTTCTTCACCTCGGACCTGACGGTGAACGAGTTCCTGCTGGTGCGCGAGGCCGGTTTCCGCCCACTCGGCCTGGTCCTGGGTTCCTCGGTCTACCACGTCGGCGTGCAGCTCGGCAGGTGGTCGAAGAACCAGGAGCTGACCAAGCTGTCCCAGGCCATGTACCACGCGCGTGATCTGGCGATGAGCCGGATGGAGGCCGAGGCGAGCGCCCTGGGTGCGGACGGGGTCGTGGGGGTGCGGCTGGACATCGAGTTCAAGGAGTTCGGCTCGGACATCGCCGAGTTCATCGCGGTCGGCACGGCGGTGAAGGGGGACGGTGCGGACCCGGGACCGGGCGGCACCTGGCGCAACAACAAGGGCAAGCCGTTCACCTCGGACCTGTCCGGCCAGGACTTCTGGACGCTGATCCGGGCCGGATACGCGCCGTTGGACCTGGTCATGGGGTCCTGCGTCTACCACGTGGCGCACCAGCGATTCACCCAAGCGCTGAGCACCACGGGCCGCAACGTCGAGATCGAGACGTTCACCCAGGCGCTCTACGACGCGCGCGAGCTGGCGATGAGCCGCATGCAGGCGGAGGGAAAGGCCCTGGACGCCGAGGGGATCGTGGCGGTCCAGCTGAGGCAGCACTCGCACAGCTGGGGATCGCACACCACCGAGTTCTTCGCCATCGGGACTGCGGTGCGCCCGCTGCGCGACGACCACGTCATCGACCGGCCGACCATGGTGCTGAGCCTCGATGCCTGAGCGGGACGTGGAACTGCTGGCCGCCGCGCTGCGCCGGGACAGCGCGGACCTGAACCTCTACGTCAACGTGCTGTCGGCGAACCTGGCGGACTCCCTGCCGCCCGGCACCGTACGGGTCAAGCGCAGGCGTTCCCTCGCGGAACGGGTGGCCGGGCGCGAAGGTCCAGTCGCGGAACTCGACGTCGCGCTCGGGGAGCAACGGCTCTCGCTGCGGATGGATCGGGGCCGGATGGCTGGGGAGATCCGCCACGAGGTGAGGGGCATCGTGCTCTCGCGGCGCCCCGTCGGCCTTGACGAGTGGATCGATGCTCTCGCCCGGTGCCTGGCCGAAGCTGCAGCCTCAAACGCACGCGCCCGCGAGGCCATCGAGCGCTACCTGTCCTGACCACTACCGGCCCGGGCCCGCCGTCCCCGATCTCCGTGGTCCGAGCGCCATGCCTCAGATCCACACCATGGCATATGCCCACCGGTCCGACACCCCCCAGCCGAGCCCGAGGTCCAGCCCAAAGCATCAGCCCCCTTGGGGCGTCCAGGGGGCGGGACCCGGCGGGGCCGCCAGCGGGGGCTTCTACTGGACCCGCACGGGGAGGGCGTGCGGATTTTCGTCGGTCCAGCCTCACTCCCCGCTGCCGTGGGCGTCGGCGCCGTGCCCGAGGTCCTGCTCGCTCTGCCACCAACCGCCGTCCGGGACCGCGAAACGGGCAGTGCAGGTCCCCTGGTCGGGATCCGTCGGGGCCGTTAGCAGGAACATCGGCGGGACTGGCTGGAACGGTGCTACTCGTCAGGCAGTCGGCCCAGTGCGGAGCCGCCGTACGTCCCGCACGAGCGTGTGCAAGGCGCTGAGGAAGATCACGGCTCCAGTGACGAGCCAGAGGACCGAAGCCCCAGAGCGGTACTGACGAACGCCAAGAACGAGCAGCATCACGCTGACAAGGACGCCGAAGGCCGAGATCAGAGCGCTGATGCGGGGAGCCACACGGACATCATCAACGACAGCCTCGGTCAGCGGAAGTGATCCAAACGAACCGGCCTACTTCAGGGTCTCGATGGCGTGCGGGTCAGCGCTGCGGGGTGTCGACGGTGATGGTGGTCTGAAGGCCGCCGATCGTGTCGGCCCGCCGGCGGACCGGCAGGCACTTCACCGCATGATCCACCCCGCAGAACAGGTCAGAGACTGGGATGCCGTAGTGCGCCGACAGCCGGTCGAGGTCCGCCAGGGTCCACGAGGAACCCCCGCTCCCCCCGGACTGCTTCCGGGACACCTGCCCCTGACTCAGCCCCAACCCCCGGCCGAGGTCGGCCTGCGACTCCCCCGTCGCATACATCAGGGCAGCCACCGTGAGCCGCAGGAGCGCTTCCGAACTCACCATATGGGCAACTCCCATCAAACATGCATTGATTACATACAGCCTAGCCGGACGGGAACCTCCAGAGGTACTCCTTCCCGAACTCCCGCCGCGCACCCGGCGGTCCTGGGATGGTGGCTGCATGGACAGCACCGCCGCCCCCTGGCCGACCGCCGAGCAGGCGCAGCCGTGAGGGCGGGACGCTCGCGGGTGTGGCTGCTCGCCGGCCGCGTACGGATTAGGGCCGACAAGATCACCGCCGTCACCCCGTCCGATGGCGGCCTTCACCTCGAGGCCACCGGCCGCCCGGGCGGGCTGATCTTCGGGTTACCGCCCGGGGCGGAGCGCCTGGATCACAGGGGCCGTCCGGTCGACTGGGCGAACGAGCTGCAGGGCGACCCGTACATCCTCGACCAAGGCCTGCACCTGCTCGACGGCAAGCACCGCGTCACCGCCGACGCCCGGCGGACCAGCGTGCGTGCGGCCTGTCGCCCCGGCCCCATTGGAACGGCGGCAGGCCGCGCGAGGGGCCCGTGGTGCGTGCCGTCCAGGAATGCGTGCAGGCGGTGCTGTGGAACGGCACGGTCGGGCTGGCGCCGCTGGGACGCGACCTGTCCGCGGAGCTGGTTGTGGTGCCGCTGGCCGACATGCGCCGAGCCGCGTGGTGGTGGCGTGGAACGAGGGCGACACCACCCTTTGCTCCGGTCCTTCATCGACGCCGCGACGGATGCCTACCGTCAGCGCCGCTGAGTATCGGGAGCAGCTCGCCGCGGGGCCGGCCGCGGGTGGACCGCGGACAGGCCGTGAACCGGCCGCGGACCGGTCAGGTCGAGCGGTGCGGGCCCAGGTCGAGGAGTACGGCTCCCAGCTGTTCCGGGGTGAGGCCCGGCGCGGGGAGGGGCGACGTGGGGCGGGTGCTCGCGCGCAGGGCGTCCAGGAACAGGGCCAGTTGCCGTCGCCAGGCGTTCGGCGGGCCCGCCGCCGCGAGGGAGGGGACGGAGCGGCCCAGCGTGGCCAGGCTCATGAGGAGGTCCTCGACCGTGACATCGGTCCGCATGGTGCCGTCCCGCTGGGCGCGGTCCACGAGCAGGGCCATCGTCTCGTGGTTGTGGACGTGGACGGCGTCCAGGGAGGTCACGCCCTCGACGGGGGAGGTCATCAGATCGTTGATGCCGCGGTCCGAGGACAGCACCGTGAAGACCGCGTCGAGATAGTGGACCAGCCCCTCCCAGGCGTCCGTGGCGCCGCGGGCTTCCTCCCCGGCGTCGACGGTTCCCTGGAGCGCGTCCTGGAACACCGCGTCGATCAGCGCGGCGCGCGTGGGGAAATGCCGGTACAGGGTGGCGTTCCCGACGCCGGCCCGGCGGGCGATCTCGTCGAGGGGGGCGTCCAGGCCCTGGGCGGCGAAGGCCTTGCGCGCGGCGGCCAGCAGGAGCTCGCGGTTGCGCCGTGCGTCACGCCGTACCGGCGCGGGCCGTTCGGTGCCCGGGGTCATACTGTCGCTCCTCGAGTTGCTCAGGGCCGCGTACGCGCCCCGGTGGCGGGGGCCGTGGTCCGGTACGGATGCTAGCGGCATCGTGGGGTTCGTCATGCGCGGAGGCCCCGTGCGGGGAGCCGTCATGCGGGGAGCCGTTCCGACCAGCGCACCGGCAGGGACACGAGGCCCCGGAGCATGACGCCCGGGCGGCGTACGAGGGAGTCGGGTTCGGCGGCCAGGGCGAGGTCCGGCAGGCGGCGCAGCAGCGTCTCGACGGCGATCTGCCCTTCGACGCGGGCGAGCGGCGCACCCAGGCAGTGGTGGATGCCGTGGCCGAAGGCGAGGTGGCCGCGGGCGGCCCGGCGGATGTCGAAGCGGTCGGGATCTGCGAAGTGCTCGGGGTCGCGGGAGGCAGCCGCCAGGGAGAGCATCACGCTGTCGCCGGCCGGGATGCGGACGCCCGCGATCTCCACGGGCTCGGCGGCGTACCGGAAGGCCGCGGCGCTGACGGGGCCGTCGTGGCGGAGCATCTCCTCCACGGCGCCGTCGATGAGGCCGGGGTCCGCGCGCAGCGCGGCGAGCTGGTCGGGGTGGCGCAGCAGGTTCAGGACACCGCCCGAGATGAGGTTGACCGTGGTCTCGTGCCCCGCGACGAGCAGCAGGAAGGCCATGCCGAGCAGTTCCTCGGCGGAGAGCCCGTCCGCCTTGGAGGAGGCCCGGACCAGGGCGCTCATCAGGTCTGGGCCGGGGGCATCGCCCTTGGCGGCGATGAGGGCGGCGAAGTACGCGCTCATCTCACCGGCGGCGGCGCCCGCCGCGGCGGGCGAGGACGGCGCGACGAGCTCGGTCGACCAGATGTGGAAGCGGTGCTGGTCCTCGACGGGGACTCCGAGCAGCTCGCAGATGACGGTCAGCGGCAGCGGCAGGGCGTAGTCGGCGACCAGATCGGCGGTCCCGGAGGGCGGGAGGGCGTCGAGGAGACCGTCGGCGATCTGCTGAACGCGGGGCCGCATCGCCTCGATCCGCCCGGCGGTGAACTCGCGTGCGACCAGGGAGCGCAGGCGGGTGTGGTGGGGGGCGTCGGTTTGCAGCATGTTCAGCCCGATGGCGTTGCCGCCGTCGCTCTGCCAGGTCGCGGAGTGCCGTATGTCGTTGCGCAGTCGGGGGTCCGTCAGCGCGGCGCGGACTTCGTCGCGGCCGATGACGAGCCAGACGTCACCGCTCGCGGGGATGTGGACGCGGTGCACCGGGCCGTTCTCGCGCAGGGCCGCGTAGACGGGGAAGGGGTTGGCGGTGAAGTCCGATCCGGTGAGGGAGAGTTGCTCGAAAGTCGGGGAAGGCATGACGTGTCCGTTCTTCGCTGGTCGATGGAACTAGGAGTCGGGGAATCCTCGGGCTTCGCGGTCGGAGTGCGGCCGGGGCGGGGCGGTGGGGCGCGCGAGTGGCGCTTCGCCGGCCACCCCGGCGGCTCCGGGCGGAGCCGAGTGGTCAGGCGGTCTTCGTCAGGGTGGCCCGAGTGGGCTGGATGGCCTGAGTGGGCTGGGCGGGCTGAGTGGGCTGAGTGGGCTGAGTGGGCTGGATGGCCTGAGTGGGCTGGGCGGGCTGAGTGGGCTGGGCGGGCTCGGTGCCGGCGCCGTGCGCCGCTACGAGTCGTCCGCGCACGCCGCCGCGCTCCGCGAGATGCCGCTTGTAGCTCCCCGGCTTGTGGGCCTCTTCGGCGAGGTGCTTGACGATGATCGTGCACACGGCCTCCTTGAGCTTCGCGCCGAGGCGGCCGTCGGCCTTGAGCCAGATCGCGGTGTCGTACTTGTCGGCGAACTGGAAGATGCCGTCGCCCCGGCCCAGGCTGATGCACTGGGCGCCGAAGACCTGGTTGAAGACGGCGGGCCGTTCGTCCCCGATCAGGCTGAGTACGGTGTCGGCCGCCCGGGCCCCCATCGGCATCGCGGCCTGGCAGCTCATCCGGGGCGGCAGGCCCGACGGGGCCGCCGAGTCGCCGGCCGCGATGATGCGGGCGTCGTCCACGCTGATGAGGGTCTCGTCGGTGAGCACGCGGCCTTCGGCATCGGTGCTCAGTCCGCTGCGCACCGCCAGGTCCGGGACGGCGAAGCCGGCGGTCCAGACGGTGATCTCGCTGAGCAGTTCGCGGCCGTCGGCCAGGCGTACGGTGTCACGGGTCACGGTCGTGACCTTCGTTCCGGGACCTTCGAGCACGCTCACTCCGAGCTTCTCCAGCCGCCGGGTGACCGAGCGCCGGCCGCGGGGGTGCAGGTAGGGGCCGAGCGCGCCGCCGCACACCAGGGTGACGGCGCGGCCCTCCCCCGCCAGTTCGGCGGCGGTCTCGATGCCGCTGGGGCCGCCGCCGACCACCGTCACCGCGGTACCTGACGGCGCGGCCTCCAGGACCGGCCGCAGCCGGGCGGCCTCTTCCAGGGTGGCGAGCGGGTGGGCGAACTCGGCGGCTCCCGGGACCGCCGGGTCGGCGCTGCCACTGCCGACCGCGTAGACCAGGTAGTCGTATCCCAGCGTGCCTCCGTCCGCGAGGGCGAGGCTGCGGTCCGCCGCGTCGATCCGGGTGACGGTGTCCACGACCAGCGTCACCCGGTCGGCGAGCACGTCCCGGTACGCGACGACCGCGCTGTCCGTGCCGCCGACACGCTGGTGGAGCCGGATCCGGTGGACGAACGAGGAACGCGGGTTGATCAGTGTGACGTTCACGTCGTCGCGTCGGGTGATGCGGTTGGCCGCCATGACTCCCGCGTAACCGCCACCGATCACTACGACGTTGGTATCGCTGTTCATGTTCGTGCTCCTCTTCGGGGTTGCGGCGCGAAGGGCCGCGCGGGGTTCTGTCGAGGGGGCGTGCCGCCTGCCGGTGGCGGACTCCGCCGGGTGAGTGGTTCCGTACGTCGCTGCGTACGTCACGCCGTCCATGCCGTGCGGACGTCGTCCGCGCAGAAGGCCGCCTGGATGCGGCCGGCTCGAGCGGCGGCCGGGCGGCGGGTCTGGTCGAGCAGGTCGCGGCCGAGGGCCTTGCGCGCCGCGCGGTCGGGGGTGAGTACCGCCACCAGCGCTCCGTCCGCGGCGAGTTCCGCTCTCTGCGCGGTGGCGCTCGGGTGCGGACCGACGGCTTCGGGGATCGGAGCGATGGCGACGGCACGGTCGGCGCCGCGGGCGAGGTGGATATTGGCCGTCGACCGGCTGCCTCCGTCCATCCACCGGCGCCCTGCCGCCGATACGGGCGGCCAGACCACGGGTACGGCGCAGCTCGCCGCCACCGCCTCGGCAAGGGTGACGGGTGAGGCGGAGTCGAAGGCGACGACCTCTCCGTCGGCGGTGTCCACTGCGGTCACCCTCAGGTCCGCCGCGGCGGGCCAGTCGGTCACACCGGCCGGGAGCACGGCGACGGCCGCGTGGACGTCCGCCTCGGGGACGGTACGGGCGGCCAGTGCGGCCCGCCCGAGACGCCGGACGGCACGCTGCGCGTCGCGCGATCGGTATGCGGCCCACAGGAAGCGGGCCGTCTGGCGCAGCGTGACGGCGATGTCGATCTCCGGGGCTCCGTCGAGCTCTTCGCGGTACGGCTCCTCGACTCCGACGCCGGAGGCGAGCCGCGCACCGATCACGGAGCCGGCGGAGGTTCCGATGGTCGTGTCGGCGCCGGAGAGGTCGGCGCCCTCGTCGGCCGGCCCGGCCGGCATCCCGACGGTCCACGCGAGACCGACCGCTCCTCCGCCACCGAGCACCAACGCCGTGGTCGCCATGATCCCCACCCCTTCATTCGAAACGGGGACATGCCCCCGTTTCTCTGACAGGTGAGACCGTAGCACGAGAACTGGGGAGCAGTCCCCGTTTCTTCATGCCTTTGCCGACGGCCTCGATTTCCGCTGAGGGACGGGTCGTTGAACTCCGTGATTATGTTCAAGGGGTGGTGGCACGTGGTGCCGGATGAGGGCCGGCAGCAGTGGCTGCTTGAGCCGTTCGCGGGTGTGGGGCCGCTGCGCTTCGGCATGAGCTCCGCCGAGGTGGCGGACGCCATGAGCCGCGTCACCGCGGAGGCCGAGTAGCCGAGCAGCACCGGCTGCGGCACGTGCCGGACGCGGACACGGTCGGGGAAGGCCGGTATGGGGAGTTCGGACTGCACGTCTACTACCGGGAGGAGCGGCTCGCGGGCATCGCGGTCGACGCGCTGTGCGGACCGCAGGTCTCCGCGGACGGTGCGGCGCTCGCCGACCGGGTCCCCTCCGTGGTGGAGCGGTGGATCCTCGATCGAGCCGAGAGCCGCGGGCCCGAGGTCTCCTACCTGAGCGCGGGCGTGCCCTGCTCGGAGTCGCCGGGGCAGCCGATCCCGGGACGGTCCGCCGGCGCTGGACACTGGCCGAGGAGGTGACCGGCGTGACCTACCTCTGAACCCGGACCGATACGCGCCGAGCAACCTACCCGCACGCGGCACGGCTCTTGGCTGCGACCGGGGGCCCCGAGGCGGGAAACCGCTACAACTCCTATGCCTTCGCGCCGTTTTGACCGGCTGGGGACGCAATGCGGCGCGGAGTGACCCCCTCTTCTGCATGCTGTTCTGCATGGCCGGACCGGCTCTGTCGCGACTTGACTGACGGGCGCCGGGACAGACCGTTCAGGCGCTACCTCTCCAAGATCAGGAGTGATCATGGCACCCATCAACAACATCGTTCTCGTGCACGGTGGTTTCGTGGACGGGTCGGGCTGGCAGGGGGTGTACGACCATCTGAGCGCCGATGGTTTCCGGGTGGCCGTCGTGCAGAACCCCACCATCTCGCTGGCCGGTGACGTAGCCGTCACCCGGCAGGTCCTCGATTCGCTCGACGGCCCGGCCATCCTGGTCTGGCACTCCTACGGCGGCGCCGTCATCACCGAGGCCGGCAACCACCCCAACGTCGCCGCCCTCGTCTACATCACCGCGTTCGCCCCCGACAAGGACGAGTCGGTCAGCACCCTGATCGCCGACCCTCCGCCCGGCGCACCCATCCCGCCGATCCTGCCGCCCCAGAACGGGTTCCTGTTCCTGGACCGGGCCAAGTTCGCAGCCTCCTTTGCCGCCGACGTGCCCGAGAAGGCGGCGGCGTTCCTGGCCGACTCCCAGGTCCCGTGGGGCGTCGACGCGCTCGGCGGGACCGTATCCGAACCGGCCTGGCGCACCAAGCCGTCCTGGTACCTGATCGCCACCGAGGACCGGATGATCCCGCCGCCGGCCCAGCGGGCCATGTCCGAGCGGATCGGCGCGATCGTCACCGAGACCCCGGGCAGCCACGCCGTCTACGTCTCCCGCCCGGCCGTCGTGGCCGCCGTCATCACCCAGGCCGCCGAAAGCCCGGCCGCGCGCTCCTGACCGACCGCGCACCCGCGTCCCGTCCCGGCGGAGCCACCGCCTGGACGGGACGCCCCGTACCCGCCCCCGTACAGCAGCCAACAGCCACCTCGGGAGTATCCGCATGTCCGATCGCCCCACGTTCACCCGCCGCAGTCTGCTTGCCACCGGAGCCGCCGCCACGGCATCAGCCGCGCTCTTCACCCCGGGCAGTGCCACGGCCGCGACCGACAGCCACCCCGCACCGGGCCCCAAGCCGACCGTCGTCCTGGTGCACGGCGGCTACGCCGACTCCTCGTGCTGGAACGACGTCATCCGGGAGCTGCAGGGCAAGGGGTACAGCACGATCGCGGGGGCGAACCCGCTGCGGGGCATCCCCACCGACGCCCCCTACATCGCAAGCTTGCTGGACTCGGTCAGCGGGCCGGTCGTGCTGGTCGCGCACTCCATGGGCGGAACCGTCATCACGAACGCCGCAGCCGGAAAGAGCAACGTCAAGGCGCTGGTCTACATCGCGGCCTTCGCGCCCGATGCGGGCGAAACCCAGGCCGACCTCATCGGCAAGTTTCCGGGCAGTGAGGTACAGGCCGTGAGCGTGCCGGTCCCCCTACACGAAGCCTGACGGCACCACCGGAACCGACCTGTACCTGAGCAAGGACGGCCAAGCAGCCTTCGCCGCCGACGTGTCCCCGGCTACGTTCCGACTCCTGCAGGCCACCCATCGGCCCTTCGACGCGGACTCCTTCATCCACCCGACACAGGCTGCCGCATGGCGGACGCTCCCGTCGTGGGGACTGGTCGCCGGCCGGGACAGGACGATCCCGCCCGCGACCCAACGCTGGATGTACCGGCGTGCGAACTTCCGCAAGGTCGTCGAAGTACCGACCTCGTCGCACGTGGCGATGATCAACCACCCCAGGGTCACCGCACAGCTGATCGAGGATGTCGCCCGAGCCACCAGCTGACCCCGACGGTCCCGGCCCGCGGTTGCGGGCCGGGACTCGCCGTCACGTCAACGCTGCGGGAGAAGACGATCACCGCGCCACATGACCACGCCCCGGCCTCCCCGGTACCGCCCTCTGCCGGCATTCCCGGATCTGGGAACGGCCACCTGCCCCGGCCCGGCTCCCGGGCGGGCGTGGCCCGCTGGCGGTGCGCGGGCACCGCGGCTTCCGCCGGGCCTGCTGGCCCGGGGCCCGGCAGTTCGTCGAGGTCGATTACCAAGGGTGCGTTCAGCGGGTCGAGGACATCGCCGCGTTCCAGCCGGGCCGACTGAGGCTGGAGCAGGTCCCGCCAAGCCGGCTGTCCGCGCTGGCCCGGTACGGGCTGGGGACCAGGGCGCCGGGGCTGGAGCGGTCCCGGAGCCCAAGCCGCGCTGTGGGCGGCGCTGGAGGAGGTCGCGCCGAGGGCGGCCCTGTCGAGCGCGGCCACCGTGGTGGTGAGCCTGGTCCCTGAGGACGACGGTGCCAGAGAGCGCGCAGGCTCATGCCCACCCCGCGGAGCGTGACGGCGCTCACGTTTGTTAACGATACATTCCGATATATCGTTAACGGAGTCGGTCGAATGGAGACCGGCCTCAGATTCAGACACAGAAGGAGTTCGATCATGAACGCCATACGAACCAACTCAGAGTTCAATCACGGCGGACGCGACCGCTTCGCGCCCCGCCGCCCCCGCTTCGCCGGGCTCGAAGAGCCCGGCGGACGACCGGAAGGTGCCGGCGAGGTCCGCCCTCGGCACAGCGCGGAGGACTTCCGCTCCCGGCCCGAAGCCCCGGCAGGCCGAGGCCACCCCGGCTGGATCCTCCGCGGGTCCGAGCATCGCGGCGAGCGCCCCTTTGGCCGACGCGAGCGTTTCGGCCCGGGTCGCGACTTCGGTCCGCACAGTCCGAACCGCGAAGGCCGCCGCCGCCCTGGAAACCCGCGGGGCCGGATTCGCCCCGGCGCCGCGCAACCCGCCCTCTACGGCCGCCCCGCGCGGCCGGATGACACGCAGGTGCCCGCCCCGGCCCGGATGCCCGCGCCGAGTACGCCCGGCCGCGGTGTCGCGAGGGTGTCTGCGCCCGGCCGTGAATCCCGGCCCCGGACGCTCCTGGAAGCCCGCGGCCTCGACGCCGCGGCAGCATCCGGCGGCGTAGCGCTGCTGGAACGCCCGAAGGCCGATGCCGGCTCGGCGGGGGCGCCGGCCGAGTACGCCCGGCCGTGGGACGGCCTGTCCCAGGACGTGCCCGCAGTTCACGTGCTGCTGAACGACGGTGTCCACCAACTCGAAGTCGCCGTCGGCGAGCTCACCGAGAACGGCTCCGCGAACGACAAGTCCGCGGCGGCCAAGGTCTTCGTCGAGGCCCGCCAGGCCCTGTACAAGCTGCTGGCGGACGGTGAGTAACGCCCAAAGTCCACATCGGTCACACCACAGGGAGCCCGGCACACGCCGGGCTCCCTCTGCGTTTGCCTACCGACGGCGATTCCGGGCGAGCTCTGCCGGTCTCGTCGAACCGCCTGTCGCTGTGCCGGTGGACCCCGAAGGACATCCACCCCGCACCCGCGCGAAGCCGCGGGCCCGGCAGGCGTCAGAGCTCCGCTGGGGCTCGGCGAAGGCTGCTTCGACCAGTTCCCGGATACAGGACGGGCCCCGTACGGTGGTGCGCTCGCGCAGCCGCCGCCACCGCTCCTCAACGGTGTCGCCAAGACCGTCGCGCGGGTGCCACTGGGCGGGCTGCGGGGTGGGCTGGATCTCTGCGGACATGTGCTTGATCTTGCCAGGCGGTACTGACCAACAAGACCAAAGGAGGCGCCCTATCCCCGCCGGGCCCGGACCGCGTCCGTGTACAGCTCGCGGGTCAGGTCCCCTTCGCCGATGCCGAGGCCGGCCAGGAAGGCGCGGACGTCCGCGAGCGCACCGGTGAGGCCTTCGGTGTCGGTCATCGTCTCGACCTCGATGAACGTGCCGTCGATCTCCGGTACCCGCACCACCGTGGCGAGCATCTCCCGGCCCCGGACGGTGACGCTGTAGTTCAGGCAGTGCTTCGTGAACGCGATCACCGGCTCGTAGCCCAGCCCGCGCACCACCTCGTGCACCGCATCCGGATCGCTCACCGCGGTCTCGTGCTCTGGCTTCGAGCCGGAGCCGGCGTCCACGGCGGCGCTCTTGTAGGTCAGCACCGTGCGCTTCGTGCCGCCGGCGCTCTCCACGCTGCGGACCCGAACCTCGGCGTCCCAGGCTTCAAGTTCCCGGCCGGCCGTGTCGTAGTAGGTGTCTTTGTAGATCTCGGCGCGGGCTTCGGTGAGCTCGTCGAGCAGCTGCACGAGGGCTTCGCGGTCCGGGACCCGGACTTTGATCTCTGCTTCGATCACCCTGTACTTCCTTCCGGGGGGGTGCTGGTCAGGGTGTAGCGCCGACGTGGTTGCATCGGGCACTGAATTTGGTCCCGATCTTCGGGTCGAGAGTGCTGTGGGGGGCGTGTGTCCGGTCTGAGCAAGAGGGTGTCGGTCGTCGTCGGGGTGGTCGGCGGGCTTGTCCTGGCGGGGTGCTCGCCTGCGCCGGTGAAGCCGGCACCCCAGCCGGCCGTGAGTGCCAGCGTCGCCCCGCCCGTGCCCCTGGTGGTCGAGCGGGCGCAGGCCGAGAAGGTGGTGGACGAGGTGCTGCGACAGGTCGTCTACGCGAAGGATGAGGGAGCACTGGCGAAGGCGGAAACCGGGGCTCTCCTGGATCAGAGCAAGACGATCCAGCGGCTGGGCGGCCGGAACGATGCCGAGCTGGTGCGCTCGGAGCAGTGGGTGGACTATCTGATCCCCACCGAGCGGGAGCAGCCCGGCTATCCACGCTCATTCGTCGCCCAGTTCAGGAGCGAGGACATCCACAACATCGGGAAGGACCGGGCGGCCGGGCTGTACTACTTCGTTCAGGAGGAGGCCGGCGGGCCGTGGAAGGCCGCCGCCAAGTCGTGGGCACCGGACAAGCCCGCTGCGCAGCCCATGCCCGGCCCGGGCGGCGAGCGTCTGTACGGGAACTGGGGGTTCGGGGCGTTCTCCGTACGGGACGCCCCCGTCGCCGCCCCGGCCCGGGATGAGGCGGGCGCCGCGGTCCTTTCGCCTACCGCCGCCAAGGACCGGGAGGTCTGCGGGCACTACGCCGAGTACCTCTCCTTCACCGCACCGGACGGGGAGCCGAAGAGCGAGCACTTCGTTGCGGGCAAGCTCACCAGCGACGTCGTCACCGCCTACAACGCCGAGGCCAAGGTGAAGGGATGGGAGGGCCTGCGGTTCCGGTTCGCTTTCAAGGCCAGCGGAGTGGACCTGCCCGTACTGCGGCTCGCCGACGGGAAGGCACTGGTCACCTGCACCTTCACACAAACGGCCCGCACGGACAGCAAGCCAGGAGGCAACTGGGACTTCTCCGTCGGCGGGACCGGTCCGACCCACCTCGCCAACAACCACGCGGCCACCCTGATGGGCGGCGGCCCCGACGCGCGGTGGACCCAGACCACCATCCGCAGGAGCGTCACCGCGACCTTCGAAGTACCCGCCCGGGGCCCCTCCGACGTCGTCGGATGCAACTGCCTCAACCCGCCGGTCCTCACCGCAGACGGAACACCCAAGTAGCGATCAAAGTGCGGTGAGCCCGGCCAAGGTTCACTGAGACGGAACAGGTAGGACCCGTCCGATGGGACGCAGCACCGATCGGGCACAGGGTGGCCGGTGATTGCTGTTAACGTCGGCAGTCCGTTGGTGGCTGGTGATTGGGAAGGGAGCCCAGGTGGAAGCATCAAACGGGCCGTTCCTGATGCATATCGGAGATCTCTTCTGGCAGAGCCAGGACAGGGTCGTCATGCTGGCGGGCCTGATCGAGCGCGGCCGGGTTCGTAAGGGCGATGTGGTGGAGATCATCGGTTTCGGTGGGACCGCACTCGTCGCCGTCGAAGAGATCGAAGCTTCACGGCGGTATGTCGACGAGGCGAGCGCAGGCATGAACGTGGGCCTGTTGATACGTGGGGTGGCAGTCGGCGCGGTGGAGCGGGGGCAGGTGCTGGCGGCACCTGGCTCAATCAGCGGACACACCCGTTTCGCCGCGGACATCACGCTCTTGTCCGAGGAACACGGTGGTACTGAAGTACGCGCTGGTGAGCGACTCCACTTCCACTTCGGCACTGCCTCTGTAGCGGGAGACGTGACGCTTACCGGGGGATTGGATGTGTTGCATCCGCTCCACCGGGGCGACGTGACGATCACGCTTGAACGGCCTGCCGCCTTGGAGGAAGGGCAGTCCTTTGCTTTTCGGCACCGTGGACGGGCTGCTGGCTCAGGGCGTGTGATGCTTCTTCTCGACTGAGCCTCGTCAACGAAGCCAGAGCCGAATCCGTCGGCATCAGCCGCCGGACACGGCCTAGGTCGAGCACGAGCCCGAGGCCGGGGCCTAGGTCGAGCACGAGCCCGGGGTCGAGGCCGGCCCCGAGCCTCGGGTCGAGCACGAGGTCGAGCCCCAGTACCGCGGTGACCTTGTCGGCCCGGATCCGTACAACTCGCGCAGCTCGCCGAGGCCCGTCTCGCGGCCGAGCCCGCCGAACTGACCGGACTATCCGCGAGCGCGCCCCGCCCACAAGGCCAGCGTGCCCTGGGCACGGGCACCGGCACCGCCGAACGCTGACCTTCCGGCACCGCCGAGGGTCCGCTTGCTGCGGGGTCGAGGCCGGCCCGAGGCCGGGGTTGAGCCCGAGGTCGAGGTTGAGCCCGCCACCGGACCAGGACCACACGACCGTCGTCTACGAGAACGCCCTGTATCCCGCGGGACCGGACCCGCCTCCCGGACCTGCGTAGCCGCCACGTACGAGCGCGCCGTGCATCTCGTCGGTCGACGAAAATCTCTCCAGCGTGACTCCTTCCGCGGCTACCGTTTCGTCGTTGCGACAATGTCCCTGCCTGCACCGGCCGCACGCGCTCGTCCCCGTACCTGATCTGGAGTCCCCGTGATGGAACCACCTGGCGCTTGATGCTCGGCCCAGTCCTGGTCGGCGACCTGCATCAGTACGAGGTCGACATGCCCTGGCGGATCTGCCGCTTCGTCCCCGACCCCGGCTGGCCAGGCGTCCGCGAGCTATACGAAGCCTTCGAGCAGTGGCTGGACCGGCGCGAACCAGACCCCGACGGCAGCAGGGGTGTTGACCTCATAGGTCCGATTGCCGCCCTCGCCATGGAGCTGGAGGCCATCGACCCGGACGCCGCTGAGCGCGTCGCCGGTGACCTCGATGCCGGTGACCTTGCCGGGCACCACGGCGATGTGGCGCGCTGCGAGTTCGGTCCGTTGCTCCGCGGTGAGTTCCAGGGACTCATTGGTGAACAGGGTGACCTTCTCGCTCCACTGGCGCCACAGCTGCGCCTGGTGCAGGGAGGCGGCACCGCTGGCGATCAGACCGATCTCCTTGTCACGGACCTCGTAGCCGTGGCAGTAGGCGCAGTGCAGCACGTCCACGCCCCAGCGGGCGGCCAGCCCGGGAATGTCAGGCAGCCCGTCGGCGACACCGGTGGCCACCAGCACCCTCCTGGCGTCGACGGTGGTCTCGTCCGCGAGGGTGACCCGCAGGGCGGTCTCGCTGACACGTTCCACGCCGATCACGGTGGCGTCGCGGATCGTCCCGCCGTACTGCTCGACCTCGGAGCGGCCGATGGCCAGCAGCTCGCGCGGGTTGACTCCTTCACGTCCGAGATAGCTGTGTACCTGGGTGGCGGGGGCATTTCGGGGTGTGCCTGCGTCGATGACCAGGACGTCGCGCCGGGCACGGCCCAACGTCACTGCCGCCGCCAGGCCTGCCGGGCCTCCACCAATGATGACTACGTCGTAAGTGCTCATACTGATGACAGTGCGGCTGCCCACGGCTTGCCGTGAAGCCTTCATGCCGGAACGGCAACTCGGCGGCCGGGTATCAAGCCCAGGTCTGGAGACAACCCCGAGACGCCACGAGCTCCGGGCACAGGCCGGAGCCCCGATCAGCTGCCCTGGCCAGGCCTCCGTTGCCGTTCGCCCGTCAGGCGGAACGACACCGCTGCGATGCGTCACCCTTGCGCGGCGTCATCCTCGGCAGCCGAGCCTCCGGATCTGCCAGCGGCATGACGTCGGGCCCCACCTCCGCGTGCGGTGCGCGGAGCACGCTCCAACGCACGCGGAGACCCGCAATCCCGCCCGCGCCTGACCGGCCAGGGAGCGGTCGCCCGGGACGCGGCCGGCCTGCTCGAAAGCCTCCGCCGCCGCCTGCAACCGCTCCCGCACCAGAGCGGGAACGTGAACGGCGGCGGCCACCAGGAGGTCGCCGAGCGCGGCCACATCCCCCGCACCCTCCGCCTGACCAGCACGCCCCAGCAGACCGGCCGCCTCCCGGATACGGGCCTCCACCCACGCCCACTCCTGCGCCCCTACCGGGGACGTCGAAGCGTTCACGGACGCGCGGCAGCGACAAGTCGTAGGCGAGCGAGCTGCCGGAGAACCAGACAGGCCGGCTCCCGCCGTCCGCGCGGTCCCCGGGCAGCGCGACCCCGTACCCGACGAGGACGCCTTCGTCGTCGCGGCGCTCACGCACACGAAGGCCTCCGTCGCGCAGCCGCTCCAGGAAATCGGTGTCCCCCGCGGCCAGGGCGGCGGCCTGACGGACCGTGCGCTGCAGCGACTCCCGGGCCGTCTCCTAAAGGCCCCGGCGGTCCGCCTTCGCCAACTCCCCCGTCGCCGGAGCCCGGCGCGCGGTCCGGTCGCCGGGGGACATCGGGGTGAGGTTCCACCAGGCCTCGAAGGCACGGGCCGCGGCGTGCATCGCGACGATGTCACCCCGCAGACGAGGCTGGCGGCCATCCACGCGGGCGAGGGTCGCCGCGAGGTGGATGTGTCATCAGTGAGGCACGTGGCTTGTCACAGATCCTCGTTCCGGACCCTTGTGGCCGACTACGAAACGACCTTTCAGTATCCCCAACTGGCGTACATGGTGACGTTCTCGCCGTTGTCCTTGGCTCCGACACACACGTCACGCCAGTCGAGCAGCCAGCCGCTGGAGCGGCACCTCTCCTGCTGGAGGCCCAGTTCGCGGATGATCTCCGGTCGGGACAGGCCGTCCTCGCTGGCGACCGTCGCGGCGCGCCAGCAGCCGCCGGAACCACAGCCGATGCCTTCATTGACCATGCTGATGCCTGGCGGCAACGAGGGGAACGCCGTCGACGGCGGAGCGTCCGAGCCTTCGCTGAGCATCAGCGCGTACAGAAGGCCGGCCACGAGGGTGAGGACGGACTGCGTACTCAGGAAGCCGATCGCCCTGTTGCGGCGGGAGGTCCATTCCGGAGAAGGAGAATTCTCGTGCCGTCCTTCCAGCCCCGCGCCACAGGCGATCAAGAGCGGTGCGAGAACCGTGAACACGAGATGGGCGTCGGGCCTGGGGGCGTCGATCCAGCCCTGCTGGACACTGATCAGCAGACCGGCTCCGGCGAGCAGCGTGCCTCCGATCGCGAAGCCGACGAGCCGGGTACGCGCAATCGTCGCCCAGATAACCGTGGGCGCGACCGCGAAGAGTATCCCCAGGATGATCAGCATGCACAGAGGGACGTGCCGCCCCAAGCGCGCGGTTCCACACGGCCGGGGCTCACCTCAGGTCCGCAGGCCGGTGCCCACGACCGTCCTGCACACCCTCAGCGCCAGCACCGCCTGCCCGGTGTGGGTTCCGCCATCCCCGGAACCCACATCGGCCACCGCACCGCAGAGCCCGGCCCGCTCCCCCGGCCGGGCCCGATCCGTAGCGGCACCGACGAGAGGCCACGTGCTCCGGGGTCGAGGTCGAGCACGAGCCCGCGGTCAAGGCCGCGAGCGCGAGCGGGACCTGAAGGTGCCGTACAGGCACGCCGAAGGGCCGTATCCGCTCGGAAGGCGGTTTTCCCACCCGCGGCGCAGCTTCCGGACCGGGACCATGACCGGCGAACACGCCGCCGAGCTCGAAGAGCTCGGGATCACCTGGGACACCGCCGACGCCGGCTTCGCCGAAAACCTCGCCGCCGCGAAGGCGTACTACGAGCTCCACGGCACCCTGGCAGCCCCGCGGCACGCAGTCGCACCGGCAGACTAGACGATGCGCCCCCGTTCTTCTCGGTCGACTGCGGGCCGCTCGCCCGGCGGCCCTCCGCTTCGCCGGGCCCCGCCCGCACCCCGGGCGGCAGCGGCGCGAGGTCCTGGGACACCCATCTGTCCCGTCTGTGATTCACGTCACTGCCAGCGGATCGGTGCAGCACTCGGCCCCGTTTCGCCGTCATGGGGGTAGTGATCGGGACGGAACGAGGAGAGGAGGTCGGCGGGTGAGGTTTCGCAGGAGCAGTCCAGGTATCGGATTCACGGAGTTCGTCGCACAGCGGTCGGGAGCGTTGTTCCGCGCCGCGTATGCGCTGACCGGTGACGTGCACGTGGCCGAGGATCTGGTGCAGGAGGCGCTGGAGCGGGCGTGCCGGCAGTGGCGGAAGGTCGCGGTGGCGGACTCGCCGGAGGCGTACGTGCGCAAAGTACTGGTCAACCTGGCCAACGACCGCTGGCGGCGGCTGTCGCGCCGGGGCGAGCGCCCCGGGCTGTCGGGGGTGCCCGAGACGGCCGACCCCCGGGACCGGTTCGGGCAGGTGGATGTGCGCGCGGAACTGATCGAGGCACTGTTCGGGCTGCCGATGGGCATGCGCAGCGTGGTGGTCCTGTACTACCTGCACGATCTGGACGTCCGGCAGGTCGCCGACGTCCTGGACATCTCTTCGAGTGCGGTGAGGTCCCAGCTCGCCCGCGGCCTGGCCAAGCTGCGCGATTCCGTATCGGGCGCCCAGGCGCCGCACACGTCGTCGGGCGCTTTTGGAGGTACGAAGTGAGGAACACGTCGTCCGGACCGGCCCCGTTCGAGCCGGGCCTCGAAGCCGAGCTGCGTGCCGCGGTGGCCTCCTTCGTCGACGGGCCGACGGCGCCGGTCATCGACGCGGCCGCGATCGAGCGAGCCGTCAGCCGCAGCCGCACCCGCCGGGCGCTCCTCGGCACCGCTGCGGCGTGCTGCGTGCTGGCGTGCGCCACGGTGGGGTTCTTCTCTCTGAAGCCCGTGCCGCCCGCGCCCGGCGCCTCCCCGTCCCTGTCCGCACCGGCGAACGGGGCGTGCACCCCGCTCGCCACCGGCACCCCCAAGAGCGGAGGCGCCGATGCGACTCCGACACAGGAGCAGGAGCAGACCGCGGGACCGGGCATCGCGCTGCCGGACCTGGCCGGCATGCCGGTCGAACAGGCCGGAAGCCTGCTGCGCGGACTCGGACTGAGCTGCACGATCATGCGGCACACGGACTGGAACGCTCCCGCCGGGCAGGTGATCAGCAGTCAGCCCCGGGGCGGCGCAAAACCGGTGGCACCGGGCTCGTCCGTCCTCCTGCTGGTCTCGACGGGCAAACCCGGCGGGACCTGAGCGACCGGGCCCTTCGGCCCGCGCACCGGCCGAGTGACCCAGGGGCCGGTGCCGGGCAGTCCGTCGACCGCGGCGCACCGGCTGGACGCCCGCCCCTCCGGGCCGCTGCTGGACTTTCCCGAGGGGCGCGAGCGGGGAGGGGAGTGGGGGGGAGGGCTCCTGCCGGTGGGGCAGCACGCGCTCGGAGGCGAGCCGGTACATCACCTGCCTCAACGTGACTTTCAACGGGGCATACCCGTTCACGATCTCCCTCGCCCGTTCCACGACAAAAGGCCATCGGATCCGTTACGCGCCATACGGGTACATGTGCGAAACACCGGTTCGTGTCCAGTCGATCAGGCCAGGGTTGCAGGAGCCGGTGCAGGGGCTGGGGCTGTCGTAGGAGACGAGTCGGTCCAGAGAAGGCAGCGTGAGCCAGCGGCCCGGATCCACACCGGGCCCGACCACGGCTGCGGCAGGCCGCCCGGCGTCGGTCTGGGGTTCGGGGTCGTCGCCGTAGAGGGCGCGGGCTGCGGCCAGGTGCCGGGGCTGGCGGACCGAGCTGCACGAGAACACCGGTGCGTCCGCCATCACCCACCCCGGCGGCACCGACGCCGACCGGATCGACTACCTCTACGCCACGCCGTCGTTCGACGTGACGGGCGCACACACGGTGGTCACATCGGCGTCCGACCACTACCCGGCCGTCTCCGACCTGTCGGTGCGCTCGCCCGCCGTGGCCAAGGAGGGCACGGTCATGGCGGGCCCGGCCAGCGCTTCGGGCTGGGCCAACCTCGCCGCCTCCGCGAACGGTTCAGCCACCCTGCGGGTCTGCGACAACGAGGCGGACGGCTGGGGCGTGCGGGCCTACGTCCGGGACAAGTCCAGCGCCACGACGGTACTGACGGGGGCGGACGGAGCGTTCGCGGACGGCTGCGGCACGTTCACCGCTCCCGCGACGTCACTCCCCTCACCCATCGTCAAGGTGTGCCTCTACCGGGCCGGCGAGGAGAAGAACTGCCGGGAGCCGACCATCACCTAACGGGCCACGAGCGGGCCAGGAGGAGAGCGTGGAGAGCCATCCGCCTGCTGCGATGTGCGGTCCGTTCCACGGAACGGACCGAGGCGCTCCTGGCCCGCGCTCAGGAGCGCGACGAAGACGAAGCCGAGGAAGAGGCTGTCGACTCCGCCCGTGGGCTCCGTCTCCGGCCCGGAGACGGAGCGGTTCTTCTGATCTTCAGTCAGTTCTCGAAGACGGCCGGATAGGCGGCCGGCTTGTCCGGCCGAACCGGCGGGCACGCTCATGGCCACGCCGGCCCGCTGAAGCAGGACGATCTGGCGGGCCATCTGCGGCCAGCCCTCCCCCTTCATCAAGTCACCGAGCACGGAGGCGTGAAGGACCGGGGAGCGCCAGACGCCCCCGGTGATGCTGCAGACGGCTGCCACGGTCGGGATCTCGATCGCCTCGGCGATCAGCACGTCGTTCCTGGCCGAGCAGCCGTTCTTGTCGTCGTCCTTCCAGTGCGGGAGCAGCCCACGTCCGAACCGACGGCCACGGCGCCGGGGCACTCTCGGGCCCCTGGGGGAATCAGAGACCGCCGAGGCCTGGCGGGACGTCGATCGTGACCGGTGACGGGGGCTCGGGGGGTGGTAGCTGCCGGGGTGGCGGGGGTGGTGCGTGCAGGACGTGTCCGGCAGGCAGTGTCTCCGGTCCCGACCAGGCCGTCTCCAGGACCTGGCGGTCCACCGCGGCGGCCAGTCCGCGCTCGTCAGCCGCCGCGGCCCGGACCGCGGCCTGTCCGCTCTCCGTGACTTCGCCGTGGTGGGTGCTGTCCTCCTCATGCCGGTCGCGGTGTCGACGCCCGGCCCAGAGCAGTGGCGGGTAGAGCAGCAGGGGAAGCCAGGCGTGCCAGGTCAGCGCGACGACCACGCCCACGACCGCGCCGATGGGGACCCTCCGCAGCGTGTCCGCGAAGCGGGCGCGGGCAAGGTAGTACGCGACGGTCACCGGATGGTGGTGCAGCGTACCGATCGGGGCCGCATCGTCACGGAGGAGACCGCCCCGCACCAGCCGCTCGCGCACCTCGCGCACCGGTGTGCGGTCGTCACCCAGTTCCACCGGCCACGGCGACCAGCCGTCCGCGTTGCGCTGTCGTGTCAGCGCTGCGAGCACCGCGCGCTCCACCTCGTCGCCCGGCTCCGTCACCTGTACGGCTGTGATCCGCCCGGGGGCTCGACGGAGCACCCTCAGTCGGCCCTCGGCATGCATCCGCAGCACGGCCGTCACGACGACACGCCCCTCACGGCCGCGCAGGTAGGCCAGTTCGTAGAGGTCCAGCGGGGCATTCACCGGCCGGGGCGGGCCGACCGAGGCCTGCAGGGCGTGGTGAGCGGCAGTCAGCCTGCGTCCCGACACAGCAACGGTCCCGATCGCCGCGAGCGCGACCAGGACTCCCACAGCATTCCCCCACCAGGTCCCCATCGTCCCCTTCTCCCCCTCCGGCCCCACCCGTCACCGACATGCCCGGCGGCCCCGATCCGGACCTCTGCCAGAAAGCGTAGGGGGTCCGGGCGCCTGAGAAGTTGAGTCATGGCATACGCACACCGGGACCACCCACCGCCCCACCGCGCCATTGCCGGCGGGCGAAAGAATCGGGAGACGGCCTCTCCATCACCGCGTACACCCCGCGCCCTTGGCCTGTGCCGCCTGCTGCCGGTAGACGCGCACCTGCGGCTTCCGCAGCAGCCGGCTGGCCCGGCACCGCCCCGACGGGCGTTGCGGTGGAGCGGGAGCGCGCGGCGGGCGCCTTGCGCGGACTTGGAAGCCCGTTCGGTAGCTCTCCTACAACCGGGGGTTCAGGGTGCGCACCGCCTCGATCCGGGTTTCGTACTCGGCGGCTTCCCGCATCACCGTCTCGGTGACCCATTCCTGCGGGTAGTCGCCGTGCAGCCGGTCCTCGACGGCGTTGAAGACCGTGTTCGGGGCCGCCACCGACCAGGTCGTGACGACCCAGGTCGCGGGATTGTCCAGCGCGATCACCGCCCAGGGCAGGAACGGCAGGTTGCGCCAGGCCTCCGCGCTGCCCGCCGTGCTCATCCGGGGCTGGGCCAGGAAGGCGCCGAGCCTGGTCCCGAGGACACCGAGGTCGATGGTGCGGCCGCCGCCCCAGAAGGTCCGCATCGCAGAGATGATCTCGTGGTTCCCCTCCTCCCGGACGGAGAGACCACCGGTGAGTCCGGCCCACCAACTGGCCCAGTAGGCACCTATGTAGCCCTGTTGCAGGATCGCCCCCTGGTCGGAGGGGCGCTTCTCGATGACGAAGTGGTGGAGCATCGGGTTGTGGATCTCGTACAGGGTCCGCACGGCCACGGGCGCCAGGAGCAGTTGCCGCAGCGCTGCGCCCTGCCCCTGCCCGAAGGTCACCTCGTCCTCACGCTGGATGTCTCCACCGAGGTCGTGGATCCGGGCCGTCAGATGCTGCCCGGTCATCCCGCAACTGCCCCACGCGTACACGTAGCGCGCCTCTTGCAGCCGGAGGTTCTCCGCGGTGACCGTGTCGGTCGGATCGTAGTTCGAGAGCGCCGAGACCGGGTGGATCGGGATCCGGGCGGCCCGTACCGCCACGGGGAGCGCGCCCAGGCCGTTCCACGTGCCCAGCGCCTCGGTGAGTGCGGCCCAGCTGGTGAAGGCGTATCCGTTGAGCGGGTCGTCCACGATCCTGGTGAGACCGGGGTGCCGGAGCGTGGCCTCCAGCGCGAGCAGTGCCGTGACCGGCCCGGCCAGCGCGAGAGCGGCGGAGTCCGCGTACCGGACGCCGGCGAGCGTGGTCGTGCCCCCCGGCAGCAGCGCGCCTCCCGGCCCAGGCATGACCGTGCCGGCCCGCCGCCGGGCCACGGTGAGCATGTTCGGCAGGGTCGTCGGTGTCCGCTCCGCCTCGGGCGTGTCCGCGAAGATGTTGATCGCCCGGTAGAAGGCGTTCTCGTTGGGAAAGGTCCACGCGTCGGCCGGGACTCCGAAGAGGAAGCCGAGGGCGGCGGCGTGTCCGCCCGGCAAGGAGCCGAGGTGGTCCAGGACCCTGCGGCGCATGGCGAAGTCGATGGGCCGGTATTTGGTCGTGCCGATCTCTACGTACACGGATGCCTCCCCCTGGAGCGTCCGGGCGGCCGATCCCCCCCGGCACACCTGCTACGTCGTGACGCAACGTACCGAGATCGTGGCGGACAGGCAACGTCCAGGAACCCGGTGCACGGGTCGGTCAGGGCCCGGGATCTGTGTACGGCCCGTTGGTTGTGCCGGCTGGTTGTGCCGACCGCCTCGACCGCGGCAGCGAACCCCGCTACGGCCTCCACCGGCTGACCACCCTCCGGCTGCGGGGGTCGCAGACCCGTTGCATCCTGACGGCCGTGCCGGACACTCCGCCATCTGCACGGGGTGTTCACTCGGCGGGGTTCGCGCCGCATCGGGTTCTCAGCCCGCGTCGCGCGAAGGGTTCAGGGCCTTCCTGAGATCAGCCGCGGTCGTGAACACGTGTCCGTGCAGGCCGAGGGTGCGTGCGGCCTCGATGTTGTCCGCGCGGTCGTCGACGAACAGGACGCGGTCGGGTTCGAGGCCGAGGGCCTGCAGGCTCCAGCGGTAGGCGCCCGGCTCCGGTTTGGCGTGGCCGATGCGGCAGGAGAAGGCCCGGACCTGGAAATGTCCCAGCCAGGGGTGGTGCCGTTCGTAGTGGTCCGCGAGTTCTTCGGGGATGTTGGACAGGAGGGCGATCGGGCGTCCGGAGGCGGCGAGTTCCTCGACGAGCGCCACCATCTCCTCGTCCACCGCGCTCCAGCTCGCCACGTCGGCCCGGATCAGGTCGGCGGTGCGGCGGGCGTCGAACTCGGTGGCGAGGGCTTCGGCCACGGTGCGCCAGTAGCCGGGGCCGGCGACATCGCCGCGGTCGTAGGCCGGGCGCAGGGACCAGTAGGCGTCCCAGAACGGCGCGGCGGGCACGCCGGCCGTGGCGACCAGGTGGGCTTTCCCCTCGTCGGACTGGTGGCGTGCGATGACGCCGAACATGTCGAAGAGGACGGTGGTGCTCATTGCGGTCATACCTTTCGTACGGTGACGCCGACTGCGCCCAGGGTGTCGGTGACCTCGGGGGGTGCGGCCTGATCGGTGACGACCGCGTGGAGCGCGGCGGCGGGTGCGACATGGGCGAGGGCGGTCCGGGAGAGCTTGGCCGACTCGGCCACCGCGATGATGCGGCCGGACGAGGCGATCGCGGCCCGCTTGACCGCGGCGTCCGCGAGGTCGTAGGCGGTCAGCCCGTCGCCGGCGGTCAGTCCGCAGCAGCCGAGGACCGCGGTGTCGAAGCGCAGGGCGGCGAGCGAGGCCTCGGTCAGCGGCCCGGTCAGCGCGAGTTCGCCGCGGCGCGGCTGTCCGCCCGGCAGGAGCAGCGTCAAACGGGGCGCGTCCGCGAGGGCGTTGGCTGCGTGCAGGGACAACGGCATGACGGTCAGCCGGCGGTGCGCGAGGGCGCGGGCCACTTCCAGGCAGGTGGTGCCGGAGTCCAGGACGACCGATTCCCCGTCCGTGATCAGCGCGGCCACCTCGGCGGCGAGGCGCCGCTTGACCTCCAGACCCTCCTGGGCGCGCAGCGCGAAGGGGGGCTCCTCGCCGCGGAGCAGCAGGCTTCGGGCGCCGCCACGGTAGCGCTCCAGTACCCCCTGTTCGGCGAGGGCCTCCAGGTCGCGGCGGATGGTCATCTCCGAGGCGCCGGTGAGTTCGGCCAGCGCCGCGACGCTGCTGCTCCCGTGGCCCCGTACGGCTTCGGTGATCACTTTCAGACGTTCTGCACTCATGCCCATATTGAACACTGATCGTGTTCGTAACGCAATTTCCGAACAGTGAATGTGTTTGTTATGTTCGATTGCATGCAGAGATCACTACGGCGCGGACGGCTGGCCACCTCCGTCTACTTCGCCCTCAACGGCTTCCTCATGGGCATGTGGATCGTGCACATCCCCGCCGTGGAGGAACGTGCCGGCCTCAGCCACGCCCTGCTGGGATGGCTGCTGCTGGTGCTCGGAGCAGGCGCCTTCGCCGGTATGCAGCTGGCCGGTCCTCTCACCGACCGCTTCGGGGCCCGAAGGGCCGTGCCCGTCGGTGCGGCCCTGTGCAGTGCCGCCGTCGTCCTGCCGGGACTGGCCGGCGACGCCGTGACGCTGGGCTTGGCCCTGCTGCTCCTCGGACTGGGCAACGGGGCCCTCGACGTCACCATGAACACACACGCCGTCCAGGTCGAGCACGGCTACCGGCGGCCCGTCATGTCCGCCTTCCACGCCCTGTTCTCCATAGGCGGCGTGCTCGCCGCGCTGACCGGAGCCCTCGCGCTCGGCCGCGGCTGGAGCCCGGCCACCACGCTCGGCGCCACTGCCCTGGCCGGACTCGCCGTCGCGGCCCTCGCCGCCCCCGCCCTGCTCCCCCGCGAAACCGCCCCGGTACCTCAAGCCCCCGTTCCCGATGCCGGACCGCCGTCCGGGACAGGCGCCCCCCAGCGCATCTGGATCCTTGCCGCGCTCGCCTTCATGCTCATGCTCTGCGAGGGGGTCGCCAACGACTGGAGCACCCTCCACCTCAAGGAGGTCCTGGGCGCGCCCGCCGCCACCGCCGCCCTCGCCTACGGAGCCTTCGCCACCGCAATGACCATCGGCCGGCTGCTCGCCGACCGGGTGACCGCCCGTATCGGCCCCGTCGCGGTCCTGCGCTATGGAGCCGCTCTCGCCGCCACCGGCCTGACCCTGACCGCCCTCGCCCCCGGCATCCCCCTGGCCCTGACCGGCTGGACCCTCACGGGCATCGGCCTGTCCGGCTGCGTACCCCAGCTCTTCAGCGCCGCGGGCCGCCTCGGCCCCGGCTCCGCCGGCACGGCCATCTCCCGCGTCGCCGGACTCGGCTACCTAGGCATGCTCGCCGGTCCCGCCGTCATCGGCCCGCTGACCCATCTCGTACCGCTCAACCTCACCCTCTTGCTCCCCGCCGCGCTCTGCGCCATCGCCGGCTTCGCCGCCAAGATCCTCAAAACGACGGCCGCCATGAACGCCGAGGGCGCGAGCGAACCGGATGCCGGACCACATCACCCCACCCCCACCCCCACCATCCACTGATCCGAACCCTCCAAGGAGCTCCGATGAACACCGCCCCCGCATTCGCCGACCGCATCCGCACCCTCGCCGGCGAACTGGCCGAAGCCTTCCTCGCCACCAGCCTCAAGCTCGCCCCGCACGATGTGCTGCAGCCCGGCCTGCCCTCTCCACCGCTGCTGACCGAACGACATCACCCAGCTGTCACGGAACCTCGCGCACCATCCCCGCCCACAGTCCCTGGGTGCCACTGGGGTCGGTGCCCTGCGAGAGCTCCGTACCACTTGGCCACGGTGCAGCTCCGCCCGGATGTAGGATCGGAGGATCAGAAGTAAAAACGTGTGGTCGTTGACCATGCGCGCACACGCGGTATCGGACGATCCGCCACTTCTTCACCTTGAAGGAGTGCGCGTTGAGCGTTCGCCGCGATGGAGCCGTCGGAGCTCCGGCCGAAGGCTTCCTGACCACACGGCCCCTACGATCACCCCAGTCCCTGCGTGAAGCGTGGGTGGCCCTCGCCGGGCTGTCCGCGGTGTTCTTGTTCGAGATGCTCGACAACTCGATCCTCAACGTCGCGTTGCCGACCATCGGCCGCGAGCTGTCGGCGTCGACGACCGTGTTGCAGTGGATCACGGGCGTGTACGCGGTCGTCTTCGGCGGGTTCATGCTGGCCCTCGGGGCGTTGGCGGACCGGGTTGGGCGCCGCCGGATCATGCTGGCCGGGCTGGTGCTCCTCGGTGCCGCGAGCCTGGCAACCGCTTTCGTGACGAGCGCGCAGCAGCTCATCGCGGTCCGTGCCGTGATGGGCCTGGCGGCCGCGATGACGACGCCGGGCTCCCTCGCCCTGGCCTTCCGGCTGTTCGACGAGGACGGGCTTCGGGTCCGTGCGACGACGCTCGTCTCGACCGTGGGGCTGGTCGGGCCCGCGCTCGGGCCGACGGCGGGCGGCTTCGTCCTCGCCGTCGCCCCGTGGCAGGTCCTGCTGCTGGTGAACGTGCCGATCGCCGCGCTCGCGTACCTCGGAATCCGGCGCGGTATTCCCGCCGACCGCGCGGACGAACTGCACCGGGACCCGTTCGACGGCGCGGGTGCGCTGCTCGGCACGGCCGCGATCGTCCTCGCACTGCTCGCTCCGACGCTGTTCGCCGACACCGGCGCCGCGTCGGCACTGCCTTGGCTGGCCACGGGCGCGGCCGTCGTGACGGCGGTGCTGTTCGTCGTGCGCGAGCGGGCCGCCCGCCATCCCCTGCTCGACCTCCGGCTCGTCGCCCGCCCGCTCGTCTCGAGCGGTCTGGCGTTCAAGGCCGCCTCGGGGCTCGCGACCGCCGGCCTCGGCTACCTCGTGACGCTCCAGCTCCAGCTCGACTGGGGCTGGACACCCGCCGAGGCAGCGCTGGGCATGCTGCCACAGGTCGTCGTACTCATCGCCGGCGGCGCGGCCATCGGTCCGCTGGTGGCGCGCGTCGGTCTCGACAGGGCCGCCTGGCTGAGCGCCGGAGCCGTTGTGTGCGGGCTCGCCGTCTACGGGCTGCTGGGCCGTTTCGCCTACGTGTGGGTCGTGCTGGCGCTGGTGCTCGTCTCTGCCGGCATGCGGGTGGTGGGCGTCGTCGCCGGAACCAACGTCATGCGCGGCCTCCCTGGAAACCGCACCACCATGGGAGCCGCGCTGGTCGACACCGCCGGCGAAGTCACCGCCGGAATCGGCATCGCCGTCAGCGGGACGATCCTCGCGGCGCTCTTCACCGGCGACATCGCCGGATCCGGCTGGAACCCCCACCAGACCGCTGAGTTCCGGGAGGCCACCACCTGGGCCGGCCTCGCGCTCACGGGTCTGGCGGCGGCACTGGCGGCATGGGGCATCACCCGTGGCCGTCGGGGCCGGCAGGTGGGTGCGGACAGCGCGTAGCGGGAGCCGCGGACCGTGCGCCCCGGACGTCCATGGTCGACGAGGGACGCGGCACATGCCCCGGTCCACGAGCTCCTGGCCCGACGGCGAAGACCCGTTCAGCTCCAGGTGTGGAGGAGTTCGGTGATGCGGGCGATGGTGCAGCGGGGTTCGTACAGTGCGTGGGCGAGGGCGGTGAGCTGTTCGCGGGTGGGGTCTGCGGGGATGCCGCTGGCGTTGAGGTACATCACGGCGGCTGCGCAGGCGACGGTGAGGTTGGAGCGTTCCAGCCAGCGGCAACGGCCCAGGGTGTGGACGAGGGCGGCGGCGCGGGCACAGGGGCTGTCGTAGACGGGCTGTTCGAGGAGTTCGGCGCGGTGTCGGGCCACCGCGCCGATGGGGACGCCGAGGTCCTCGGGTGCGGGGTCACGGTGACCGGCGCGTTCGGCGAGTTCCAGGATCCAGGTCAGGTCGACGTGCAGGGACATGCTCACGCAGCGGCGCCCCGGCCCTCACCCGAGGTGGGCGGGGCGTGCTGTGCGTCCAGCTGGTCCTCGAGGTCCTGCAGGAACGCCCCGTGGGTATCGAGCAGGCGCTGGGCGGCGGCCATGCCGGCGGCTCGGGAGCCGGTGGTGTCCTCGGTGATCAGGCGCTGCACGTACTGATTGAAGTCCAGACCGCGGGCTGCCGCTGCGCCTTTCCCGGCTTCCAGTACTTCGGGCTCCAGCCGTAGCTGGGTCTGCTTCTTCGTGCTGCTCATCCACGCAAGGTAGCAGGGTGGTAGCCAACCAGCCAGAGTTCCGCGGTCCACCCTCCATCCGGAGAGAACTCTGTGCGTACCTGGTTGAGCGGCGTGCTCGCGCCGGGGCGCGGTGCGCCCTGAGTGACCTTCAGGCCCCTGCGTCGGCCTCGGCGTTGGCGTTGGCTCAGTAGGCGCTGTTGACGTTGTCGATCGAGCCGTAGCGTGCGGCGGCGTAGTGGGCCGCGGCCACGATGTTGGCGACCGGGTTGTACTGGGAATCCGCCGTGCCGGGCACGTGGTAGGCCTGGAAGGTCGGGCGGATGACCTGGAGCAGGCCGATGGAGGGGACGCCGTTCTTGGCGTTGACGTCCCAGTTGTTGATCGCCCGGGGATTGCCGCTGGACTCACGCATGATGTTCTTGTACAGCCCGTGGTACGAACCCGGAATGCCGTGCTGCTTCATGATCGCGAGCGATTCCTTGATCCATCCGTTGAGGTTGTCGCCGGGGGCCGGGGTTTGCCCGGCGGCTTGCTCGGTGCCTTGCGACCCCGTGGCCCGCTGGTCCGTGGCGTCCTGCCGCACGGTCGGGGTACGGTCGGCCGCCGCACCCGTGTCGGCACCGCTGCCGCCGGCCGGGGTGAGGGAAAGCACGAGCGCGGCGGCGCCGAGCGTAGCCACGGCGGCGATGGAGAGCACGTTCGCGTTCTTCGGACGGCGACCGTGCCCCGGCGTACTGGTTACGGACATACGGAATGACCTCTTCGGATGGCGGGACCCGCGGAAGGGAGCCGCTCGGATCCGGGATCTGCGGCACTGTGCAACGGGAACAAGTGTGAGCGGCGGGCAGATCTCGCCGCAAAGCCGTGAGGTACGACCCCGCTTAGTGGATAAAGCTGCGGACCGGAACCGCGATGCCCTGCCGGCTCATGTTCCCCAAGGCCCGTGGCCTGCGAAGGGGACAACGTCACCCTCCTAGGCCGCTTCGTAAGTGACCTACGACCTTGTGCTGGGAGTCACCCGATCCCGGTCGACCGGTGCCCGCGCGCCGGGGCCGAGGCCGAGGACATCATCCGTCCCGCCGGCTTCGGCCCTCCGCCCTCATAGCAGGCTCAGCACCTCGGCTGGACGGTCGGGGTCCCGGGAACGGCCGTCGACTGCACCGTGGAGACCGCGAGGTCGACGCCCCCGGCCACGGCGTGCGGGGCTGCGGCGCTGGCCGCGGGAACTCCTACCGCAAGGAGGACGCCGGCGGCCACGGCCGCTGCGGTACGCAGGGAGGGGAAAGCAGTACGGTCGGAAAAGGGGCACCCCACGGACTCGGCTCATGAACGGGCAGGTACTGGTGAAGACCGGTCTCGCAAAGATGTCCTATCGGGGGGATTCGGCGCCGGCTTCACCCCCGCGCAACCTGGCCCTTCCCCCGCTCGCCGGGCCCGACCGCTGATTCGCGGAAGGAAAGGAAGGGAGCGGATGCCCGTCCGCTCCGGTTGGTGGTCAGTACGTGATGTCGACCCCGTAGTGGCGGGCCAGATCGGCGAGGCCGTGGTCGTAGCCCTGTCCTACGGCGCGCATGCGCCAGCCGGCACCGCGTCGGTACAGCTCGGCGAGGAGCATGGTGCGTTCGGTGGTGCCGGCGTCCGGGGTGGCTTGTACGGCTGAGGCTTCACCGACGCCCTGGGTGGCCGAGACCTCTTTGGCTCCCACGTCCCCGAAGGTCGTTGCCCCGTCGATGGAGGCGGCGATGACCACTTTGTGGACGTCGGTCGGCAGTACGTCGAGGCCGGCGCTGACCGCTTGCTCGGTCGGTCCCTCCGTCGTGGGTTCGATGGTGCCGTCCGGATGTTCTGGTGCGCCGTAGAAGACGAAGTCCTCGTCCCCGAGGACCTGCTCGTGCCGGTCCGCCGCGAAGGCTACGACGGCTCGGCGGAGCTTGCCGGATCCGGCTGCCGGGTGGTTCGTGACCACGACGCTCGTCCGGGCGCTGACGGAGTTCATCATGTCCAGACCGGCCGCCACCCACCGTGTGACCAGTTCTTGGCGCGATGCCCGGGTGCCGCCGGTGGTCGCGATCTTCATCCCCTGGACGAGCAGCGCGCCCGGTGTCAGCCGTCCCGGACTACGGAAGGCGCACCGCGTTTTCGGGACGTTCGGCTCGTGCTCCCCGGGAGGCCGGCGGGCGAGCAGCGGTAGTGCCAGGCCGAGGTGCTCGGCGGCGAGCCGGAAGCCGCGGAGTATGCCGGAGAGTACGAGTGCGTCGTCCAGTGCGTCGTGTGCCCGTTTCTGGCGCACACCGTAGTGCCCGGCCGGCGTGCCGAGTTTCAGGTTCGGTGTCGCAGGTGCCACCTGGCGGTTGAGGGCCGGCGTGCACAGCCTCCGTTCGGCCGGGGCGGTGGAACGTGCGCCCGCGAACTCGTGGGCGAAGAAGCCGTAGTCGAAGCGCGCGTTGTGCGCGCCCAGGACGCGGCCTCGGAGGAGTGCGGCTACTCGCCAGATCGGTCGACACCGGCCGGGCCACACGGCGTCACGGTCACCACTTGTGCACCGTCTTCGCCTCGGCCGCTTCCGGCGGGGTGTCCTGGTTGCCCGGATTGCCGTCCGGGCCCGTCTACCGTGGGTGAATGCGCACCCTGGGTCGGACCGTCGAGGAACTGGGCAGGCGCTTCGTGGCGCAGCCCTACTGGAAGCGCCCCGACGAGTCGTACCTGGTTCGCCGGTGGCCGGACCTCTTCGCGTTGTGTCTGGCCACGGTCTTCTTCTGGGCCTCGCTGACCCCTTCCCTCGTGCCGCGGCCGTGGCTGCTGCAGGGCGTGATCGGAGGGATTACGGCGGCCATCGGGTATGCCGTCGGCACGTTGCTGAGCTCGCTGTTCCGCCTGTTCGTCAAGAGGCGCCCCGGGGACCGCGCACGGGCCCGGTGCTGGATCGCGTACTGGATTCTGAGTCCGGTCCTCTCCGTCTGGCTGATCTCGGAAAGCGCTCACATGCAACGCGAGTTGCGGTCCTTGCAGGGGCTGTCGCCCGCCCTGACCTGGCACACGCCGATGATTGCGCTGCTGGCGGTCGCGACCTGGCTGCTGATCCTGCTGGCCGCCCGCTCGGTGCGCCTCGCGTCGAGCAGGTTCATCCGATGGCTCGGCCGGGCACTCCCCCGGCCCGTCGCGGTCGTCATCGGGCTTCTCGTCAGCGCCGTCGTGGTGTCGACGGCCATCAGGGACGTGGTCTTCGAGCGGGGCGTCATCGACGTGGCCGACCGGATCGCCGAAGCCACCAACAGCGGTACCAAGAACGGGATCCGCAGACCGGACTCCCCTCTCGTGTCCGGAGGCCCCGGCTCCCTCATGAACTGGGACGACCTTGGATTCCAGGGCCGCAACTTCACCGGATCGGTCCTCGACCGCGAGGAGATCAACTTCTTCACCGGCAGCCCGGCGAAGGATCCGGTGCGCGTCTACGTCAGCTCCTCGGCCCCACAGTTCTTCCAGGACGACGATCCCTTCCAGGCCCAGGCCCAGCTGGCCGTACGGGAACTGCACCGCACAGGGGCCTTCGGCCGCAAGGTCCTCGCGGTGGCCGGCACCACCGGCTCGGGCTGGATCGACCCGACGGTCGCGGAATCCCTGGAGTACCTCTACGGCGGGGACACCGCGATCGTCGGCGTGCAGTACTCCTACCTGCCCAGCTGGGTATCGTTCCTGGTCGACAAGGAGAAGGCGGGCAAGGCCACCCGGGCCCTGGTCCAAGCCGTCCGGACGGAGATCGCCGGCCTGCCCGCCGGCAAGCGGCCGAAGTTCGTGGTCACCGGCGAGAGCCTCGGCGCCTACGCCATCGAGGACTCCTTCGGCACCGCCGAGGCACTGCTCGCCACCACCGACGGGGCGCTGCTCAGCGGTGTGCCCAACTTCTCCCCGATCGCCCGGGAAATGCGTGAACACCGCGACGCCGGCAGCCCGGTGTGGCGGCCGGAGTTCCGCGACGGACACAACATCAGGGTCGCCCAGTTCCCCACCGCCGACCTGGCACGGCCCGAGGCCCGCTGGGCGCAGCCGCGCGCGGTCGTACTCCAGAACGCCTCGGACCCGATCGTCTGGTGGTCTCCGGATCTCCTCCTCAAACGCCCGCGGTGGCTCAGTGCTCCGCTCGGACCGGACATCACCCCGCACATCAAGTGGTTCCCGTTCGTCACCTTCTGGCAGACGACCGTCGACATGGCCGTCTCCTACGGAGTCCAGGCCCCCCACGGCCACTGCTACGGCACCGGGGCGGTCGACGGCTGGGCCGCGCTCCTGCCCCCACAGCAATGGACCCAGCAGGACACCGACCGACTGCGCACCCACCTCGCGGCAGCTCCCACACCGTACTGAGCGGCCTGCGCCATCCGGCGACCGATGTTCCGCACGGCCCGGGGGACGGCCGGCCTCACTCCTCCCGCACGGAAGGAGTTCTCACGGAGCCGGCCTGAGGCCGTACCGCGGTCGGCGGCGACGGCGGCGACAGGTCCTGAGGTCCCGAGGAGCGGAGTGGGTACGGAGGCCGGAGGCCAGGAACGGCACTGTGAAGGAGATGACGATCGGGTCGGTGACGTGTGTTCGGCTGCACCGGCCGGAGGCTCGGCGCCATCGGACTGCACGACGAGATCGGCCACCACCTAAGGACCATCTTCGACGTCTACATCACCGAGTGGCAGCAGGCCACCTCAGCCCAGGCCGCACAGGACTCACGTACGCGCTCTCCGTGCCGGCCGGGCGCCGGCACGGGGAGCGCGATACCGGGGCCGGGCGCCCGCTCCTGAGCAGCCATGGCGCGCGGCGAACCTGGCCCGCCCCCCGGGCGTGATCGCCCCGCGTGGCGTGAGACACGTCCTCCGTTTAGCGTAATACGGGGGAAATGCGGGGAAATGTGTTGACGCAAGGAGATCCTGCATGGCTTTCACCGGAGAGCCCACCGCACGTGCCGACGAGCTGGGCGTCCGTCGCCGACGCGGTCCGTCCGCAGGTCATCCCTCGCACCGATGGTGGGTGCTGGGCGTCATCGGGCTGGCGCAGCTCATGGTGGTGCTCGACGCGACGATCGTGAACATCGCCTTGCCTTCCGCCCAGGCCGACCTCGGCTTCAGCGACGGCAACCGGCAGTGGATCGTCACGGCCTACGCGCTGGCGTTCGGCTCGCTCCTGCTCCTCGGCGGCCGTGTCGCCGACCTCATCGGGCGCAAGCGCGTCTTCCTCATCGGCCTGGTCGGCTTCGCCCTGGCCTCCGCGCTCGGCGGCGCCGCGACCAGCTTCGGGATGCTGGTCTCGGCCCGTGCCCTGCAAGGCGTCTTCGGCGCCCTGCTCGCGCCCGCCGCGCTGTCCCTCCTGACCACCACCTTCACCGACCCCAAGGAACGGGCGAAGGCCTTCGGCATCTACGGTGCGATCGCCGGCGCGGGCGGTGCGGTGGGCCTGCTCCTGGGCGGGCTGCTCACCGAGTACCTGGACTGGCGCTGGTGCCTCTACGTCAACCTCATCATCGCCGTCGTCGCCTTCGCGGGCGCTGTCCGGCTGCTGCAGCCCGGCGCTCCGGCCGACCGGCCCAAACTCGACGTCCCCGGCACGGTGCTGGTCTCCGCGGGCCTGTTCTGCGTCGTATACGGGTTCTCCAACGCCGAGACGAACAGCTGGAGTTCGGTGCAGACCTGGGGGTTCCTGGCCGTCGGCGCGATCCTGCTCGCCGCGTTCGCCTGGTGGCAGACCAGGGCCGAACACCCCTTGCTGCCGCTGCGCGTGATCCTCGACCGCGACCGGGGGGCCTCGTTCCTCGCGATGTTCATCTCCGGCGCGGGCATGTTCGGCGTCTTCCTGTTCCTGACCTACTACCTCCAGCAATCCCTCCATTACACGCCGGTCAAGACCGGCCTGGCCTTCCTCCCGATGGTCGCCGTGATGGTCGTCACCTCCGTGATCACCACCAACATCCTGGTGCCGCGGTTCGGGGCCAAGCCGATCGTGCCCACCGGCATGGGACTCGCGGCGGCCGGCATGGTCTGGATGACCCAGCTCGACCTCACCAGCTCCTACGTACCGCACGTCCTGTTCCCGCTGCTCGTCATGGGACTGGGCCTCGGCCTGATCTTCGCCCCGGGAATGAGCCTGGCAACCTCCGGCGTCGCCGCACACGACGCGGGCGTCGCGTCCGCGATGGTCAACACCAGCCAACAGGTCGGCGGCTCCATCGGCACGGCTCTGCTCAACACCCTCGCCACCAGCGCCGCAACCAGCTACCTGACCGGCAGGAAGCCCACCCCCGACGCCCTGGCACAGGCCCAGCTGCACAGCTACTCCACCGCCTACTGGTGGTCCGCCGGGTTCTTCGCCGCGGGCCTGCTCGTTACCTTCGTCCTCTACCGGAGGGGCGCACCACGGATCCACCCCGTCGACGAGGCCGCCACCCCTGTCGTCCACGTCTGAGGCCGTTCGCCACCGTGGGCGCATGTTGCCGTCCGTGCCGTGGACGAGGAGGTCCTTGTTTCCGTCACCGCCGATGTCGGCGGAGTACAACCGGCCCTGACCCGCACCGCCCAGGAAGTTCTGCCAGCCGGAACTGACCGTCGCACTCGAGCCGAAACTCGTCCCGGATCCCGCCCGGAGACCGATCGTCCCGTCCGTGCTCAGCACCCATCAGATCCGCCTTGCCTCCAGCAGATGCGTCGGCCCGATCGCGTCGGCGGCCTGGGCCGGCATCGGCTCCGCCGGGGGACACAGCGTCACACCAGGCTTCCGTTTTCCCCGACCTGCGTGGCCGCCGCGTACTGGGGCGCCGTCCTGGGAGGCCGGTGGGTGGAGCTCGTCCGGGTCTTCCTTCGCACGTAGGTCCGGACGGGCCGGCTCCTTCGCCCCGATCGGCGTGGTCAGCGGTAGGGGCGTGCCAGCAGCTTGCGGGTGGCGTCCTCGTTGAGGCCGAGTTGGGCGGCGGCCCGCTTCGTGTCGGGGTCGTTGGCGGCGCCGCGGGCGGCCCAGTAGCCGATCCGCTCGGCGGTGACCTCCAGCCGGCGGGCCGCCCGTACCGCGGCGACCATGGCGGTCTTGGTCAGCTGGTCGATTGGGAGACGCGCCCCCTCCCCCGCCGGAGCCGTGTCGAAGTACACCGGGCCCGGAACCGTCCCGTCACCCAGGACGGCCTCGACCGCGCGCATCTCGACGATGTGGCCGTACCCCGAGTTGAGGGCTTCCCCGGCGGCGGCCGGGAGGCCTTACCCGCAGCGCCAAAGCACTCCTCGACCGCATCGACGGGGCGTGAGCAGACGGGCTGCGGCGGTACCGGCGCGCGAATGATCAAAGGCCCTGGACCTGGCACCCGCCCAGGAATCGGGCCAGTTCGGTCGTCGTCACCCGCAGGATGGTGAGCGGGCCGAGTACTCGCGATCCGGCAGGTGCATGACTGAAGCCATCACTCCGGGACATGTTCAGTCAATGGAGACTCTGCTTCGCAGTGAGGATCTTCCGGTCGGTGACCGGTTCGCATGGTGGTCCGACATGATCTCGGATTCTTCGGAGCCGGCGGTCGTCACCAGCGACCATGTACACGACTTCCGCACCACGATCAGGCAACTGCAGATGGGGGCCGCCCGTGTATCCGTTCTTTCGCACCCTTCGATGCGCGTGCGTCGCTCGCAGAGGTTGGTCCGGCGTTCCGATCCGGATTTCTACCACCTGACGCTGAGCCTGCGAGGGAGCCGTCGGCTGTCGCACTGCGGTCGCGACACCGTGCTGAGCGCCGGCGACTTGATGCTGTACGACTCCTCGCACAGCTTCGATGTGCAGTTCCCCGCACAGCAGGCGGCAGTGCGCGCGATCACCATCGACCTGCCCCGCTCGACGGTGCACCTGCCCTCGCGCAAGGTGGAGGGGCTCTTGGCCACTGCCCTGCCGGGTGGGAGTGGCACCGGTGCGCTCCTGTCCGGGTTCCTGGTTCAGTTGGCCGCCCAGGCTCAGAGCCTTCAGCCGCACGAGGGAATCCGGCTCGAATCGGTCGCCAGGGAACTGGTCACGATGTTCCTGGCCCACCACCTGGACCGGGCTTCGGCGATTCCACCCGAAGACCGGCAGCAGACACTGCTCCTGAGCGTACGTGCCTTCATCGAAGCGAATCTGGGGGCGCCGGAGCTCAGCCCCCGCATCATCGCTGCGGCCCACCAGATCTCCCTGCGCCAAGTACACCGGCTCTTCGCGCAACAGAGCATGACGATCGGCGCTTTTGTTCGGAGTCGGCGCCTGGAGCGCTGCTGCCACGACTTGGCAGACCCCGCACAGGCGTCCCGCACCATCCACTCCATAGCGGCCCGCTGGGGGTTCCGGCGTCCCGCTGACTTCACCCGCTCCTTCCGCACCGCCTACGGGATCCCGCCCAGCGAATACCGCGCCCTCGCGCTCTCCGGGACACCCGCGCACAGGGCAGCGGGCACGCAAAGCCAAGCAGTGGGCACCAGCAGCTAACGACCTTCCGAGCCCGGCCGTACAGGATTGCCGACGAGCGGGGAGATCAGCTCCCCGGCGTTCTCAGGAGAATGCCTGATGACAGTCTCGCCCCTTTCCCACAAGGTACGTCGGACACTGGGTGCTTCCCTCGCCGCGATCGGCCTGGCGGGGGCCGCGACTCTGGGAGCGGCAGCTCCGGGCAACGCAGCCGCGACGGTGAGTTGCAGCGGCTGGGGCCACAGCAACAAGGACAGCGGTGCGGGCTACTCCACCGGCACCTACGCCCTGAAGGCCGGCCCCTACTCGTCCTGCTCGAACAGTGGTCAGACGTACAACGGGACCTACCTGTACTACCACTGCTTCATCACCAACGACTACGGCAACACCTGGACGTGGGCGCGCATCGCCAACACCAACACCGAGGGATGGATCTCCGACGCCAACCTCACCACGAACCCCAACGGGACGCGCGGCGCCACCCAGCACTGCTGACAGGCCACGTCACCCCGACCCTGCTCAAACCCGGTGTACGGACACCGCCGTGCGCCGCGATCGCAGGAACGAATTCGAAGCCCGTCCCAGGACGTTCCCGGGGCGGGCTTCATCGGCTCGACGGCGGGCCGTGCCATGGGCTGCGTCCCGCGCCGACTGGGCGCCTGCGCCCCTGTTTGAGGTCGGCGGGCTACGGGGCCGCGGGTTGCGCGGCGGATCGTTGGAGGGGGTCGGCCCTGGTCAGACGACGATGCTGAGGGCTGCTGCCACGGCGAATCCGGCCACCGACAGGACGGATTCCAGTACGGTCCAGGACTTGAGCGTGTCGCGCTCGGAGATCCCGAAGTACTTCGAGACCATCCAGAACCCGCCGTCGTTGACGTGGGAGGCGAAGATGGAGCCCGCCGAGATCGCCATGATGACCAGGGCGAGGAAGGGCTGCGAATGGCCGCTGCCCTCGACGAGCGGGACCACGATGCCCGCCGTCGCGACGATCGCGACGGTCGCGGAGCCCTGGGCCACGCGCAGGACCACCGAGATCAGGTAGGCCAGCACGATCACCGGCAGGCCCATCCCGTCGAAGGTGTCCGCCAGCGCGGCCGCGATGCCGGACCCCTTCAGGACCGCGCCGAAGACACCGCCGGCGCCGACCACGAGCAGGATGTTGCCGACGGGCTTGAGGGAGGCGGTGGAAACGGTCTCCAGCGACTTGCGCGACCAGCCGCGGCGGATGCCGAGCAGGTAGTACGCCATCAGCAGGGCGATCGTCAGTGCCACGAAGGGGTTGCCGAAGAACTCGATGACGGACCGCAGGGTCGACGGGTCGAGCATGATCGAGGAGAAGGTGGCGGCCAGGATCAGCAGGAGCGGGGTGCCGATGATGAGCAGCACGGTGGCCAGTGAGACCGGATCCTCGCGCGGGGTGAGTTCGGCGGCGCGCTGTTCGGCGGCGACCGCGGCCTTGGCCTCGTCGGCGGCCTCGACCATGTCCTGCGGTACGGGCACGAAGACGCGCTTGCCGATCCAGCCGGCGTAAGCCCAGGCGGCGAGCACGGCCGGCACGCCGCAGACGATGCCCATCACGATGATCCAGCCGAGGGAGACCTTGAACAGCCCTGCGGCGGCGACCGGTCCGGGGTGCGGAGGCAGGAAGGCGTGGGTCATCGAGAGGGCGGCCAGCAGCGGCATCGCGTAGAGCAGGATCGATTTTCCGGAGCGCTTGGCGGCCGCGTAGACGATCGGTGCGAGGACGAAGATGCCGACGTCGAAGAAGACCGGGATGCCGAAGATCAGGCCGGTGAGCCCCATGGCCAGGGGCGCGCGCTTCTCCCCGAAGAGGTTCAGGAGACGGCCGGAGAGGACCTCGGCACCGCCCGAGACCTCGAGGATCGCGCCGAGCATGGTGCCGAGACCGATGATGATCGCGACGTGCCCGAGTATGCCGCCCATGCCGCTCTCGATCATCGAGACGGCCGCGGACTTCTGCACGGTGCCGAAGAGTTCGGTGACCGAGAGGCCCGCGCCCAGACCGACCGCGATGGAGACCGCGAGCAGGGCCACGAAGGGCTGCAGACGGACCTTGATGATCAGGACGAGGAGGAGGGCGATGCCGAGGGCGGCGACGGTCAGGAGACCGCCCGTACCGCCGATGAGCGTCAGGAGACCCCCGGTGTGGGGTGTCTGCGGGGGTGTGGCGGCGACAGACAACATGGGAACTCCGTTGTTCGCATGGGTGGGAGCCGGACCCGGTGAAAGGAGCGTGGGGCGGGCACGGCGGATTCACGGTGGGGTCGGTCGTGATGCCGGAGGCCGGTGGCCGGGCGGTGCCGTGCCGCGACGGCCGGGGCCGCTGCGCGACGGCGGCCGCCCGGCCGGGGGGCGGTACGGGGAGGAGCCGGGCGGACGAAAGAGGGGTCAGCCGAGGACGGCCAGCGCGTCGATCTCGATGAGCAGTCCCGCGGGCAGGCCGACGTACACCGTCGTACGCGCGGCCGGCGGGGCGGTGAGGCCCTGCTCCTCGAAGTAGGCGTTGTAAAGGGCGTTCATCTCCGCGAAGTGGTCCACGTCGGTGAGGTAGACGCGCATCATCATCACGTCGTCCCAGCCGGCACCGCCCTCTTCGAGGATCGCCAGGACGTTGGCGAAGGTCTGCAGCGTCTGCTCGCGCAGGGTGGGGCCCGCCGGGGTCGGCGCCTGACCCGCCACGGCGGGCAGGAAGCCGACCTGGCCCGCGACCTGGAGCATGTTGCCCTTGCGCACGCCGTGCGAGAACTTCGCGGGCGGCACGGTGTGCGTGGCGGGGGTGATCGCGGTCTTCGCCTGGGTGCGGGTGGTGTCGTTCATGGTGTGTGCCGTTCTTCTTTCTGGGGGTGGGTTCCGCCGGCGCAGTCGAGGCCAACGGCTTCGGCCGCCGCCCGCAGGAGCGGGAGGAGTCCGAGCAGTTCGCGCTGCGGCAGGACGGCGGCCGGTGCGGACACCGACATCGCCGCGATCACGCGGCCGTCCGCGCCCCGGATGGGGGCGCCGATGCAGTTGATGGTTTCCTGGTGGCCGCCGAGGTCGGCGGCCCAGCCCTGTTCACGGACGGTCGCCAGCTCCTTCAGGAAGGTGACGGCGTCCGGTGTCGAACGCGGCGTGTACATGGGGTAGTCGAGCTTCTCGGCGAGGGCCGTGCGCTCCGCCTCGGGCAGATCGGCGAGCAGCAGTTTCGCGACGGCCGCCACGGTGATCGCGACCGGCCTGCCGATCCGCGAGTACATGCGCACCGGGTAGCGGGATTCGATCTTGTCGATGTAGATGACCTCGCCCTCTTCGTGCACGGCGAGGTGGACGGTGTGGCCGATCCGGTCGTTCAGCGCGACGAGGTGCGGATGGGCGATCTCGCGGACGTCCAGCTGCTCCATCGCGCCCTGGGCGAGGGCGAACAGCCGGGCCCCGAGCCGGTAGCACTGGTCGTCCTGGCGGTACACGAGTCCGTGGTCGCGCAGGGTGCGCAGCAGCCGCAGCGCCGTGGACTTGTGGACGTCCAGGTGGCCGGCGACGCGGCCGAGATCGGCGGGGCCCTCTGCAAGCAGCGGGAGGATGCTCAGCGCGCGGTCGACGGACTGGCTCATGACGACGCCGTCCGTACGTCGCCGGGCGCGGTGCCCGCCACCGCGTCGCCCGCGGGGCGGGGAGCAGCCCAGCCGGCCGTGAGGTGCAGCGCGCTCCAGGCCCGGGGGTCCAGTGCGGCCAGGTGGTCGGCCAGTTCCCGCGCGGGGGGCGGGGCGAGGTCCTCGGGACTGGTCAGGACGGCCGCGGCCGCGAGGTGACCGTGGCGTATCCGCTCCGGCACGGGCAGTTGGCGCAGCTCGGCGGAGAGGAATCCGGCGGCGAAGGCATCGCCGGCGCCGACGGAGGCGACGATGTCGACGGTGGGCGCCGGTTCGTGGGCCACCCGGTCCGGTCCGCCCGGCGCCGTGTGGGCGAAGACGGCGGCGCCGCCGGCGCCCTGCTTGACCACGAGGACCTCCGGCTCGGGCAGCAGGCGGCGCACCGCCTCCGTGCCGCCGTCGGTGCCCCACAGGGCCTCGGCCTCGTCGGCGCCGACGAACACGAGGTCGCTGCGGCGGGCGAGTTCGAGCAGTACCGGACCGGCCTCCGCGGTGTCGGGCCACAGGTTCATCCGGTAGTTGACGTCGAAGGAGATGCGGGGGCGGCCGGGCCGCGGGGCGGTCAGGACCCGCAGGAGGTCCAGGCAGTCGGGTGAGAGCGCGGCGGTGATGCCGGTCAGGTGCAGGATCCCGGTGGCGTCCAGCAGGGCGGTGTCCACCGTGTCGGGGGACATGGTGGCCGCCGCGGAGGACTCCCGGTAGTAGGCGACCTCGGCCAGGTCCTGCTCCGGCTCGGACGGGGCCCCGGTGGCGCGCTCGCCGACGGTGCGGAAGTAGATCCCGGTCGGGCGCTTCTGGTCCCGTGTCACGTGCGCCGTGTCGACGCCCCGGGCGGCCATCTCGCGCACCAGGTACTCGCCGAAGCCGTCCGCCCCGACCCGGCCGACCCAGCGGGCACGGTGCCCGGCGCCGGCCACGCCGCACGCCACGTTCGACTCGGCGCCGCCGAACCCCTTGGTGAATGCGGCCACATCGCGAAGCGGGCCGGGGGTCGTGGGCCGCAGCACGACCATCGACTCGCCGAGGCAGGTCACGTCAACGGTGGAGGCCCGACCACCCGCCGGGGTTATGGACACGCTGGACTCCTTTGCGTTGTATGCCGGGTTCGCCGGTCCTGTTGACCTGGCGTTGATCGGGATGTTAGGCATCTAGTAGCAAGATACGCAATGGCCGTTGCAGAGGATGCAACGCCGGTCATTTGGGACCAGGGAGAGCCGCATGACTGCCGAGCACACCGACCGGACCGCGCGGATCACGGCACCTGCCGCACTCGCCGACGAGCACGTCGGCTTCCGCTTCAAGGGGCTGCCGCCGGACGCGCAGGGCCTGACCGTCGGCGAACTGGCCGCCCAGGGCCGTAACCTCTTCACCGGCGGATTCACCACTCCCGTCATCGCCCTCTCCGCCGAACGCGTCGAGCACAACCTGGACCTCATGGCGGCCTACACCGACCGGCACGGACTCGTCTTCGCCCCCCACGGCAAGACCTCCATGGCACCCGCCCTCTTCGCCCGCCAGATCGAGCGGGGGGCCTGGGGCGTGTCCCTCGCAGTCCCCCACCAGGTACGGGTGGCGCGCGCCTTCGGCGTCGAGCGGGTACTGCTGGCCAACGAGGTCGTCGACGCGCCCGCGCTGCGCTGGATCTCCCGTGAGCTGGACGCCCATCCGTCGTTCCGCTTCGTCTGCTACGTGGACTCCGTGCGCGGTGTCGAGCTGATGGACGAGGCCCTGCGTGGGGTCGGCGGCGTCCGCCCCGTCGACGTCGTGGTCGAACTCGGTGCGGGCGCCGGCGCCCGCACGGGCGCCCGCACGGAAGCCGGCTGCGCGGCCGTCGCCGACGCGGTGGCCGCCACCCGGACCCTGCGCCTGGTCGGCGTGAGCGGCTACGAGGGCGAGGTACCGGATGCCGACCCGGCGAAGGTCCGGGCGTGGCTGCGCCGCCTCGTCGCGCTGCTCGCCGACTTCGACGCCGCGGGCCGTTTCGCCTCCCTGGACGAGATCCTGATCAGTGCGGGCGGCTCCGCCTGGTTCGACGCGGTGGCCGAGGTGTTCGCCGAGGTGCCCGAACTGTCCGCGCCGGCCCTCAAGGTGCTGCGCTCGGGTGCGTACCTCTCCCACGACGTCGGCCACTACCGGCGCGTGACCCCCTTCAACCGGGTGCCCGAGGAGGGCCGCCTCGAACCCGCCTTCCGCCTGTGGACCCAGGTGGTCTCACGGCCTTCCCCGGAGCAGGCGTTCGTCAACGCGGGCAAGCGTGACGCCGCGTACGACCTGGACCTGCCCGAGGTCCAGGTGGTGCGCTCCGGCCGGAGCGGCGAACTGCGGGACGCGACGGGAATCACCCTGTCCGCCCTCTCCGACCAGCACGGCTGGCTGACCACCGCGCCGGAGGCCGAACTGGAGGTCGGTGACTGGCTGGGACTGGGGTTGTCCCACCCGTGCACCTCCTTCGACAAGTGGCAGCTGATCCCGGTCGTGGAGCAGGACGGCACGGTGCGGGACTTCGTACGCACCTACTTCTGACGCCCGGCCCCCGCGCCCGCCCGCCGGACACCCGAACCCCGACCCCACACTCAGGAGCAGCGCCCTCATGGACCTGGTCATCCGCAACGCCCGCGTCGTCGACGGCACGGGCACGGCCTCCTACCGCGCCGACGTAGCCCTTCGGGACGGCCGCATCCAGGAGATCCGGACGGAGGGGGACGGTCCCAGGCCCTCGGCCCGCAGGACCGTCGACGCCGACGGACTCGCCCTGGCACCCGGCTTCATCGACATGCACGCCCACAGCGACCTCGCCCTGCTACGGGACCCCGACCACAGCGCCAAGGTCGCGCAGGGCGTCACGCTGGAAGTCCTGGGCCAGGACGGCCTGTCCTACGCGCCGGCCGACGACCGGACCCTCGCCGAGGTCCGCCAGGCCATCACCGGCTGGAACGGCGACGGCGGGGACATCGACTTCGACTGGCGGACCGTCGGCGAGTACCTCGACCGCCTCGACCGCGGCTTCGACGGACAGGGCATCGCCGTCAACGCCGCCTACCTCGTCCCACAGGGCACCGTCCGCATGCACGCCATGGGCTGGGAAGACCGTGACCCCACCCCGCACGAGCTGGACCGGATGCGCCAACTGGTCGCCGAAGGCCTCCAGCAGGGCGCCGTCGGCATGTCCTCCGGCCTCACCTACACCCCGGGCATGTACGCGAAGGACGGCGAGCTCACGGAGCTGTGCCGGGTGGTGGCCGCGTACGACGGCTACTACTGCCCCCACCACCGGTCCTACGGGGCCGGCGCCCTCCAGGCCTACCAGGAGATGGTCGACCTGACCCGCGAGGCCGGCTGCGCGCTCCACCTGGCCCACGCCACCATGAACTTCGGCGTGAACAAGGGCAAGGCACCCGACCTGCTCGCTCTCCTGGACCGGGCGCTGGACCAGGGCGCGGACATCACCTTGGACACGTACCCCTACACGCCCGGCTGCACCACGCTCGTCGCGACGCTCCCGAGCTGGGCGAACGAGGGAGGGCCCCAGGCACTGCTGGAACGCCTCGCGGACGATGTGACGGCCGAGCGCATCCGGCACGATCTGGAGGAGGTCGGATCCGACGGCTGCCACGGCGTCCCCATGGAATGGGAGACGATCGAGATCTCCGGCGTCTCCGACCCCGGGCTCGCCTCCTGCGTCGGAAAGACCATCGCGGAGTCGGCCCGGATGCGCGGCGAGGCGCCGTGGACCACGGCCCGGCGGCTGCTGATCGGCGACCGCCTCGGAACCACGATCCTGCAGCACGTCGGACACGAGGACAACGTCCGCCGCATCATGAAGCACCGCGCCCACACGGCCGGTTCGGACGGCATCCTCCAGGGCTACAAGCCCCACCCGCGCGCCTACGGCACCTTTCCCCAGTACCTGGGGAAGTACGTCCGGGAGCTCGGGGAACTCTCCCTGGAGGAGTGCGTCGCCCACATGACCTCCCGCCCCGCGGCCCGCCTGCGGCTGCCCGACCGGGGGCTGGTCCGCGAGGGCTACCGCGCCGACCTGGTCCTCTTCGACCCCGGCACGGTCGCGGCCGGATCCTCCTTCGAGGCTCCGCGCACCCTCCCGTACGGCATTCCCCACGTCCTGATCGACGGCCGCTTCGTGATCGAGCACGGCAAGCGCACGCAGCAGCTCGCCGGCAGGTCGATCCGCCGCACGGACTGAGCCCCTACGCCCCACCCCCGTTCCCACCCGACGAACCCGGAGTCCCCCGTGAACTGCCACCCCTACGCCGTCATCGCCGCGCAGCGCCTGCTGCCCGTGCTGCGCAACGCCGACGCCGACGAGGCCGTACGCCAGACCACCGCTCTGCTCGCGGCGGGCTGTCGCGCCGTCGAGCTGACGACCACCACCCCGGGCTGGGACGAGGCCCTGGCCCGGACCGTCTCCCTGACCGACCACCGGGGCCGCCCCGCCGCGATCGGAGTCGGCACCGTCTCCACGGCGGAACAGGCGCACACCGCCCTCGACGCCGGAGCCGCCTTCCTCATCTCCCCCTACCCGGCGCCCGAGGTACGCAAGACGGCCGGGGAGCGCGACGCGGTCTTCATCGAAGGCGGGTTCACCCCCGGAGAGGTGGCCGCCGCGGTCCGCGCGGCCGGCGCCGCCAAGGTCTTCCCCGCCCACGTGGGCGGACCCCAGTTCATCCGCTCGCTGAAGGCCGTACTGCCGGACTCCCTCATCATCCCCACGGGCGGCATACGCCCCGACGCCCTCCAGCCCTGGCTGGACGCCGGTGCCACCGCGGTCGGCGTCGGCAACGGGCTCCCGGCGGACCCCGCCGACCTCGCCGCTCTCTTCACCCAGCTCGCGGGCCCCTGCTGCTCCGCGTGCGAGTGAGGTGACGGCGCGAGGGCCGTACGGGCATACGCCTTCAGCCACACCCGAGTGCCGGGCGATGCCCGGGCCGGCGGGCCTGCCTCCTGGCCGCCGCCCAGACCGGGGGCGAGGTGGACCAGGCTGGTCGCGATCGACTCCACGATCGTGCGGGCCCACCAGCACACCGCCGCCGAAGGGGGGATCGACGAACGAGCCCTGGGATGCTCACGAACCCCGGACACGTGTCGACGTTTCTCTATGAAGTGCGCTCAGGCCGATGCCCGCGATCGGCCCGGCGGATGTACCGAACAGCCAGCAGTGTCAGCACGATCATGGCCACCACCAATCCATACACAGGCGGAGTTCCCCCGAAGGACAAAATGGCCACAACTCCACCCACGGCTGCGATTCCTCCGGAGATCGAGACGATGTAGGCGCAGATGAGAACCATGGACTGGTTGCCGCGTTGCATGGGCTTCTTCTCCATTCACCGTTTCTTCTGGCACGAATCAACCCGAACCTGGCGAGGGGTATGAACATCGCCACACACAGGCCGGGTTGAAACACCCTCTGAGCCGCGTGGAGCCCAGGCATACGGATGGCGAGGGTTCCCACCATTCGGTGGGAACCCTCGCCATCCTGACGACCGATGCGTCCGGTGCCCGCCGCAGGCACGCTTGGATGGCCCTACTGGCGGCGTGCCCGACGGCGACGAACCAGCACCAGCGCGAGCACCACGGCGCCCGCGATGAGAAGCGGGGTGCGGTTGACGCGCGCGATCGTGGCGGCGGTTTCGGCCTTCTCCAGCAGCGACTCGGGGGTCTTGTCCACCGCGTACTGCCCGGCGCGGGTTGCGCTCTCCCACACCTGCGCCGCGGCCTGGGAGGTCTTGTCCAGGACAGGGTCGGGTGCGTTGTCCCGCACCAACTGGGCTGCCTGTCCCGCCTTCTCGCGGATCTGGTCGGCGATCAGGGTGGCCTTCTCGGCGGTCTGCTGCTTCACGGCTGCGTCTCCTGGGGTGTAGGTCTTGATGTCGGTCTCGGCGGCCGGATCCCCGGCTATCTGCACAGGTCGTTCCGGGTCCTCAAGCGTGTACCCCGCCATCGCCTCAACACCCGCCCGGCGAAAAGAAGATTCAGCGGGCCGACGGGGAGGGGACCGATACTTCAACCTCCGGGCACAGCTGTACTTCGGCCCGCCCCAGCCCGGTGCGAGGTTCGCCGGGGCATCGAGGCCGCATTCCGGTACCGCGAACGCGAAGGCAACCTCGAGGTTCCCGGCGCACGCGGATGGACGGTGGATGCCCCGGAGGGGCAGGTTCCATCGGATTCCTGTTCGGCTAGGCTGGCGGCGCCGGCAGACGCGAACAAAGGACGTGTGAGGCAAATGGCTCGCCCTTACAGCCCCGGACCCAAGCAGTTCGTCTTCGGCTCGGGAGACGGCAGTGGCCGGCAGGTTTCCGTGGGGGATCCCCAGGAGGCGTATCTGGCGTTCTCCGAGTTCTTCCGCACCCGGGAATCCGACACCTTCACCATCGAGGACGCGTCGTCGGGGCAGAGTCTGGTGATCATGCCCCGGGAAGGTGTTATCTCCCGCGTCAAGGGCGAAGGCACGGAGTCGGATCGGCCCCGGGCGGAGTTCCTCCGGGTCGACCGCGGGAATCGCTACCTTCCGAGCGCGATGCTGTTCTTCGAGAACGGCCACGCCGGCCTCGACCGCTTCGGCCAGTGGTTCTCCGACCCCGCCGGCCTGGACGCCCCACCGGAGGCGCGCGGCGCCGCCCGCGCCGCCGCCTTCACGACGGAAGCGGCGATGGTCGAGGAAGTCGCCCGGATCTGGGCGGATTCGGGCTGCGTGGACCCGAGCGACCAGTTCTACGTCTTCTTCGACTCGCACGGTGCCGCCGATGACCGGGCCGACCGGGCCGAACTGCTCGAACTGATCTCGCTCCTCGGCCTCGAACGGGTCGACGCGCCGACCGGGGCCGCCGAGGGCGAGGTCTGGGTGCGTACCGACGCCCGACTCGACGCCGAATTCGCCCGTTGGACGTGAACGAGCGGTACGGAGCTGCGCGCCCGCACCGGCGCCGCGCTGCCGACCGGCGCCGCTCCGGAGAGGAGTAGCCCGTGAGGAACACCGACACCGTCTTCAGCCGCCGCTGCGGCTGGATCCCGAGCGTGGTCCGTGAGGACGGCGCGCTGAAGCTGATGCTCGGCGCCGGCGCCGACGACAACCACGACCCCCGCACCTTCACCTTCCGGGTCACCGAGGCCCATGCCGCGGTGATCCGGGGGGACCTGGCCAGGCACCTCCTGCTGTGGAGCGCGGTCCTTCCGCTGTGCGAGGACGCCGGAACCCGGGGCCCGCTGGACGAGGCCGCCGCCGTCGCACTCCTGGACCCGGTGCTCCTCGCCGCGCCCGCGGACGTCGACGCGCTCTTCCGGCACGTCCGGTGGGACCGTTACCGGCTCATCGCCCACGGAGCCGACACCGACCTGCTGGAGCAGGGCCGGGTGTGCGCGGCGATGCGCACGGCGACGGAGGTGTCGGACGGCAACCGCGCCCAGGAGTACCGCGCGAATCGCCGCCGCGCCGAACGGGGCACGGTGCTGTCCCCCCTCGACGCCGCGCTCCTCGCGTACACGAATCGCTACCTGCACGGCGCGACGGTTCCCCGGCGGAGACCCGACGCCGTCGACCCGGCACTGCTGCCCGAGGTCATGCGTGTGGTCGCCACCGCGGAACAGGCGTGCGCCGGCATGCGCATCGGCCGCGATCCGCGACGGGGAAGGAACGCCGTGGACCGGGGCGACCGGGACCGCGTAAGGGCGACGGTCGAAGCGGCCCTGCGCCGTGCGCACTCCGGACTCGCCGACGACGCGGTGCGCACCGTGAGCCTGCTGATGTGCACCGAGGCCGTCGACCGCTCCAGGAACGCTCCCCTGGAGGGCGACGAGGGGGGCGGGGAGAGCGCCGACCGTCGCGGCGACTCCCGCGGCAGCGGCGGGAAGACGGCCCTGTCGTTCACCGACGACAAGGAGGTCGAGAGGAAGTGGCAGTCCTCGGATCCGCGCACGGCCGCCGCGGAGTTCTGGGACTTCGTCGCCGACCGCTCCACCCGGGGCAACGAGGTGTTCACCATCGAGGACGAGCGGATGGGCGAGGGGATCCAGCTCCACTTCTACGCGGACTCCCTGGCCCGGATCACGACCCTCCGCGCCGGCCGGGGCGGTGCGGATCCGGAGTACCGCGTCGAGTACACCCTGGTCGACGGGCTCGGCGGGTACCGGAAGCTGGTCAACGCCTTCGTCCGCGGCGGCTGCGCCGCACTCGACGGGTACGGGCCCTGGATGGCGGACGTCGCGGAGTTCGAGCGCGCCCTGCGCCGCCGCGACGCCCGGTCCCGTCTGGGGACCGCTCCCTGACGAGCTCGTGCACACTGACCACACCCACGACGGACCGCCGTCACCGCTGGGCTCCCCAGCCACCTTCCCCTGCAGCCCGCGCGTGGTGGCCGGCGCGCGGATCCGGCCATGGTTCGAGTGGGCAACGCCGCCGCCACGACGGGTCCGTGGCGGCCGGCGGCTACGCGCGGGTGGGCGCCGGTCGGGGGACCTGCGTTGCCAGGACGGCGAACGGCTGGGCGACGAGGTGTCGGTTCTCCAGGGTTCTCAGCTGGGATGACCGTGGATTCGTCGGCCACTTCGATGCGATCAGATGGTCCAGACCATTGACCGAGGGTTGAGCGGCTCCCTAGCATCGGTGCCATCGCGGCGATCGCACCACGAGGCCCTTCAACCCCTCGGGCACCCCTCTCTTCACGTCCGGAACCGTTCGTCTGGGTACGCCCGGTCTCCCTCCGCACGACGCCCTCAGGAGCCGCGTGCCGCACATCGAACAGGAGTTCTCTTATGGTGACCTCGGGGGCCGAGCCGCCGGCCGACGGCGTGGGGGCGAACACCGGGGTGCTGTCCGTGGGACAGGAACGGCTCTGGTTCCTCGACCAGTTGGAGCCCGGTGACCCGGCGTACAACATCCCGTACGTGCTGCGGCTCCGCGGTGAACTCGATGCCGCGGTGCTGGAGCGGGCCCTCGACGGTGTCGTCGCCCGGCACGAGGCGCTGCGCACGCGGTTTCCCGCCGAGGACGGGCGGCCGTCGGCGGTCGTCGACGAGAGTGCGACCGTCCGCCTCGACCAGCGCGATCTGCGCGGCCTCGGCACGCGGGAGCTCGCCGGGGTGCTGGGCCGGCTCGTCAACGGGGAGTTCGTCCTCGGCGTCGGACCGCTGGTCCGGGCGGCGCTGCTGCGGACCGGCGAGGAGGAACACCTGCTCTGCCTCGTCCTCCACCACATCGTCGCGGACGGCTGGTCGCTCGGGCTGCTCCGGGCCGAACTTTCCGACCACTACGCGGCCTACAAGGAGGGACGCGACCCGGCCCTCTCCCCCGTGCCCTCCTATCGGGCGCACGCCGCCGCCGAGCGTGCCTGGCTCGAAGGTCCCGAAGCCGCCGCCGCACTGGCGTACTGGCGCGAACACCTGGCCGGTGCGCCCGCGTTGGAGTTGCCGCTCGATCTGCCCCGGCCGGCCGTGCCGAGCAGTCGCGGCGCTTACCACACCCAGGTCCTGGGCGGGATCCGGCCCGCCCTGGACGGCTTCGCGCGCGCCCACCGCGTCACGCCGTTCATGGTGCTGGCCGCCGCGTACATGAGCGTGCTGCACCGGAGCACCGGGCAGGACGACTTCTGCGTGGGCGTCCCCACCGCCGCACGGGACACCGTGGAGAGCGAGGGGACGATCGGCTACTACTCCTCCGCTCTCGTGCTGCGGGCCGGCTTCGCCGGAGCCCCCACCTTCACGGAGGTGCTGCGCAGGACCCGCTCGGACTGGCTGCGCGCGCTCACCCACCGGCGCATCCCCTTCGAGCGGCTCACGGAGGCGCTGCGGCCCGAGCGCGATACGGGGCGCACGCCCGTCTTCCAGACGCTGCTGACGGTCCACACGCACGGGGGCGGCGCGCTCGGCGAGGAGGACTTCGCCGGTCTGCGGTGCGCCGAGACCGATGGCGGGCACACCGCCGCCAAATTCGAACTCGGTCTGGACATCCGGCCCGAGGGGGACGACCTGCACGCCGTCTTCGGCTACCGAACCGACCTGCTGCACGCCGGCACGGCCGCCGCGTTCGCGTCCCGCTTCGAGGTGTTCCTGCGGGCCGCGCTCTCGTCCCCCCAGACTGCGGTCCACCGGCTGCCGCTCCTCGACGCGGACCAGCTCCGGCTCCTTGCGGACGGATCCCGAGGTCCGGACCTCGCCGGATCCGCGCCCTCGACCGTGCTCCGCGCCATCGACACGGCGGCCGCCGAGGCACCGGGCGCCCTCGCCGTCCTCGGGCCCGACGAGGCCCTCACGCGCGGCGCCCTCGCCGACGCCTCCCGAAGGCTCGCCGCCCGGTTGACCGCGCACGGCGTCGTCCGCGGCGACCTGGTCGCGCTCTGCCTTCCCCGGGGGCCGGAGGCCGTCGTCGCGATGCTCGCGGTGTGGCGGCTGGGCGCGGGCTACCTCCCGCTCGACCCTTCGTACCCCGCTTCCCGGCTCGACTTCATGCTGCGGGACAGCGGTGCCCGGCTGCTCCTCACCCCCGACGGAACCCTGCCCGACGGCTTCCCCGCCGAGCTGCCCGCCGGGCTGCGGATCCTGTCCCCGCTGCCCGGCCCGGCGTTGCCGATGACCGGGACCCCGCCGGAGCCGCCGGCCGGGCCCGGGCCCGAGGACCCGGCCTACCTCATCTACACGTCCGGGTCGACGGGCACCCCGAAGGGCGTGCTGGTGCCGCACCGGGCGCTCGCCGCGAGGGTCGCCTGGATGCGCGAGGGGTACGGCCTCACCCCACAGGACCGGGTGCTGCAGTACGCGACGCTGTCCTTCGACACCAGCGCCGAGGAGCTGTTCCCGGCGCTGGCCACGGGCGCGGTACTCGTCACCGCCCGGCCCGGCGCCACCCTTCCCGACCAGCTGGCCGAGCCGTACGCCGCGGATGTCACCGTGCTCGACCTGCCCACGCCGTACTGGCACCACCTCGTCGCCGACCTCGACGAGACGCCCTGGCCGGACCGGCTGCGCCTGCTCGTCCTGGGCGCCGACCAGGTCCAGCCGCACGCCGTGGCGGCCTGGAGAAGGCGGTTCGGCGACCGGGTGCGGCTGGTCAACTCCTACGGGCCCACCGAGACGACGATCATCGCGACCACGGCGGACCTCGGCGACCAGGACGGTGTCACCCGTCCCCCGATCGGGCGTCCGATCGGCGCGACCACCGTCGCGGTCCTCGACCGGCACGGCGGCCGGGTGCCCCCCGGTACCCCCGGTGAGCTCGCCATCGGCGGTGCCGGGGTGGCCGACGGCTACCTGGGCAGGCCCGGCGCGACCGCCCGTGCGTTCGTGCCCGACCCCGACGGGCCCCCCGGCGCCCGCCGCTACCGGACGGGCGACCTCGTGCGCCGCCGGTCCGACGGGGCACTGGAGTTCCTCGGGCGCATCGACGACCAGGTCAAGGTGCGCGGCTACCGGGTGGAGCCCGGGGAGGTGGAGGCCGCGCTCCTCGCGCTGCCGGGTGTCGGGCGGGCGGTCGTGACCGTGCGCGGGGACGTCCTCGTCGCGTACGTGGTCCCCGCGCCGGACGGTCCCGCTCCGGACCCGGTCTCCCTGCACGGCGCTCTCGCCGCCGTCCTGCCGCCGCACGCGGTTCCCCATGCCTTCGTCCTGCTGGACGCGCTGCCGCTCTTCCCGAACGGGAAGCTCGACCGTGCCGCACTGCCGGCTCCCGACGTCGCGGCCGGGGCCCGGGCTCGGTTCGAACCGCCGCGCACTGAGGGCGAGGAGCTCGTCGCCGAAGTCTGGGGCGAGGTGCTCGGGGTGGACGGCATCGGCGCACACGACGACTTCTTCGCCCTGGGCGGGCACTCCCTCCTCGCCACCCGGGTCATCGCCCGCGTCCGCGCCGCCATCGACGTGGCCGTACCGCTTCGCGTCCTGTTCACCCACCGCACGGTGGCCGCCTTCGCCGAGGCCGTCGAAGCCGCCCTGGCCGCCGAGATCGACGTCCTGTCCGAGGCCGACGCAGTCGAACTCCTGGCCGCGCAGGACGCCCTGGAAGGAAACCGACCGACGTCATGAGCGACACCGACACCGACACCGACACCACGACCGCGGCCGACCCGGCCCCGGAGGCCGCGCCCGCGCCCGGGTCGTCCCGCACCCCCGGCCCCCTCCCTCCGGGGGCGGCCGACTCTGCCGCGCCCGCTCTGTCCGGCGCCAAGCGGGAGCTGCTTCGGCGGCGGCTGGCGTCTCGGGCGAAGCGGTCGGCCGCCATCCCGCGGCGGGCCCCGGGAGTTCCCGTTCCGCTGTCCTTCGCTCAGGAACGCCTGTGGTTCATGGAGCAGTTCGCGCCCGGGACCTCCGCGTACAACATCCCCGTCGTGCGGCGCCTGCGCGGTCCGCTGGACGCCGATGCCCTCCGGGCCGCACTCGGCGCGAGCGTCGCCCGCCACGAGACGCTGCGTTCGCGCTACCCGGCGACCGAGGACGGACGCCCCCTGCTCGTGGTCGATCCGCCGGGCCCGGCGGCGTTCGCCCTGGTGGACGCGGCCGACGAGGCCGGCGCCGAGAGGATCGTTGACGAGGCCGCCGCGGCGCCGTTCGATCTGGAGGAGGGGCCGCTGTTCCGGGCCGTGCTGGTGCGGCTCGCCGACGACGACCACGTCCTCCTGCTGCTCGTCCACCACAGTGTGAGCGACGGCTGGTCGAGCGAGGTACTGCTCGGGGAGGTCCTGCGGAGCTACGCGGCCCGGGTGGCAGGCACGCCGGACCCGCTGCCGGAGCTCCCGGTGCAGTACGGCGACTTCGCCCTGTGGCAGCGCGAGCGGCTGAGCGGGGAGCGGCTGGCCGGGGAGCTCGCGCACTGGGGGCGCGAGCTCGCGGGGATCGAGCCGCTGGAGCTGTCGTTCTCGCGGCCGCGGCCACCCCGGCAGACGTTCGAGGGCGCCGGCTATGCCTTCTCCGTGGACCGGGTGCTGCTCGACCGGCTGGCCGCCCTCGGCGACCGGCACAACGCCACCCTCCACATGGTGCTTCTGGCCGCGTTCCAGGCGGCACTGTCCCGGTACGCCGGGCGCCACGACTTCGCCGTCGGCTCACCGGTCGCCGGCCGTCCGGAGGCGGAACTGGAGCCGCTGGTGGGCATGTTCGTGAACGTGCTCGCGCTTCCGGCGCGGCTCGGCGGGGACCCGACCTTCGCCGAACTGATCGGCCGCACCCGCGAGACCTGCCTCGACGCGTACGCCCACCAGGAGCTGCCGTTCGCCCAGTTGGTGAGCGAGCTCAAGGTGCCCAGGGACGTCTCGCGGCCCCCGGTCTTCCAGGCCGTCCTCGCCGTGCAGAACTACGCCGTCCAGCGCGACGGAGCCGATCTCGAACTCCCCTTCGAGGTCGCGCCGTTCGGGGTGCGGGCGAGCGGCACCCGGTTCGACGTCGAGCTGTTCCTCCAGGAGTGGCCGCAGGGGCTGCGCGGCTCCTTCAACTACAACACGGACCTGTTCGCCGAGGAGGACGTCGCCGCGCTCGCGGCCCACCTCGGACGGCTGCTCGACGCCGTGGCCGCAGACCCCGGCCTTCCCCTCTCCGGCCTGAGCCTCCTCACCGACGAGGAGCGGGCGTTCGAGGTGGATCGGTTCAACGACACCACCGCCGAACGGCCGGCCACGACCTTGACCGCGCTCTTCGACCGGCAGGCCGCCCTGACCCCGCAGGCCGTCGCGGTAGCCGTCGAAGACCGGCCCGCCCTGACCTACCGCGCCCTGGCCGACCTGGCCGACCGGATCGCGGGCCGGCTCGCCGCGGAGGGCATCGGCCCCGGCGACCTGGTTGCCGTGAGCGCCGAGCGCTCACCGGAACTCGTCGCCGGGCTCCTCGGGGTGCTGCGCACCGGAGCCGCGTACACCCCGCTCGAACCGGACTATCCGGCCGAGCGCCTGGCCTTCCTGCTCGCCGACAGCGACGCCAGGATCCTGCTCACGCAGCGCGGCCTCGTCACCCCCGACGGCTGCAGCGCCCGCGTCCTGCTCCTCGACGATCCCGCCGAGTGGCCGCGCGCCCGCGAGCTGCCCGCCGGTCCGCGGCCGCAGGACACCGCGTACCTCATCTACACCTCCGGCTCGACCGGCCGCCCCAAGGGAGTGCCCAACACCCACCGGGGCATCGCCAACCGCATCCAGTGGATGCAGGACCGGTATCGCATCGGTCCCGGTGACGCGGTCCTGCAGAAGACTCCGACCGGGTTCGACGTCTCGGTCTGGGAGTTCTTCTGGCCGCTGACCGCCGGGGCACGGATCGTCCTCGCCAAGCCCGGCGGCCAACGGGACAGCGGCTACCTGCGCGACCTCATCGTGTCCGCGGGGGTGACCGTCGCCCACTTCGTGCCGACCATGCTCACCACGTTCCTGACCGAGGAGGGCCTGGAGGACTGCACGGGGCTGCGGCGCGTGGTGTGCAGCGGCGAGGCACTGCCTCCGGACACCGCCCGCGAGCTCATCGCGCGGCTGCCCGGTACCTCCCTGGCCAATCTGTACGGTCCGACCGAGGCCGCGGTGGACGTCTCGGCCTGGGAGTGCACGGGGCCGATGGAGACCGTGCCGATCGGTCTCCCCGTCGACAACACGCGCCTGTACGTGCTCGACGAGCGGCTGCGCCCGGTGCCGCCCGGCGCCCCGGGAGAACTCCACATCGGCGGGACCGCCGTGGCCCTGGGCTACCACCGGCGGCCGGGACTGACCGCCGCGCGCTTCGTGCCCGACCCGTACGGACCGCCCGGGGCCCGGCTGTACCGGACCGGCGACCTGGCGCGTCGGCGCCCGGACGGCATGCTCGAACACCTCGGCCGGATCGACCAGCAGATCAAGCTGCGCGGGCTGCGGATCGAGCCCGGCGAGACCGAGGCGGCGCTCCGCGCCCAGCCGGGGATCGCCGATGCCGCGGTCGTCCTGGACGAGGACCGGCCCGGCGGCGGCCGTCTCGTGGGCTACCTGGTGGCCGCCGAGGGCGCCGAGGAACCCGATCCGTCGGCGCTGCGCGCCACGCTGCGCCGGAGCCTGCCCGACCACCAGGTGCCGACGGCCTACACCGTGGTGCCCGCGCTGCCGCTCACCCCGAACGGCAAGCTGGACCGGCGGGCCCTTCCGGCGCCGGCCGTCCACCGGGCGACCGGGGCCGCCGAGCCGCAGACCCCGGCCGAGGTCCTGCTCGCCGAGATCTGGGCGGAGGTCCTGGGCCTGCCTCGGGTGGGCGCCGACGAGGACTTCTTCGATCTCGGCGGTCATTCGCTCCTCGCGACCCAGGTGGTGGCGAAGGCCCGCAGACGGCTGACGGAGGCCGGGGCCAGGCCGATCAGCGTGATGGACCTGTTCACCCAGCGGACCGTCCGCGAGCTCGCCGCCGTCGCCGTGCGCGACGAGCGGGAGCGCGGGCCCCGCTCCCTGCTGCACCGCCTCACCCGCGCAGTCCCCGCCCAGCGGCGGCGGCTCACCCTCGTGTGCGTGCCGTACGGGGGCGGCAGCGCCGTCGTGTACCAGCCCGTCGCCGACGCGCTGCCGCCCGACACCGAGCTGTGGGCCGTCGCCATCCCCGGGCACGACCTCGGCGTCACCGAGGAACGGCTCTCCTTCGACGAGCTCGCTGCCGGTATCGCGGCGGAGGTCCAGGAGCAGGTGGAGGGCCCGCTGGTGGTCTACGGACACTGCGCCGTCGGCACGGCGCTCGCGGTCGCGGTCGCCCGGTCCCTGGAGGCGTCCGGGCGGGAGCTGGAGGGCGTGTACGCGGGAGCCCAGTACCCCTTCGCGAAGCCGCGCAGCCGTGTGCTGACCGCACTCGGGAAGGTCGCCTCGCTGGAACCGCTGGTCGGCGACCGGACGTACGCCAACTGGCTGACCGGTATGGGCGTCGACACCTCCGAGCTCGACGAGGAGCAGGTGCGGTTCGTGATCGGCAACATGCGCCGGGACACCAGGGCCGCGGAGGACTGGTTCACCCGGGTCATCGGGGAGGTGGCCGACGGGGCGCCGCGGCTGCGGGCTCCGCTGGTCTCGCTGGTCGGCGACCGGGATCCGGCCGCCGACTTCTACCAGGAGCGCTACCGCGAGTGGCTGCTGCTGGCCGAACGCTCCGCGGTGGCGGTGCTGGACGAGGGCGGGCACTTCTTCATCTCCTACCGGGCGGCCGAGGTCGCGGAGGCCGTCACGAGCGTCCACCGTGCCGTCCTGGACGGCACGACCGGGGCGCTGCCGGTGGCGGACCCGGAGAACTCCTGGTGGTTCCACGGCGAGACCGGCCCCGCCGGCGGCCGGCCGGCACCGGAGGGCGCCCGCCCGGGGGGCGACCCCGGTCCGGTCCCGTCAGCCGCTGCCGGCCCGGACACGGGTGGGGAAGCGGGCGCGGACGCAGGTGCGGGAGCGGACCGGGGCGCGGGCCCCCAGCCCGGCATGGGGCGGTTCCTGCTGGTGGCCGGCGGCCAGCTCGCGTCCATCATCGGGTCCGCGCTCACCGAGTTCGCCCTGCCGATCTGGATCCTCCTGGAGACCGGGTCGATGGCCCGGTACGCGCTGTACGCGGTCGTCGCCATGCTCCCCGGCATCCTCGTCGGACCGCTCGCGGGGGCGCTCGTGGACCGGATGGACCGGCGCCGGGTGATGCTCGCGGGCGACATCGCGGCCGGCGCCACCCAGGCGGGGCTGCTCGTCCTGCTGCTGACCGGCCAGCTGCGGTCGTGGGAGGTGTACGTCCTGCTCGGCGTGCTGTCCGTCTCACTGACCTTCCAGCGGCTCGCCTACTCCTCGGCGGTGCCGCAACTGGTTCCCAAGCGCTATCTGGGGCACGCCAACGGCATCGTGCAACTCGCCTTCGGAACCGCACAGTTCGTGGTGCCCCTGGCAGCCGTCGCCCTGATGGCGGCCATCGGCCTGCGCGGCATCCTCGTCATCGACGTGATCAGTTACGTGCTGGCCATAGGGGTCCTGGCAGCGGTCCGGTTCCCGCGCACGCTGCCCTGGACCCGGCGCGAGTCCCTCGTCGCGGAGATCCGCAACGGCTTCGCGCACGCGTGGCGGCGCCGCGGCTTCCGTTCCATGCTGCTGTGGTTCGCGGGGCTCAACATCTTCCTCTCGCCGCTCTTCCTCCTCACCACCCCGCTGGTCCTCGCCTTCGACGACCTCGGCGGAGCGGCCCGCGTGGCGGTCGCGGGCGGCGCCGGGGCCCTCCTGGGCGGGGTGACCATGGGTTTCTGGGGCGGTCCGCGGCGGCAGCGGATGCGCGGCATGCTCGCCCTCGCGGGGCTCCTGGCCCTGGCGGGCGCCGTCACCGGACTGCGCGCCAATCTGTGGGTGGTGGCCCTCGGCGCCTTCGGGATGTCGTTCGCCCTCGCCCTCGTCAACGGGATCTACGCGACGATCGTCCAGACGAAGGTGCCGCAGCGGTTCCACGGGCGGGTGTTCGCCCTCAACACGCTGATCGCCTGGTCCACCCTCCCGCTGGGCCACGGGGTCGTCGCTCCGCTCGGCTCCGCCTTCTTCGGCCCGATGATGGAGCCGGGCGGCGCCCTCGCCCCGGTCTTCGGGCCGCTCATCGGCACCGGACCCGGCCGCGGCATCGCCTTGATGTACGTGCTGTTCGGGCTCGCGATGGCCGGGCTGGTCGCCCTCGGCCTGCGACTGCCGTCACTGTCCCGTTTCGACCGCGACGTGCCCGACGCGGAACCGGACGACCTGCTCGGCCTGCGGGAGCGGGCCCGGGCCGCCGCGGACCGGCGGGCGAAGGCGGGCGCCGCGTGATCCGCCGACGCCCCGGGGCCGGACGCGGCCCGGCAGGGCCCGCCCCTGCGCCGCCCGGAACCCTGCCGGAACTGCTCGCCCACCGGGCCGCCGCGCACGGGGAGCGTACGGCGATCGTCAACGGGCAGGCCCGGCTGGGCTTCGCCGACTGGCAGGACCGCAGCGGGGCCTTGGCCGGAGCGCTGCGACAGGCCGGGCTGGCCGCCGGGGACCGGGTGGTGCTGTGGTTCGGCACGGAGTCCTGGACGCAGTACGCGGTGGCGTTCCTCGCCGTCCTGCGGGCCGGCGGCGTCGCCGTACCGCTCTCCGACCGGACGTCGCCCGCCGGCACGAGGCACGTCTTCGCGGACGCGGGGGCACGCCTCGTGGTGTCCGCGGGCCCCGGGCTGCCGGCGGGGGTCCCGCCCGGCGTGCGGGCCCTCGTCGAGGACGGGGCGTCCCCGCACCAGGCCCTCGTCGAGGACGGGGCGTCCCCGCACCAGGCCCTCCCCGACCCGGCCGCGCCCGGCCCTTCGGCCCCGGCCCAGATCCTCTACACCTCGGGCACGACCGGGGCCCCCAAGGGGGTCGTGGCGGCGCACGCCAACCTGGTGCACGGCTGCACGCGCGACGAGCGGCGCCGCCCGCTGCGCCACTCCCGTACCTTTCTGCACGCCTTTCCCGTCGGCAGCAACGCGGGCCAGACCATGCTCGTCAACGCCCTGAACGCGGAGGCGACCTGTGTCACCGCGCCGCAGTTCACTCCGGCGAGGTTCCTGCGGGCGGTCGCCGAGCACGGCGTCGGCAGCGTCTTCGTGGTCCCCGCCATGGCGATCGAACTCCTCGGCTCACCGGCCCTGGCGTCGGCCGCGGACGCCGGAGGCCTTGACACCGTACGCCTGGTGGGGTCGACGGCGGCGGCCCTGCCGCAGCAGGTCGCGCTCGATCTGAGCCGGGCGTTCGCCCCGGCCCAGATCGTCAACTACTACACCTCCACGGAGGCCGCCCCCGCCCAGGTCACGCTGCTGTTCGACGCGGCCCGCCCGCAGTCCCCGGGCCGGCCCGCGTCGCTGACCGATCTGCGCGTCACGGACGGTGCGGGACGCCCGGTGCCGCCCGGTGGGACCGGCGAGCTCTGGCTGCGCTCCCCCACCGCCCCGCGCGCCTATCTGGGGGGCGCAGACGTGGAGGTGTTCCACGGCGGCTGGACCCGGATGGGCGACCTCGGCCGGGTCGACGAGGACGGTTTCCTCCATCTGGTCGACCGTGAGCGCGACGTCGTCAAGTCCGGTGGCCACAAGGTCTCCACGCTCCAGGTCGAGAACGCCCTGCACGCCCACCCGGACGTGGTGGACGCTGCCGCGGTCGGCGTCCCGCATCCCGTCCTGGGGAGCGTGGTCGCCGCCGCCGTGGTGCCGCGCGGCACCGACCCGGTGGGCAGCGGTGGGGACCGCGACCGGCTGACCGCGAGCGCCGTGCGGGCCTTCCTGCTCGGCCTGCTGTCCCCCCACGAACTCCCCTCCCCGATCGTCTTCCTCGACGCGCTCCCCCGCAATGAGGGCGGCAAGGTCCTCAAGCGGGATCTGCGCCGGATCCTCACCCCCGACCCCCGCGAGGCCACACCGTGAACCACCCCATGACCCGGCCCGGCCCGGACCGGCTCAGCCCTGCCCAGCACGGCATCTGGCTCACAGAGCGCATGCTCGACACCGGAGCCGCCTACCACTTGGCCGTCACCCTCGACCTCGCCGGGCCGCTCGACGCCGGGGCGCTCGATCTGGCCTGCCGGGCGGTGGCCGCGCACCACCCCGCACTGGCGACCCGGCCGGGACCGGACGGCTCCGTCCGCTCCTGCGGGGCACCGGCCCTGCGGCGCGCGAACTGCGCACCGCAGGCACTGGACGCGGCCATGGCCCGGGAGCTGGCGGCCCCGTTCGACGCCGAGGCCGGCCCCCTCTGCCGCTTCACCCTGTTCCGTACCGGCCCCGAGCGGCACGTGCTGCTGGCCGTCGTGCACCACCTCGCCTTCGACGGCGAGTCCAAGGACCGGCTCGTCTCCGATCTGGCCGCCGCCTACCGGGGTGAGCCCCTGCCACCGGCGCCCGCCGTCCCCGGGGACGCGCCCGGACCGGAGGCGCTCGCCGCCGCCCGCGCGTACTGGGCGGAGCGCGGGTACGCGCCGGGCCCGCCGCTCCTGCCGTACCTCGCGCCGCCCGCGGACGGGGGTCTGGTGGCGGCGCCCGGCTCCGAGGTGTCCTTCCGGCTCGGTGCCGGGCACTGCGACGCGCTCGCGGAGGCGGCCCGCACACTCGGCGTCACCCGTTTCGAACTGCTCCTCGCCTCCTGGCAGGCACTGCTCGTTCGGTACGGGGACCCTGCCCCGGCGACCTCGGTGGAACTTTCCCTGCGGCCTCCGGGCGCTGCGGTGGGCATCGGAGCGGCCGTCAACGAACTGCCCCTGCGCGTCGGGCCCGTAGACGAGGGCCAGCCGGTCCGGCTGCCCTTCGAGGAATGGGTGCGCGCGGTGCGGGGCGAGCTGCGCGCCCTGTACCCGCACCGCTCCGTCCCCCTGGGTCAGGCCGTCCGGGGCCTCACCCCGCGGACCGCGCTGACCCCGCTGTCGGTGAGTTACCGGCGGCGGTCCGCGGTGTCCGCGCCGGACTTCGGGGCGGTGACCGCCGAGGTGCGCTGGATCGGCTTCCCCGGCGCCGTCCGCAACCTCCTGCACCTGCAACTCGTCGACAACGGGAACGAGATCCACGGCAGCGCCCAGTTCCGCACCGGGGCGCCCTTCGGGCGCGCTGCCGGGCCGGGCGGCCCGGACGCGGACGCGCAGGGCGGCGGGTGCCTGCCTCCGGCTGCCGTACGCAGGATCGTGGGCCACTGGACGCGGCTGCTCGATGCGGCCCTCGCCGACCCCACGACCCCGCTGGGCGACCTTCCCCTGCTCGACGAGGACGAGCTGCGCGTCCAGCTCGCCGCTCCCGCCCCGCGCCCGGAGCTCACCGCACGCACCGTTCCCGGACTCCTCGCCGCCCAGGTGCGGGAGCGCCCGGACGCGGTCGCCGTCGTCTCGGACGGCGAGCGGCTCACGTACGCCGAACTGGCGGGCCGGGTCGCGCACGCCGCGGCGGGGCTCGTCCGGCACGGTGCCGGGCCCGGCTCGCTCGTCGGGATCGGGCTGCCGCGGGGCCTGGACCAGCTCGTCGCCGTCCTCGGCACGCTCGCCGCCGGGGCGGCCTACCTGCCGCTCGACCCCGACTACCCGGCGGAGCGGCTGGCCTTCGTCCGCGCCGACGCGGACCTCACGCTGTGTGTCACCCGCACGGCACGGGAGTCCGGCGACCTGACACCGGCGGACCTCGCGCCGCGGGCCGGTGTCACCGTGCCGGCCCTCCCGGTGCCCGATGCCGCCCTCCCCGCGTACGTGCTCTACACCTCGGGCTCCACCGGACTGCCCAAGGGCGTCGAGGTGCCGCATTCCGCCCTCGGGAACCTCCTCGGCAGCCTCGCCGAGCAGCTCGGCTCCGGCCCGCAGGACCGCTGGCTGGGCCTGACCTCCCTGTCGTTCGACATCTCCGCCGTCGAACTGCTGCTGCCCCTGACGACCGGTGGGCGCGTCGTCCTGGTTCCCGAGGGCTCCCACCGCGACGGGCCGGCGCTGGTCGGCCTGATCGGCCGGGAGAGGGTCACCCACGTGCAGGCCACACCCAGCGGCTGGCGCCTCCTGCTGGACGCGGGCCTCGAAGCCGCCGCCCCCGTTGCGACCGCACTCACGGGGGGCGAGGCCCTGCCCGCCGGTCTGGCTGCGCGGCTGACGGCCGCGACCGGGCGGCTGGTCAACGTGTACGGCCCCACCGAGACCACCGTCTGGTCCACCCTCGCCGAGCCCGCCCTGGGCCCCGACGGCTCCATCGGCCTCGGGTCGCCGCTCGCCAACACCCGTGCGTACGTGCTCGGCCGCGACGCCGGCCCGGTACCGTACGGGATCTCCGGCGAGCTGTTCCTGGGCGGCGCCGGGGTCGCGCACGGCTACCGGGGCCGGCCGGGCCTGACCGCGGCCCGGTTCCTGCCCGATCCCTACGGGCCGCCCGGCAGCCGCATGTACCGGACCGGGGATCTGGTGCGGCGCGGTCCCGGCGGGGTCCTGGAGTTCCTCGGCCGCTCGGACGGGCAGGTGAAGCTGCGGGGCCACCGGATCGAACTGGGCGAGATCGAGTCCCGTCTGGCCGGGCACCCCGCAGTCGCCCAGGCGGCGGCCGTCCTGCACGGGCCGGAGACCGACCGCCGCCTCACCGCTTACGTCGTCCCGTCCGGCGCGGCTCCGCAGCCGGACGAACTGCGCGCCTTCCTCGCAGGCCTGCTCCCCGAGCCCGTGCTCCCGGGGGCCTACGTGGTCCTGGACGCCTTTCCACTGACTCCCAACGGGAAGCTGGACCGTGCCGCCCTGCCAGAGCCGGCGTCCCTGCGTCCCGAACCGGCGGCGGCCCCGTCGCAGGACGAGGAGCTCGACGCGGTCGGCGCCGCCGTGCTCGCGATCTGGCGCGAGGTCCTGGAACTCGACGACCTCACACCGGACGAGGACCTCTTCGACCTGGGCGGCCACTCCCTGATCATCACGGCGATCGCCGCCCGCATCCACCAGCGCCTCGGGGCGGTCGTCCCGCTGGACGCGTTCTTCGACACACCCACCGCACGCGACATCGCCGACGTCGTCCGTGCCCTGCACGAGGAGCAGAGTTGAGCAACGAGATCCGCTACGCCGTCGTCGTCAACGACGAGGAGCAGCACGCCCTCTGGCCCCAGGGCGCGCCGCTGCCCGACGGCTGGCGGTCCGAGGGCTTCGCCGGGACCGAGGAGGAGTGCGTCGCCCACGTCGACCGGGTCTGGCCCGACATCCGTCCGCTCAGCCTGCGCCGCCGCCTGGCGGCCGGGCACGGCGCCGGTCCTGCGGAGACCCGATGAGCGGGGCGGGAGGCGCACGTCCGCTGCCGCCGGGCGCCCCGTCGTACGAGGACCCGTCGCGGGACGCCCCCGAGGACGCCGCGGGAGCCCTGCTCGGGGAGCTGGCCGGGCTCGTATCACGGTCCACCGACGGGCTGCTGGGCGTGCGGGAACTGCTGGACTCCACCGCGCCGCTGACCGACCTCGGCGTCAGTTCGCTCTCGCTGCTGCGTCTGGTGGATGCCGCGGAGGGCGCGTACGGCGTCTTCGTCGACCTGGGCGACCGCACCCTGTACACCGAGGGGCTGCGCGGGCTGGCGGAACGCCTGGTGCGGCTGGGGGCGGTCCCCCTGGCGGCGGAGCCGGCGCCGTGAGCCCCGCGGCCACGGGTGCGGCGCCGGGGCGCCGGGCTCCCCGCGGAGCCGCTCGGACCAGGGACGAGGTCCTCGACGTCCCCTTCGGCGCGGGGCGGTCGGGTGAGGCGCCGCTCACCTGGGGCCAGCGCGCGATCTGGCACGCGATCGGCAGGACGGCCCCCAACGACCACTACTTCAACCTGGGCCGGGTCCTGCCCCTCGCCGACCGGGGCGTACCGGTGGACACCGAGCGCCTGTGTACGGCGATCGGCTCCCTGATGTCGCGGCACGAGGCGCTGCGGACGCGGGTGGTGGACACCGGCGGCGAGCCGGCGCAGCAGCTCCACGCGGCAGGACGGGTGGAACTCGTCGTCCGGGACGAGCCCGACCCGGAGCAGGCCGGGAGGACCGCCGCGGGGCTGCTGGCGGAGCTGTCCGGGCGCCGGTTCGGGTATGCGCGGGAGTGGCCGGTACGGCTGGGCGCGGTCCGCAGCGACGGCCGGATCACCCACGCGGTGCTCGCCCTGTGTCATCTGGCGGCCGACGGGCACGCGGCGGAGGTCCTCGAACGGGACCTGCGGCTGCTGGTGCGTCGTGGGCAGGCCGGTCCGGCCTGTGCTCAGACCCCGCTGGACCTGGCCCGGCACCAGCACGGTCCGGCCGGGCGGCGTACGAGCGAGGCCTCGCTGGCGCACTGGGAGCGCGGGCTGGCGCTGGTACCGCCGACGATGTTCGCGCAGCGGGCGGCGGAGCCGCTGCGGCCCCGGTTCTGGACGGGCCGGCTGGTGTCGGCGGCGCTGCCGCGCGCCGTGGACGCGGTGGCGTCGGCCCACGGGGTGAGCGGCTCCACGGTGCTGCTGACCGCGGCGGCGGCCCTGGTCGCGGCCGGGCAGGGGCACCGGGCCGCCGCGGTGATGCCGATCGCGGGAAATCGGGCCGCCGAGGGGCAGCGGACCTTGGTCAGTACGCTGTCGCAGGACGCGTTGTTCGTTCTGGAGCTGCCCGAAGACCCGTCCGGCAAGGCGGTCTTCACCGATGTGCTGGCCGGGGCGTGGCCCGCCGCACTGGCCGGCTACCGGGCCGCCGCCTACGATCCGGTCGCCTGGGACGCACTGCTGGAGCGGGCGGCGCGTGAGCGGGGCACCGAGGTCCATCCGTACTGCTGCTTCAATGACATGCGCCTCGTGGACCGGGCGGCGGCGGCCGTCCCGGCCCCCTGCGTGCAGGAGCTCGCCGAGCTGCGCCGCCGCACCGTCCTGGACTTCCCGGCGACGCAGGAGCGGGTGGCCTGCCGGTACTGCCTCCATCTGACCGGTGACGCGGCCGAGCTGACCGTCACCCTCACCGCCGACACCGCCTACCTGCCGCCGGACGCGATCCACGCCCACCTCCGGGGCATCGAGGAGGTGGTCGTCGCGTCAGCCGCCGGCGCCCCGCCTCCGCTCTCCGGGCTGGCGGGGCTCCTGGCGGGACCGGAGGCCGGCCGGTGAACGGGGGGCGCGTACCCCGGCCGGTAGCCCACGCCGACAGCACCTCCTGCGTCCAGGGCGGGCGGATGCGGTTCCATGTGGCGGCAGGCGACGGGGCCCGGTTCGCGGGCCGGGTGGTCGTCACGGACGCGGTGGCGGAGCGGGTCGTGGCCGAGGCGGCCTTCGCCGGGCCGGGCTGGACGCTCGACGTGCCGGGTACATGGCCGAGTTCGCTGTACGTCGCGTCCTTCCACGACGCCCGTCCCGAGGTCCCCGCACCCGGGCGGGACGCCGAGCACGAGGTGTGGTTCGTCGTCCGGGCGGCGCGGCCGGGTGGCTCTTCCACGGTGCTCGTGTCCGTGCCCTTCCCCACCTGGCGGGCCTACCACCGGGCCGGCGAGCCGGGCCGGAGCATCTACTACGCGGAGCAGCCCACCCGCGCGGCCCGGGTCCGTCTCGCCGCGCCGGGCGGCGGGCCGCCTCCGGAGCGGTGGGAGGAGCCGCTGCTGCGCTGGCTGCACCGGACCGGGCGCAGCGTCGAGTACTGCTCGGGATTCGACCTGCACGACGGCGCCGGGCTCCTGGCACCGTACCGGCTGCTGGTGGTGAACGGGCACGACGAGTACTGGACGGCGGAGATGCGCGACGCCGTCGAGGGCTTCGTGCGGCGCGGCGGGAACCTCGCCGTCTTCGCCGGGAACACCGCCTGGTGGCAGATCCGGCTGGAGGACGGCGGCCGCACGATGGTCTGCCACCGCGACGCCGCCGCCGACCCGGTGGCCGGCGCGGACCCGGCGCGCACGACCGTGGAGTGGTCCAGTTCCCCGGTCGACCGGCCGGAGAACTCCATGACGGGGGTCAGTTTCCGGCAGGGCGCCGGAGCATGGGGTGCGGGCATGGGCCTGATCGGCCGCGAAGAGTACACGGTCCGCTTCGCCGACCACTGGGTTTTCGAGGGCACCGGCCTGCGCGACGGGGACGCCTTCGCGCGCGGGGCCCTGGGCTACGAGACCGACGCGGCGGAGCTCGACTGGTCGACCGGGGTGCCGCGCGCCACGGGCCGGGACGGAACGCCCCGGTCCTTCGCCGTCCTCGCCACCGCCGACCTGCGGCACTGGCGGAGCTACGGCCAGGGCGGCTGGGCGACCATGGGGGTGTTCCGTGCCGGGGCCGGCACCGTTTTCAACGCCGCCACCATCAACTGGGGCCGCGCGCTGCACGATCCGGCGGTCGACCGGGTCACCCGCAACGTGCTCGACCGGCTTTCGGGCGCTGTCGCGGCCCCGGGCTGGCACACGGTCGGCCCGGCACCCCGCCTGAGGGCACTCACCGTGTGCGAGGGGCTGTTGTTCGCCGTCGCCGAGGACGGCCGGACCGTGCTCCACCGCGAGCCGTCCGAGCAGAACCTCCCGTGGACCCCGTGCCCGCCCGACGACGGCGATCCGTCGCCCGAGCTGCGCTGCCTGACCGCGCCGCGCGAGGCCTCCCACCCGATGCCGCTGGCGCTGCTGGCGGTGACCGGTGACGACCGGCTGGTGCACAGGGCCCCGGTGCCGGGGCCCGCTCCGTGGCTCCCGGCCGGCCGGGTTCCGGCGGGGACGACGGCCCTGGCGATGTGCGACAACAGCTTGTTCGCGGTGACTCCGCACGACGACACCCTGCACCAGCGCCCGGCGGGCGACTTCAACGCCCCGTGGCGGCGCCTGGGCCCCGCGGGCAAGGCCTCCGCGCTGGCCGTCCTCGGCGCCCGCCTCTACGCCGTGACCCCCGACGGCCTCCTCACCCGTCCGCCCGTCCTCACCGAAACCCCGTTCGCGCCGTCCGCACCCCCGGTCGCCTTCCCGGCGGCCAGGGCCCTGACGGCGTACGCGGGGCGCCTGCTGGCGGTGACGGAGGACGACCTGCTGATCAGTCACCCGGGAGCGCCGTAGCGGCCCCGGTCCCGGGCCTGCGGCCCGGGCCACGGGCCACGGGCCACGGGCCACGACATGGCCCCTACCGCTCCGTTTCCCCCGGGAAGCGGGACGCCACGGTGGTGCTCGCCCTTCTCATGCCTCTGGCGCGTGCGGTCTTCGACGCTGCGTCGGATCCGAGGAGGTCAAGGACTTCGCGGGCGAGGCCCGGCTGGGCGGAGGAGGCCAGGACACCCGCGCTGAACGTCGAGCTGATCGCCATATCACCGGGCAGCGGGCCGATGACGACGATGCCCGGCAGGTCCATCAGTTCGCTGTGCTGCTGAAAGGCCAGGTCGGCGCGGCCCGACGACAGCAGGGTGCCCGCAGGCACGCCGGGTGGTGCTTGGACAAGGCGGTCCCCGAGCCTGTCGGCGAGGTCCAGCCGGGCGATCAGATCGACGAGGGCCGTACCGCTGGGGCCGGTGGAGTAGGCGATCTTCTGCGCCGACAGCAGGGCGGTCCTCAGGTCCGATTCCGAGTCGAGCGGGGGAACCGGGGTTCCCTCGGGCACCGCGGCGACGACCTGGGAGACCCACAGCGGGCGCACCGTTCCCTCGACGAGGTGCCCTGCAGCCTCCAGGTCGGCCAGGGCGCCGTCGGCGAGGACGATCAGGTCGGCTCTCGCACCCTCGCGCACCTGCCGTGCGATCTCGACCCCGCCGGCGGACTCGAAGCGGACCGGTGTCCCGTGAGCGCGCCGGATGTAGTCGGAAAGGTCGGCCAGAACGAGCCGTGTGGCCATCGAGGACAGCCCGGAGATCTGCGGATTCACGTTTCCTCCTTGGTGTCCGGCAGATCGTACGGCGCCCGTTCGGGCGGCTCGACGCGGGTCTGCGAGACTGCCCGGGTGAGCACAACCCAGACCACCGCGGCCGGCAAGGTCCTCAAGGTCCTCTCGGCCTTCGACCATGAGCGCCCGTCGCAGACACTGTCTCAGATCGCCCAGCGCACGGGCCTGGCCCTGAGCACCACGCACCGGGTGGTGGCCGAGCTGGCGGAGGCAGGGGCGCTTGAGCGCGGGGAGGACGGGTCGTGGCACGTCGGCCTGAGGCTGTGGGAGATCGCCTCGGGATGCCCCCGTACGCAGATCCTGCGGGACGTGGCCCTGCCGTTCATGCAGGATCTTTACGAGGCGACGCACGAGAACATCCAGCTCGCGGTGCGCGAGGGGACCGAGCTGGTGTTCGTGGAACGGATCACCGGCCATCGGTCGGTGCAGCTGCTGACGACGGTCGGGAGCCGGTTTCCCATCGGCTCCACCGGGATGGGCCGGGTGCTGCTGGCGCACGCGCCCCGGGACATCCAGGAGGAGGTCCTCGCGTCCCCGCTGCGGGCCTGGACGCCGCACACCGTCATCGACCCGAAGATCCTGCGCGCGCAATTGGACCGCATCCGCCGCGAGCAGGTCTTCGTGAGCGACCGCCAGCTGTCGCAGGACACCGTCGCGGTGGCCGCGCCCGTCCGGATCGGCCGGACCGGGCCCGTCAACGCCGCTCTGGGAATCATCGTCGCGGTACGTGGTGCGAGCAGTGCGCTCGGGCTGCGCGAAGCGCTCCTGAGGGCCTCGTACGGGATCTCCGACGAGCTCGGCCGACGCGCCCGCACCACGGTCTGATCTTCGCCCCGGCTTCCGCCTGACGGAAACACCGGCGACCTGACGCCGCCCCGAGTGCCAACGTTCCGGGTGTCCGAACGTTCGCAGCCGCTCAGGAGACGCCATGAAGGACAACGCCGTGGACACCGTCGCCTCGGTTCCCGTCGCCGTCGTCGGTGCCGGTCCGGCCGGCCTGATGCTGGCCCACCTGCTCGGGCGCGCCGGGGTCGAGGCGATCGTGGTCGACACCCGTTCCCGGCGCGAGATCGAGTCGACGCAGCGGGCCGGGATCCTGGAGGCCGGCACGGGCCGGGACCTGGTCGAGACCGGAGTCGGCGACCGGATCCTGCGCGAGGGCCACGAACACGAGGGCATCGAGCTCCGCTTCGGCGGCCGACCGCACCGCATCCACTTCAAGGAGCTGGTGGGCGCCTCGACGTGGCTCTACCCGCAGACCGAGGTGTTCATCGATCTGGCCGACGCCCGGGCCCGCGACGGCGGGACGGTCCACTTCGGGATCAGGGACACCGAGGTCCTCGACGTCACCACCCGTGCTCCCCGGGTCCGCTTCTCCGCACCGGACGGCGCACGGCACGAGATCCGGGCCCGGTACGTCGTCGGCGCGGACGGCTCGCGCAGCATGTGCCGCGAGCTGGTGCCGCAGGAGCGGCGGGTGCGCTACGGCAAGGACTATTCCTACGCCTGGTTCGGGATCCTGGCCGAGGCCCCGGCCAGCGCGCCCGAGCTGGTCTACGCCCACTCCGAGCACGGCTTCGCCCTCATCAGCCGCCGCACCGATGCCGTGCAGCGGATGTACTTCCAGTGCGATCCCCACGAGTCCCCCGGTGACTGGCCGGACGACCGCATCTGGGAGACCCTCCAGGCCCGCGTCGCGGGCGAGGACGGCTTCCGCCTCCACGAGGGGCCGGTTCTGGAGAAGACCGTGCTGCGGTTCCGCTCGTTCGTACAGGAGCCGATGCGCTGGGGCTCCATGGCCCTGGCGGGCGACGCCGCGCACACGGTGCCGCCGACCGGCGCCCGCGGGCTCAACCTCGCGCTGCACGACGTGAAGGTGCTGGCCGACGTCCTGCTGCGGGCCCTGTCCGGCGGGGGCGACGCCGCGCTGGACGAGTACCAGCCGCGCGCCCTGCAGCGGGTCTGGCGGGCGCAGAACTTCTCCTCCTGGATGACGCGGCTGCTGCACACCGCGCCCGGCGCCACGCCGTTCGACCGGCGGCGTCAGCTCGGCGAACTCGACAACGTGGTGGGCACCCGCGCCGGGCGCGCCTACCTCGCCGAGCAGTACACGGGCTGGCCCTCCGGCTCACCGGCCTGATCACGACGGCCGACCGTCACGACCATCAGGAGCACACGCATGATCATCGACTGTCACGGTCACTTCACCACCGCACCGCCCCAGCTGGCGCAGTGGCGGGACCGGCAGGTGGCCGCGCTCGGCGTTCCCGAGGACGCCCCCGACCCGGCGGACCTGGTCGTCACCGACGAGGACCTGCGGGAGGCGATCGAGGGCAACCAGCTGCGGCTCATGGACGAACGCGGCTGCGACCTCACGGTCTTCTCCCCCCGGGCCAGCTTCATGGCCCACCACATCGGCGACTTCGCCGTCTCCTCGGCGTGGGCGCGGATCTGCAACGACCTGGTCCACCGGGTCAGCACGCTGTACCCCGCCCGCTTCGCGATGGGCGCGATGCTGCCGCAGTCGCCGGGGGCCGATCCCGCGACCTGCCTGCCGGAGCTGCGCCGTGCGGTCGAGGAACTCGGCGCGGTGACGGTCAACCTCAACCCCGACCCCTCGGGGGGCAGATGGACCGCGCCGCCCCTGACGGACCGCAGCTGGTACCCGCTCTACGAGGCGCTGACCGAGTACGACGTGCCGGCCATGATCCACGTCAGTACCTCGTGCAACCCGGCCTTCCACACCACAGGCGCCCACTACCTGAACGCCGACACCACGGCGTTCATGCAGCTGGTCCAGGGCGACCTGTTCGCGGACTTCCCGACCCTGCGGTTCGTGATCCCGCACGGCGGGGGTGCGGTGCCCTACCACTGGGGCCGGTTCCGCGGTCTGGCGATGGCGCTGGGCAGGCCGGATCCGGAGGCACTGCTGGACAACGTCTTCTTCGACACCTGCGTCTACCACCAGCCCGGCATCGACCTGCTCACCCGCGTGGTGCCCAGCCGATCCGTCCTGTTCGCCAGCGAGATGATCGGCGCGGTCCGCGACGTCGACCCGCGCACCGGCCACCACTTCGACGACACGAAGCGGTACGTCGACGCCACCCCGCACCTCTCCGACGAGGAACGCGGCGCCGTCTACAGCGGCAACGCCCTTCGCGTCTACCCCCGGCTCGCCGACCGTCTCGCCGCGGCCGGCCACTGAACTCCCAGGAGAACGCATGCAGCACACCGAGATCGGTGTCGTCCACACATCGATCACCCGCGCGGATCCCGAGGCCGTCGCCGCGCTGTCGGCCTTCGGTGTCGCCACGATCCACGAGGCCATGGGCCGGGTGGGGCTCATGCGCCCCTACCTGCGCCCCGTCTATCCCTCCGCCCGGCTGTGCGGCACCGCGGTGACCGTGCTGCTGCAGCCCGGCGACAACTGGATGCTCCACGTCGCCGCCGAGCAGATCCGGGCGGGCGACGTGGTCGTCGCGGCCTGTACGACCGAGAACGAGGACGGCTTCTTCGGCGATCTGCTCGCCACCTCGTTCCGCTCCCGGGGGTGCGCGGGCCTGGTCATCGACGGCGGGGTGCGCGACGTGGCCGACCTGGAGGAGATGGACTTCCCGGTCTTCGCCCGGGCGATCAACGCCAAGGGCGCGGTCAAGGCCACGCTCGGCTCGGTCAACGTCCCGGTGGTCTGCGCCAACGCCCTGGTCAGGCCCGGGGACGTCGTCGTCGCGGACCGAGACGGCGTCGTGGTGGTACCGCGCGAGCGGGCGGCCGAGGTCGCCGGGGCGGCTGCCCGGCGGGAGGCCAACGAGGAGGGCAAGCGGGCCCGGTTCCGTGCGGGTGAGCTCGGCCTCGACATGTACGGGATGCGCGGCCCGCTGGCCGATCTCGGGCTGCGGTACGAGGACTGAGGCGGACTGAGGATGACGACCTTCGAGAAGACCCCCGACTGGCTCGACTGGCACGCCGCCCCGAGCCGGCCCCGCTTTCAGGTGCCGCGGGGCGCCGTCGACACGCACTGCCACGTCTTCGGCCCCGGGGCGCGGTTCCCCTTCGCCCCCGAACGCAAGTACACCCCCTGTGACGCGTCCGCGGAGCAGCTCTTCGCGCTGCGCGACCACCTGGGCTTCACCCGCAACGTCGTGGTCCAGGCCACGTGCCACGGAGCCGACAACCGCGCCATGACCGACGCCCTGCGGGCCTCGGGCGGACTGGCCCGGGGCGTCGCCACGCTGCGGCCGGGCGTCTCGGACGCGGAGCTGCGGGAGCTGCACGACGCCGGCGTGCGCGGTGTGCGGTTCAACTTCGTCAAGCGGCTCGTCGACGCGGCGCCGCAACAGGATCTGCGGGACGTCGTGGAGCGGATCGCGCCCTACGGCTGGCACGTCGTCGTCTACTTCGAGGCGCCCGACCTCGCCGACCTGCGCGACTTCCTCCTCTCGATCCCGGTGCCGCTCGTCATCGACCACATGGGCCGGCCCGATGTCGCCAAGGAGGCGCACGGGCCCGAGTTCGAGGCGTTCTTGGACTTCATGCGGGCCAGGCCGGACATCTGGTGCAAGGTGACCTGCCCGGAACGCCTGTCGGTGAGCGGCCCGCCCGCCCTCGACGGGCAGCGGGACGCCTACCGCGATGTCGTTCCCTTCGCCCGTCGCGTGGTCGAGGAGTTCCCCGACCGGGTGCTGTGGGGCACCGACTGGCCGCACCCGAACCTCACCGGCCACATGCCGGACGACGGTCTGCTCGTCGACTTCGTCCCCCGCATCGCTGCGACCTCCGAACTGCAGCACAAGCTCCTCGTCGACAACCCGATGCGCCTGTACTGGCCGGACGTCCGCTGACCCACCTCACGTGAGGGCAACACCACCATGTCGCTGGACAAGACCTACCAACTGGTGCCGGGGACGACCGTCTTCGACGCCGAGCAGTCCGCCAAGGGCTACCACCTCAACCAGTTCTGCATGTCGCTCATGACCGCGGAGAACCGCGCGCTCTACCTCGCCGACGAGCGCGCGTACCTGAACGCGTGGCCCCTGCGCGAGGAGCAGCGGCAGGCCCTGCTCGACCGCGACCTCAACGCCGCGATACGCGAGGGCGGCAACATCTACTTCCTCGCCAAATGGGGTGCGACGCTCGGGCTGTCGTTCCAGCAGATGGCGGGCTCGATGACCGGCATGACCGAGACGGAGTACCGCGCCATGATGGTCGGCGGCGGCCGCCCCGCCGAGGGCAACCGCCTCGACCACGCCGTCCTCGAAGCCGCGTACGCCGACCCGGCGGCGCCGCAGGAGCGCGCCACGATCACCGGCGCGGTCTTCACCTCGCACGTGCCGGCCATCGGCGCGGCGATGGACCACCACAAGACCGGCGAACCGTACTGGAGTCCCGTCTTCGAGGGCTACGAGTTCTCCAAGCGGTGGGAGCGGGACAACCTCCCCGACGTGATCTTCCTCGTCTACAACGACCACGCCACCACCTTCGACCTGTCGCTGATCCCGACGTTCGCGCTCGGTACCGGCGCGGCCTACTCCACCGCCGACGAGGGTTACGGACCGCGCCCCGTCCCCGGCATCGAAGGCGATCCCGACCTGGCCGCGCACATCGCGCACTCGCTCATCAGGGACGACTTCGACCTCACGCTCGTCAACGAGATGACCGTGGACCACGGCCTGACCGTCCCGCTGTCCCTGATGTTCGGGGACGTCGAGGAATGGCCCTGCAAGGTGATCCCGTTCCACGTCAACGTGGTGCAGTACCCCGTACCGTCCGGCGCCAGGTGCTTCGCGCTCGGCCGGGCCCTGCGCAGGGCGATCGAGTCCTACGACAAGCCGTTGAAGGTCCAGGTGTGGGGCACCGGCGGCATGAGCCACCAGCTCCAGGGTCCCCGGGCCGGCCTCATCAACCGGGAATGGGACAACGCCTTCCTCGACAGGCTCGTCCGGGACCCGGCCGGGCTGTCGCGGCTGCCACACCTGGAGTACGTGGATGCGGCGGGGGCGGAGGGCATCGAGCTGGTCATGTGGCTGATCGCCCGCGGCGCGATGAGCGACCTCGACGACGCCGGCGGGACCGACGGCCCGGGCGAGATCGAGGTCAAGCACCGCTTCTACCACGTGCCGGCGTCCAACACCGCCGTCGGCCACCTGATCCTGGAGAACCACCCGCGGGCCCAGGAGCCCGCCGTGAAGGAGTGAGCATGTCTGACGACCGGACCATCCGGATCGCCCTCGCCGGAGGCGGCGCCTTCGGTGCCAAGCACGCGGCGGCGCTGAAGAGGATCAAGGGGGTCGAGGTGGCCGCCGTGGTGAGCGACACGCTCGACAACGCCCGGGCGTTCGCCGCGGAGCAGGGCGTCGGGCGCGGTGTCGGGACCCTGGAGGAGGTGCTGGCGATGGACGAGATCGACGCCGTCATCCTGGCCACCCCCACACCGATGCACGCCGCGCAGACCCTGGCCTGCCTCGACGCGGGCAAGCACGTCCAGGTCGAGATCCCGCTGGCCTCCTCCCTGGAGGATGCCGAGGCCTGCCTGGAGGCGCAGCAGCGCACCGGACTCGTCGCGATGGTGGGGCACACCCGGCGCTTCAACCCCAGCCACCAGTGGGTCCGGCAGCGGATCCGGGCCGGGGAGTACCGGATCCAGCAGATGGACGTGCAGACCTACTTCTTCCGCCGCAGCAACCTCAACGCCCTCGGCCAGGCCCGCTCCTGGACCGACCACCTGCTGTGGCACCACGCCGCGCACACCGTCGACCTGTTCGCGTACCAGACCGGCTCGCCCATCGTGCAGGCCAACGCGATCCAGGGCCCGATCCATCCGGAGCTCGGCATCGCGATGGACATGTCGATCCAGCTGCGGGCCGAGAACGGTGCCATCTGCACGCTGTCGCTGTCGTTCAACAACGACGGTCCGCTCGGCACCTTCTTCCGCTACATCGGGGACACCGGCACCTACGTCGCACGGTACGACGACCTGGTCACCGCCAAGGACGAACCGATCGACGTGACGGGGATCGACGTCTCGCTGGACGGCATCGAACTGCAGGACCGCGAGTTCGTCGCCGCCATCCGCGAGGGCCGCGAGCCGAACGCCTCCATCGCGCAGGTGATGCCGTGCTACCGGACCCTGGCAGCCCTCGAACAACAGCTCAACGCCTTCACGGCCTCGTGAGTTCTCCTCCGGCCGGGCCCCGGGGGCCCGGCCGGAGGCGCATCCGGAGACGCTGACACGGCCGATGCCCGGGCCGCCCCCGCTGTCGGACAGCGAGGGCGGCCCGGGCATCGGCCTTCGTGCTTCGTGCTCCGTGTCAGGCGTCGGGGGCGGCGTGGACCCGCCGGCCGCCGACGAACGTCTGCTGCACCTTGGCGTGCGCGATCTCGTCCACCGGCCGGGAGAAGATGTCCCGGTCGAGGACGGCGAGGTCCGCCAGAGCCCCGGGGGCGATCGTGCCGGTGTCGTCCAGGTGGTTCACGTACGCGCTGCCCGCGGTGTAGGCCGTCAGGGCCTCGTTCAGGGTGATGCGCTGCTCGGGGAGGAACACCGGCCGGCTGGAGCCCGGGTCCCTGCGGTTGACCGCGTTGTGGAGGGCGGCGAGCGGGTCGGGGCTGCTCACCGGCCAGTCGCTGCCCGCGGCCAAGGCGGCGCCGCTGCGCACGAGGTCCGCGAAGGGGTACTGGCGGACGGCCCGTTCCGGCCCGAGGTACGGGATGGTCAGCTCGTCCATCTGCGGTTCGTGCGTGGCCCACAGGGCTTGGATGTTGGCGGTCGCCCCCAGCGTGCGGAACCGCGGTACGTCGGCCTCGTCCACGACCTGGAGGTGGGCCAGGTGGTGCCGGTTGCCGAGGTGCCCGTTGGCCGCGATCGCGGCTTCGACCGCATCCAGGGCCTCCCGTACGGCCCGGTCGCCGAGCGCGTGGAAGTGCACCTGGAAGCCTTCGCGGTCCAGCCGGGTCACGATCTGCGCGAGTTCGGCCGGCTCGATGAAGGACAGGCCGGCGTTGGCGGACGCGCAGCCGCAGGCCGTGAGGTAGGGACCCAGCAGGGCGGCGGTCCCGTTCTCGGCGATGCCGTCCTGCATGATCTTGACCGTGTGTGCCTTGATCCGGCCCACGGTGAAGGTGTCGCGGCGCGCGAGCAGCCCTTCGACCTGCTCCAGGCCGGCTTCCCGGTCCCACCACAGGGCGCCGCGGACCCGTGCGGTCAGCAGTCCGTCCAGGGCGGCGCGCCGGTAGGCGGGGGCGGCGTCCGCCGTGGAGGCGTGCTCGCCCAGCAGGGCGTCCTGCCACGCCGTGATGCCGTGGGAGTGCAGCACTTCCTGTGCGCGCAGCAGACCCGTGAGCTGCTCGTCGAGGGTGACGCGCGGTACGTGGCGTGCGACCAGTTCCATGGCTCCCTCCTGCAGGACGCCGCTGGGCTCCCCGTCGCTCCCGCGCTCGATGCGGCCGTCGGAGGGATCGGGGGTCAGCCGGGTCACGCCGGCCAGTTCCAGGGCCAGGGTGTTGACCCAGGCACCGTGGTGATCGCGGTTGACGAGGTACACCGGCCGGTCCGGCACGGCGGCGTCCAGCAGCTTCCTGTCCGGGACGCCCCCGGGGAAGGCCTCCATCGACCAGCCGCCGCCGGTGACCCACGGGCGGTCGGGGTGGGCGTCGGCCCACGTCCTGATCCGGTCCAGGTAGCCGGACGCGTCGGCGCCGCTCAGGTCGCACTGTCCCAGCTCCACGCCCGCGCCCACCGGGTGGACGTGCGCGTCCTGGAAGCCGGGAACCAGCAGCCGCCCGCGCAGGTCGACCACTTCGGTGCCCGGACCGATCAGGTCGTGGACCTCGTCGTGTCCGACGGCGACGATCCTCTCCCCCCGGACTGCGACCGAGGTGGCGAACGGCCGCGTGGGGTCCACCGTATGGACCGGTCCCCCGGTGAAGACGAGATCGGCGTGGTGCTCGGACATGGAGTGCTCCAGAGGTTCTAGGAAAAGGGGCCGGCGGGCACGGAGCCCGCCGGCCTGGGAGGGTCCGCCCGTCAGGCGAGCGGGCTGGGCAGGGCGGACGGGTCGGCGCCGTCCATCGGCAGCGCGATGGCGTCCGCGTCGGTGCCCCGGCCCGTCGAGAAGTACGGGGACCTCCGGTACCACTTGGCCACCGCCGCGGCGACCAGGCCGCTGCCGACGAACAGGGCGGGGATCAGCAGCATGAACCAGCCGTTGTCGGGCCGGGCCTCGAAGTGGTCGCTCATGGTCGCGTACTGGTACGCGAGGAAGCCGCCCAGGCCGAACAGGGCGAGCGCGCTCACCGCCGGAATCACGACGGACCGCAGCGCCTCCAGAGGCCCTTCGCGCAGTGCGCCCCGGAACCGTACGGCGCAGGCCACCGCCGTGAGCCCGTAGTAGAAGGCCACGACCAGACCGATCGAGTTGACCGCGGTGAGGATCATCAGGCTGATCTTCGGGATGCCGATGGCGAGCACCGCGACGCCCGTCGCCATCGCCATGATGATCACCGTGGCGGTCGCGGGAGAGCCGAAGCGGGGGTTGATCCGGGTCCAGGCCCGCCCGAGCGTGCGGTCCCGGCCCATGGCCAGGGCGCCGCGCGCGGTGGGGATGACGCTGGACTGGAGGGAGGCGAAGGCCGAACACATCAGCGCGGCCAGCGGCAGCGAGGCCCAGGGCTCGGCCGCGAGTTCCGACCCGAGGTAGGTCAGTGCCTGGGGTCCCTGCGCCACCAGCGTCTCGGCGTCCATCACCCGCTGGAAGGATATGGCGGCGAACACGAGCAGCCCCAGCATCGCGAAGAGGGCGATCAGTCCGCCCCGCCCGGCGTCCGAGGCGTTGCGCGTCTCCTCGTTGACGGTGAAGGCGGCGTCCCAGCCCCAGAACACGAACACCGCCAGGACCAGTCCCTGGGCCAGGGACTGGAAGGAGCCGATGGCGAAGGGGTTGAACCAGTCGAACGAGAACCCCTGGCGGCCGGAGACCAGCGCCCAGCCGCAGAAGCCCAGCAGCACCGCGTACTCGAAGGCCAGCAGGACCCACTGGAAGCGGGTCGCCGACCGGACGCCCGTCACCGCGGTCACGGTCACGGCGACGAGCACCACCAGTCCCAGGACGGTGCTCACACCGGTGGAGGTCGGATCGAGCGCGATGCCGAGAAGCGTGTGCCATCCCGCCTTGTTGGCGAACTGCAGCATCACCATGCCGGTGATGGCGCTGGTGTAGGCCATGAACACGACATTGGCGACCAGGACCACCCAGCCGGTCAGGAAGCCCAGCCACGGGCTCAGCGACCTGCCGACCCAGGTGTAGCCGTTGCCGCAGTTGGGCTCCGTCCTGTTCAGCCGGGAGTACGACAGTGCGATGCCCAGGATCGGAAGGAAGGCCAGCAGGAGCAGCCCGGGCGTCTGCCTGCCCGCGTAGACGGCCATCGCGCCCATCCCGATGCCGATGCTGGTCGTCGCCGCCGTACTGGAGGCCGCGATCGCGATCCCGTCCCGCACGCCGAGCGTGCGCCGCATCCCGGCCGACGGGTGTCTGTGCTCAGCAGAAAGGTCCATGCCGCTCCTAGAAAGGGGGTGCGAGCCGCGCGACGCGGCAGGCGGTGAACGGAGGGTGTGCGGCGATGAAACCTTCCTGCCATACTTACGTCAATACGTTGTCATAAGCAGCCCGCCCCGAAGGAGCCGTCATGGCCGCTGCACGCATTCCTGCCGAACGCCGACGGCGGCGGCCCACCCTGAGCGGGGCCGTACTGAGCGCGGAGGCCATCACCACGGCCGCGCTGGCCCTCATCGAAGCGCCCGGCGGCAACGCCCTCACCGTGCGCGGCCTGGGTACGGCTCTCGGCTGCGACCCCAGCGCCGTCTACCGGTACTTCCCGGACACCGACGCGGTGCTCCTGTCCGCCGCGGACCGCCTGATCCACGATTCCCTGCAGGGCTTCGAGCCGGGGACCAGCTGGCAGGACGACCTCCGGAACTTCGCGCACCGACTGCACCGTTCGATGCTGACCCACCCCAGACTCGCGGCCGTACGGGCCTGCCGCGTCACCGCCGGACCGGCCGAGGCCCGTGCGGTCGACACCGGAATCGGAATCCTGCTCCGCGCGGGGTTCGAGCCCGGCCAGGCCGTACGCCACTACCGCATGTTCGTCGACACCGTTCTGGCCCAGGCCGCTGTCGACGCGGCGGTACTCAACCTCGACGAGCAGCGGCGCGAGCAGCAGGGCAGGGCATGGAGCGAGTACCACGCCGGCCTCCCGGCCGAGGAGTACCCCCACCTGAACGCCGTCCGCGACCACCTGTCGACGATGAGCGAACCCACTTTCCCCGACATCCTCGAGACCATGATCGACCGGTTCACTTCGCTCTCGGACAGGCCCCTCCGGGCGCCGAGCGGCGGGACGTCCTGAACATCCCGCTGGTCGACGAGTTCGTTCAGCTCGGCCAGCGAGTCGACCTCTGGCACCGGGGTGAAGTGGTTCCGGCGGAAGAACCCGATCCTCCCCTCCGCTCCGCCCTCCTCGTGGGCGCCCCCGCTGCCAGGCCGGCAGTCGAAGCTCTCGATCGCAAAGTACGACCGGAACACGATCCACCGGTCGGCCCGCGCCCCGCCCCGGCTCAACGCCAGCACCCGGGCGACGGCGGCCTCCATGCCGGGGTGGTGGGTCTGCGGACGGGCTCGCTCTCCGAAGGCAGAGGGGCAAGGTAGCCCTCGGCATCGAGGGCCGCTGCACAGGCGGTGCCGGCGGGGACGATGGCCCCTGCGGTAGGTAGGTCGGCCGGTGTCTTCGCCAGCGGCGAAAGCACCGGGGAGGCTTGTCAGCTGATCTTGCTGGCGGTCCCTGTCAGCAGGGTGCCGGTATAGCCACGTGCGGCCTCTCACCGCGGAACAATGTCGGTGAGGGGCTGCACGTGAGGGTGTGAGGGCTACTTCCTGACGGTGACGTCGATCTTCTGCGCGTCGGTGAGGACTTCGGAGTATCGGCTGGGCTCCTTGGCGCTGTAGGGCCAGTAGTAGCCGCCGTCCTTGTAGGTACCGCTGAGGGTCAGCTCGAAGTCGCCGGACGGTACTTCCCAGACGGCGGTGATTTCGGTGTGGCCGTCGATCGCCCGGTGGAAGGAGTGGTCGGCGATCAGACGGTGGCCGGAGCTCTGCACCAGCTTGATCCGCCCGCTGGCCCAGCCGTTGTCCCTCCACGACGTGTTCGCCCAGTTCAGCGCCCATGCGTCGAGGCCCCAGACCGCCTTGACGTGGTAGACGTCGCGTTCCTCGTTGTAGTGCACGGTCGCTTCAAGGGTGTGGTCCAGGCGGGACCAGCCGCCCTCGCCGAGGGCGGTGAAGCTCTTCTTGCTGCGGCGGGCGGTGATCTCCGGGCCGGGCTCGGCCGGCGGCGGGGGCGGAGGCAGGGTCTCCAGCGAGATGCCGGTGTAGGCGAGCAGCAGGCGGCCTCGTTCCGGGTCGCCGCTCTGGTGGAGGACGGCGGCGCTCGGAGGCAACCGGGACTCGACTGGCAGGATGAACTCGCCCGACCATGTGGTGCTGTCGTAGACCTGGTAGCCGACCCGCTCCACGATGTGGGTGAACGTCTCCTCGACGGGCTCGCCCCGCCTCAGCTGGTGCAGGATGTCCACGGCAGGGTCGAGCGGGAAGTTTTCCCGGATCTGTTCGAGGGTGCGGTCGAAGAACACCATGGCGTTGCGTGCCAAGGCAGCGGTCAACTCGGCGTAGGTGATGCAGGGAGTGCGGCCGTCAGTCAGCTTGATGTCCAGCGCGGCGGCTTTGGCGAGGAGGGCGTCGACGGCATCGTCGGAGCGGAGGGGCTGGGGGGCCTCGACGGTGTAGAAGGTGTAGATCTTGCCGTCGTACACCACCGAGCTCGGCGCGGACTGGCTTGTGCCCGTCCCCGGGCTGTCAGGGGCCACCGCCCATTCCCCGCCGTCGGGCTTGATCCAGTGCTTGAGGTGGTCGCTCTCGGCGCGGATCAGGTGCAGGGCCCCGGCATGGGACACCAGAGAGAGGCGGGCGTCGTTCATTTCGCTTCGTGCCTGCTCCTCCTCCCAGGTCCATTCCTGCTCCGAGTCCGGGACCTTGACGCGGGGGTAGGAGACTTTCCCGTCCTTGACGGTGGCGTGGTACAGGCCGTGGATGCCGTCACGGTGGACGACGTGGATGTCCCCGTCGTGGGCGGTGAAGCCCGGCATCGTCGCGCTTTCCAGCGGCCGCGACCGGAGTTCTCCGTCGGAACCCGTCGGCATGAGATCGCGTGACGTCCACTTCCCAGAAGCGTCCCGGACCGCCTCACGCAGCAGCCGGCTCTCACCGGCGGCGTAGAAGACGTGCAGGTTCCCCTGGTGGGAGACCACTTCGGGGGCCCGGTGAGTGACGCTGGAGACCGGGCCGCTGTCCGACCAGCCCTTGCCCGGAGTGAACTGGCGCACGTGCAGGCTGCCGTCCGCGTCCGCCTTGTAGACGAGGTGAATGCTGCCCTCGTGCTCGACGACGCGGGGGAACCACGTCTCGCCCGCCAGCTCTCCGTACAGCTCCTGCTTCAGCCAGCCGCCTCCCTCCGTACCGGCCGTGTCCGTCGCGAAGTTCTCCGGCGCCTGACCCTCCGGCTTCGCCCCGTCGTCACGGGATATGAACGTCGTCTGCCAGATACCGCGGCGTTCCACCTGCTTCAACATGCGCTGCCTGCCTCCATAGGTCGGTGTCCACAAACACAGAGGGCAGACACGGTCCGCGACCACCCGAATACGCCACGCTAGGTAGCGATCGGTGCAAGCGAGAGAGAGTTTTCAGACGACTCCCATGGCCGTTGGCCGATCCTTGCTCAGCACGACAGCCCAGGCAGAGGCATACGCGCCTCAACCGTCGCCAACCCGATCCCATGCGATCCGGTTCGGACAAGAGCGGGCAGCAGGGCCACTGTGCGTGAGCGGTCCGAGTCCCTCCCACCGAACCCCTGGCGGCCTCGCCAACAACCGGAGCATCCGTAATCGAGCATGATCCCAACCCGGCGACCGGTGATCAGCGATGGCGGATCAGCGGCCGACTGCGCATCAAAGTAGCCAAACGCAGGGACTTCGGCCGGCTCAACGACGAACAGCGCGAACGCCTCAGCGTGCTCGGCGTGAACGCCACACCGGCCGCAAGACCGCCGCGAAGGCACCTGCGACCTCCACGTCCGGGCGGGGCGCAGCTACCTTCCGGGCGGGTATCCAGCCCCTCGCGCAATACCGGGGCCGGGAGGGCGGCGGTCTGCCGGGGCGCGGCCACGTCGAACTCCTTCCCGGCGGCGGTGAGCACCGGAGGGGGTGTGGATCGCGAACCAGAAACAACGCCGCGACCGGTTCGATACCGGGCAGCTCGCCCAGCTCGCCGAACTCGGCGTCGAATGGGCCCAGTAGAACGGTAGGGATCTGTACCAGACTGTCCAGCAAGAACGTGGCAACTTGTCAACACCACAACCGTCCGAGCCCGTCAACAGCCCAAACGACGCACCACGCTCAGTGACAACACACCACTCCCCCAGTCGACAAGCCGCAGATTCGCAACCGCCGCCCCGTCGTCCCGGCAACCGGGAAATCCGACGGAGCGGACGGTTCGTGCGCCCGGCGACGACCGTCCGCGACTATCGGCGGCTGCACTGGCTCGGGAGGGCGGGCCCCTGTGTTCTGCAGGTGACTCTGGGACTTTGGGCCCAAAAATCCAGGCAAAGAGCCGACTAGCACCGGATTCACACCTGCCTCGCCACCTGGGGTTTCAGGCGGCAGGACCTTTGGCAGGGCTCCTTTCCGACCCCTCGGAGGGGCGCAACCAACCACACCAAATGTCCGTCTTGTCTGGTGTGCCGGGAACGAACCTGGCCCGTTCAGGAGGAACCCCATGCGCAAGGCGCTTACCTTCTCGGCGATCGCTCTCGCCTCGTCGATGGCCCTGGCCGTCCCGACCGCCGCGTTCGCTGCCGATGCCACCCCGACCGTGCAGAGCAGCGCGAGCGCCGACGTCACGACGGCCCCGGTGGGCCTGGAGCTGTCGGCCTCCTCTGGCAAACCGGGGGACTCCGTTCAGATATCGATGCAGGTCCCGGACGGCTCGACTGGCCTGTCGATCTCCTCCGAGGCCCTGGACAACGTCACGATGACCGACGGACGAGGCGCCACCGCCACCATCGCCCACGTCACCGACGGCGACTACGGCATCGGCCTCACCGGCACCGGCCCCGACGGCAACAAAATCCAGGCCACCGCCAACATCACCGTCAAGAACGGTACGGTCACCCCGAAGCCCACCCCGCCCCCGGCCACCGCCAAGCTCAACCTGTCCCAGGACCACGGCAAGCCCGGCGACAAAATCCAGATGTCCATGGACATCCCCGACGGCTCGACCGGCCTGACGATCTCCTCCGAAGCCCTGGACAACGTCACAATGACCGACGGACGAGGCGCCACCGCAATCATCGCCCACGTCACCGACGGCACCTACAGCGTCTCGCTCACCGGTACCGGCCCCGACGGCAACAAGATCCACGCCACCGCTCAGATCACCGTCGCCGCCGGCAAGCCCGCCCCGAAGCCGACCCCAGTCGACCCCGGTCACTACAAGACCCCCAAGGGTTCCGTGAACACCGGCCAGGCCCCGCTCGGCTGGCTCCCCTCGGACGCCGCGAACCATGGCTGAGCAGTCCACCCCCGAACGCGCCCCCCGCCGGAGCGGCCGCGCCCTGCGCGTGGCCGCCCTGGCGGGCGCCGCCGGCCTCACGGCCTTCCTCATCACATCCTGCAGCTCCGGCGGTGACACCGGCGCGGCCAAGAACGACCCGGCCGCCGCCAAGAACGCCTCCGTGCTGAACGCCTCCGTCCCGGACCGCATCGTGATCCCGGACATCAAGGTCGACGCCCCGCTCGACACCGTCGGACTCGACGCCCAGGGCACCATGCAGGAGCCCGACTTCGCCAAGCCCAAGGACGCAGCCTGGTACAAGGACGGCCCGACCCCCGGGGAGAAGGGCGCGGCCGCCGTCGTCGGGCACATGGACACCCCCCAGGCACCCGAGGCCGTCTTCTACAACCTCAAGAAACTCAAGAAGGACGAGAAGATCGAGGTCCACCGCGACGACGGCTCCACCGCCGTCTTCGCCGTCGACGAGATCGACACCTTCAAGAAGGACCAGTTCCCCACCGACAAGGTCTACGGCGACACCCACGGCAAAGCCGAACTCCGCGTCATCACCTGCGGAGGCAACCTCACCAAGGACCGCCACTGGGACTCCAACGTGGTCGTCTTCGCGCACCTCGTCGGCAAGGAATAGCACCAGCGGCGGGTCGGGCCCGGGGGCTCGACCCGTGCTTCTGATGCGTGTTCAGGAGCGAGCGGGTCAGTGACCGTGGAGGGGTCGGGATCTGGGTGAGGGCGCCGTCCAGGGCGTTCATCAGCTCGGCGGTCGGGGCCACGGCTAGCCTGATCGTGGCCGCCAGGCCGGTCCGTGCGGGGCCCGTGCGGGCCGTCGTACGGGTGTCGGTCGGCACGGTGGGTCCTGCTTGCCGGTGGCGTGCGGGTAGGAGCGGGCCGGGGCCCGCGTACGCCGCTCGCGCACAGGGAGAAGGCGCAGGGGGAGGGTGCCGGGGCCCGGGCCAAAGGGGTCGCCGCCTTGCCCAGGGCGCTGCCGCAGTCGTCCAGGGGACGCGGTGCGGTCAGGGCCGGGGTGCGGTTACAGGGCCTGGGAGATACGTCGTCACCTACAACATGTCGTGCAACGTGTCGTGGGGCTCGGGATCGGGCACGGCCGGGTGTGCGGGCGGCAGCGCGTGCTGGCCGCATCCAGGCGGCGCGGCCCGGTCCGCTACGCGGGTGATGCGGCCCGTCCTCCGCGTGTCATAAAGTCAAGATTCGTATGGATATGCGCTTTTAGGTTCAGTGAATTCCATCCGCCGTATCCGGCGCACCAGCCTGGCCGTGCTCTGCACCGCCGCCCTCCTGCCCCTGACCGGGACCGCGACAGCCCAGCCCGGGCCCTCCACACCCGCCGACACCCGTGCGGGCGTCCTGCGCGAACGGGTAACCGACCTCGACCCCGGCGACTACCAGTGGCTGTGTACATCGGCAGCCGGCGGCGCGGGGCTTGCGGCCGGTCCTGCACTGGAGCACACCTTCGACCTGTTCGACGACGTGCGTCTCGTCATGGTCGAGGACCGGCTGGATCGCGACGGCGCCTCTCTGACCTGGTCCGGCCGCCTCAAGGACGATGCGAACACCCGTATCCGACTTTCCGCCCACGGCCTGTGCGACGGCGACGCGGACCCGAAGGCGGACGCCGTCGAGGCCCACATCAACCACGGCAACCGCATCTACCGCCTGTCCATGGTCGCTGGTGCGCCCGGCAAGGTCCGAGTCACCGAAGAGGATCCCGCCCTCTACCCGAAGCCGGTCGTCGAGAAGAACGCGCCCATGGCCCAGCCCGTGAGCGCCGAGCTGCTGCGTGCGGCTCAGCGCAAACTGGAAGCACGCGGGCGGTCGTTCGCCGTCCCGGTCACCATCGACGTGATCATCGGCTACACCCCGGCCGCGCGGGACCGGGTGGGGGGTGAAGCCGCGATCAACGAGCGGATCCGGCTGTCGGTGGCCATGCTGAACGAGGCGTTCGCCACGAGCAAGGTCGCAGCGAGCGTCGAGCTGATCGGCACCTACGACACCGGCTACCGCGGCAAGCAGACCGCCGCGCTCATGCGGCCCAAGATGGCCGACCCGCTCGACGCGGACCTGGGCCGCAAGGCAAACCAGCTCCGCGAGGACTTCGGCGTCGACCTCGTCTCGGTCATCAACAGCGCACCCGGTGAATCCTCCGGACAGGGAAGCCTGCCCGAGCCGTTCATCCGTCCGGGCAGCGACAAGGACGCCTTCTCCGTCGTCGATGTCGATTCCCTGGTCCAGTGGTACAACCTCGGCCACGAGATCGGCCACAACCTGGGCCTGTGGCACGACCGCGAAACCCTGCGCCAGCAGGGCTACCCGGTGGACGACACGACCAGCTCCACCCCGTACGGCTTCGGGTTCATCACCCGCAACCAGAACTACGCCGACCTCATGGCGTACAAAACCTCCTGCAAGGTGTACTGCGAAAACCTCAACCAGTACTCCGGCCCCGACGGCCGCACCCCCGACGGACAGCCCATGGGTGACGCCAACAACAACGCCGCCGCCACCGCCCGACTCACCGCACCCATCGTCGCCGGCTACCGCACCCTCAACGCCCGCAAGAGCGAAGTCCTGCGCCACACCCTCACCCTGAGCGCCACCGAGGGCGGAACCGTACGGGCCGCCAGTTTCGGCCCCTACAAACCCGGCACCCGCGTCACCGTCATCGCCGAAGCCACTCCCGGATTCCGGCTCGCCCAGTGGATCGTGGCCGGACAGACCTACAACGCCGGCGGAGGCGACCGCATCAGCTTCACCATCGGCGCCAACACCGACATCAAGGCCGTCTTCACCCGCGTCTGACCCAACGACCGCAACAACCTGTCCCGGGACCTCATGAGGTCCCGGGACAGGCGCGACACCCTCGCACCGACGGCCCGCTCTCAGCGGGAGATCCGGCCAAGGACCGTCCCGCAGATGGTCCCCGGGTTGGAGGAGCGCACAGAATATGTACATTCATCGCAATTAGGTTCATTCCACTCATACCCGTGTTCTTCTGCGTCCGTGCGGCGGTATGGAGGGCGCCGCACGGCCATATAGGCCTGCGGAGGCGGCAGCCTCTCGGACGAAGTGGTCCATGACGGGCTGAAGAGGGGTCACGCCTCTGGGCTGGCCGATCCCGTCCCGGCCAGAGCAGCAGCAGTCAGAGAGGCAAGCCGATGCTTCCGTTCCGGACACAGGCCGTCGTGTCCCGGGCCACGTTCAGCGTGGTCACCCTGGGACTCACGATGTCCATCTGCCCCGCCCACGCACTGGCGGCAGGGACACTTTCAGGGACCGCCGTGCACGCGGAGGACGCCGCACGTGCGGCCCGCGCCCTCGCCGCCGCGGCCTCCGTACCCGGTACCGTCGTCTCGCGGAGCGCCAGCATCGTGCGTGCGCAGCCGACGACGAACTCCGCCGAGGTGGGCAGCTACCCCCGCGGTGCCACGGTCCAGCTCGACTGCGAGGTCCTCGGTGAGAACGTCGAGGGCAACCCCGTCTGGTACAAACTGGCCAACCGCACCGGCTGGATGAGCGCGCGCTACGTCGACAGCTCCCGTACGGTGCCCCAGTGCGCGGCCCCGCAGGGACCCACCGGACCCACCGGCCCGCGCGGCAGCACCGGGCCCACCGGCCCGCGGGGCAGCACCGGAGCCACCGGCGCCCAAGGCCTGCGCGGCAGCACCGGCGCCACTGGGGCAACCGGCGCCACGGGTCCGCGGGGGCCGGTCGGCGCCACGGGACCGCAGGGCGTACAAGGCGTGCAGGGCATTCAAGGGGTGCAAGGACGCCAAGGGCTCACCGGACCGACCGGGCCCCAGGGCCAGGACGGCCTCCTCGGCCTGCCCGGTCTCGACGGCGACCCGGGCGCAACGGGCCCGACGGGAGCCACGGGATCCAGGGGTGCGACCGGCGCGACCGGCGCGACCGGAGCCCGGGGGCTCACGGGGGCCACGGGCCCGACGGGTGCCACCGGCCCGGTAGGCCCCGTCGGCCCGACGACGGTCCAGTCCGCCAGCTACACCGTCCCGGCCAACTCCACCGCCCACAACCTCAGCCCCAACTGCCCGGACGGCCAGGCCGTGACCGGTGGCGGTGCCACGGTCAACAATCAGGAAGCCAAGATCCGTATCACCGGGAGCGCCCCCAGCGACGACCGCAGGGCCTGGGGCGTGACCTTCGTCAACGAAGACGCCACGGACCACGACGTCGTCGTCCACGTGGTCTGCATCCCCGTCTCGCAGTAGCCGCCAGCAACACCGACTGGCCTCCTGAGCAGGTCGCTGTCCGGAACGCCTTCGCCTGCCACTGGCTGCGTACCGGTGGGCCCATCGAGTCGCCGCGCGGCGCGGTGGGCCCGCAGGCACGGGACCTCCCGCTGAAGCCGGTACAGACAGGCAGGAGAACTGCCTGTCTGTCCCTGGCGGATCCCGGCCGCCGCCGGCTACGTGGGCTGGGAACGCCTTCCCTCCGCAGCCTGTCCACGGACGTGACCCGTCCTGGGGCGGCGAGGGGCGGAGGACAGCCGGGTGTTCGGTGCGGAGCCGCTTGCTACGTCCCCCTCACGCGGCGGGCGTGGCGCAGCCGAACCCCATCAGGCGGGCAGCAGCATCGCTGCGAGAGCGGGAATCAGGCGGTCAATGACAGCGGGGGTAAGTTCAATGCCGTCGAAGTACAGGCCAGCCCGACTGCGGAGTTGCGTGCTGGCCGCAGTCCTTGCACTCTGCGCGCTGAGCACCCCGGCATCGTCAGCCGACGGCGTCCCGGCCGGTCGCCTCGTGGCGGAGGTTCCCCGCGTCGCGGTCACCGACCAGGCCGCCCGCGCGATCGTCGTGCTCGACCCGGAACAGATCCGCACCTATCTGGCGGGCCGCCGGCGGGTCGGATACTGGAGCTGGTCGGCCGATGACGACCTCTCGCTGGCCAGGCTGTCGCCCGGCAGGTCCTGGACGAACCCCTCGGAGGCCAAGACCCGCTCCCTGGACGGCTCTCAGTATCTCCTGACGACCGCTTCCGGAGGGCTCGCCGCCGTCGTGCGCTACCCCGACGGGAAGGTGCGCTGGGCGGCGAACACAGGCGCCGGCAACGCCCACAGCATCGAGCTCATGCCCGACGGAAACGTCGCCGTGACCTCCACCACGCCCGGCACCGTCCGTCTCTACACCGCCTCCCAGGGTTCCCGCAGCACCGCCTACACCAGCTACCGGCTTCCCGGCGCGCATGGTGTCCACTGGGACCCCGCCTCCCAACGCCTGTGGGCACTGGGAGCCAACCAGCTGATCTCCTTCGGCATCACCGGTACCCCCGCCTCCCCCCATCTGGTGCCCGACGGTGCGGTGACGCTGCCCACCAGCGGAGGCCACGACCTCGCGCCCGTCCTGACCCAGCCGGGACGGCTCTGGGTGACCACCAGCAGCAAGGTCTACCAGTACGACCTCGCCAAGAAGGAGTTCGTCGGCTACCCGGATCAGGCGTCGATCAGCCGCAAGGACGTCAAGAGCATCAGCGACGAGCCCGTCACCCGGCAGGTCCTCACCGCGATGCCCGAGCCCGGCAATCCGTGCAGCTGGTGCACCAGCACCCTCACCTTCCACAGCCCCGACTACACCCGCCGGCTCGACGGCATCCAGCTCTACAAAGCCCGCTGGTGGACCACCCAACGCCGGTAGAACGCAGGGCCGCTCTCCGAGGCCAGGACGCCGCGCAGTCCGGTGACGCAGAGCCCGTCGAGCTGGGCCGGCCTGTCGGCGTCGGGAACGCGACCTTCGGCAACCCCTGCGTCCATCAGGGAGGTGCCCGGGCGGACGGGTCGCCGGTGGCCGGGAGCGGGGCCGCGAGCGGGAACGTGCGGGAGCGGGCGGTGGAAGCCGTGCTGTCGCTGAGCGGTGGAATGGTCCCGCTGCTGCGGCAGTGGGTGGGGGCCGAACCGGACTGCGGGCTGGCGCGGGGACTCCTCGCCTTGGCGGCCGGTGACGGGTGGGACGACACCACGCTGAAGGAGCAGTTGGTGATCGCGCACCGGGACGCGCTGGGTGCCGGTGCGTGGGAGGCGAGCGTGGTCTACGGGGTGTTCCTGCACACCCACCGGCAGTACCGGCTCGCCGCCGATCATCTGGTCGGGCACTTCGGACGCCGGCCCGCCGATGAGGTGGCCGGGCTGATGCTGGGGGTGTTCTCGGCCTGTGAAGACGCCGGATACCGGGTCGCCGGCGAAGCTCTGGTGGAGGAGCAGGCAACGGTGGCGGGCCCGGACGACTGGGCATGGACGGGCTGGCTGGCCGCGGCCCGGGCAGAGCAGGGCCGCGTACGGGAAGCACACGCGCTCGCAGAGCAGGCACTCGCCCTGCATCCCCGAGCGGGGGTGGCCGCTCACGCCATCGCGCACACCGAACACGAACCGGGCGTCGGGCCCGCTGCCGCCTCCTTCATCGACCAGTGGCTCGCGGCCGACCCGCAGGCCGTGCAGACGCGGCATCTGAGCTGGCACGCCGCGCTGCAGTCCATCGCCTGCGGCGACTTCGCGGACGCACGCCGCCGTGCGGATGAGGCACTGCCACGGCAGGACGTCGGCATGCGGGCCGCGACGAACTGGCGCCTCCTACTGGCCGGACAGGAACCGGCCGGCCGCAGCGACCCCGCGCACATCCGAGAACTCCGCGACGCGCCAGGCGGGATGGCGGAGGTCTTCCACACCTTCAACCTCGCTCTCGCCCTGGCGGTGGAGGCCGCCACCGACGACCTCCACGCGCTGGCCCGCCTGGCCGCCGCCGACCCGCGAGCCGAGTACCGCGAGGTCCTGTCCCCCGTCGTGCGGGCACTCGCCGAGATCACCGCCGGCAGCCCGGCCGCCGCCGTCGGTCTGCTCAGTGGGCTTGACGAGGACTGCGAACGCATCGGCGGAGTACGTGTGGAGCGCGAGATCATCCAGGACACCCTCGCCCGCGCCCTCGCCGACACCGGCGAACACACCATCGCCGCTCACCTCCTCCACCACCGCACCGCCACCCGCCACCACCACGCCTACGAAGACCACCTCCTCACCACAGGCACCACGAAGGGCGCGGCCCCGGCCTGAGCGGGCTCAACGGACAACCCAAGGCTCCGCGGGCCGCCACGTCGGCGACCGCTCCCGTCAGCCGGTCCTCGCGGAGCACGGGATCGCCGGCCCGATGGCCCGATGGCGACCGTGGCCCGTGCGTGCAGGCATCGTTGGACTCCGCCTCTGGCGAGAGCCGGCGGGTCAGGCCGCGGAGGAGCTGCTATCTGAGGTACTTGTCGAAGAACTCCGTCGCGTAGCGGATCGCGACGTTACGTTGCTCGGCCGGCGTGAGCTGCTGGGGGCTGCCGGTCCCGTTGGTGCTCTCGCACCGGCCGCCGGGACGGTTGCGGTGCTCGACGGCGACGTCATCCGTCGCGAAAGCCGGACCGGTGCCGGGTGTCCAGACCGTGTTGAAGAAGTTGTGGTTTCCGCCGGGCACATCGTGCTGTTCGACGTGAGGGTTGCCCGCGGCCATCGCTACGGGGATCTTGACGTCCTCCCACAGGGCGTCACAGGTTCCAGCGATCACGGCGAGGGGGACTCGGGTGATGCGCTCCTTCTTCGGGTCGATGCCGTTCATGGCGGGGGCAAGTGCGAGGGTGGCCCGGAGGTTCACACCGGGCGGGAGCTTGTGGCTGTCCAGGGCCTGGGCGAGGACGCCACCGCCGCCGCGGGAGTGACCGAGCGTGCCGACGCGCTCCAGGTCCACGTGATCCTTGAACTGCTTCAGTTCCTGCAGTGGACCCGCACCGGCAGAAAGCTGCTTCCACATCTCGAGGTGCTTGTCGAGCAGGGCTGCACGGGCGATCTGCCCCTGGTCCTTCTCCTGGGCCTGAATGCCGTTGGCCGCGACCGACAGGACGATGTAGCCCTTCTCCGCCAGAGCTTCGGCAAGGTAGGAGTAGCCCAGGAAATTGTTCACGGATACGGCGCCCTTGGAGCACGGCCAGCCCCCGCCCCGGACCGGCTTGTCACCAGCGGCGCAGGTGTCGCCCCAGCCGTGCAGCATCATGATCAACGGGTGCTTGCCCGTCCCCAGCTCCCGGGGATAGGTGACGGCAGCCTTCAGCTCGGTGCGCTTGCCGCCCAGGCCCGGCGGCGCGAACGCGGTGTCACCCAGGTCGTAGGTGAGCTCGGCCGACCGGGCCGTCCCCTCCTGTGTCGAGAGCTTGGGGGCCGAGGCGACCGCCTTGGGCTGAGGACTCCCGCAGGAGACCAATCCCAAGGCTGCGACTGCGGCAGCCGCCGCCGGCAGACCGCGGCGCAGGGAACGAGGGGGCATACGCATCGGTGAGCACGCACTTTCAAGGTATGGATCTTCTGCTACGGCGGCGCCTCGGCCCGCGAGCACCTGAAGGACCTCTCGAAACTACGCAACCCCGCCATCAAGGGGGTATCAGGCAGTACACCTGCGCGTATCAATAGGCGGCAGCTCATACCCGGTAGTGCGCCGTGCCGTGCCGTGCCGCGCACCGCGGTCCCGGGTGGTCAGGGGCGTACGTCTCTGGCCTCGAACCGAACGGGACCGAGTTCGAGCGTGAAGGTGACCTGCTGGCCCTCCGAGAGGCTGCCGGACTGGCTCCGTAGATCAGCACGGACCACGGGCACCGGGACCTCGGAATTCAGCGGAATGATCTCACCACGGCCCTGCTCGCGGTCCCACCACCGCACGAACCCCGTGATGCGCTCCTCCGGCGTGCCGGCCTCGCTCATCGCGCTCTCCCGCCTGGACGCCGCTCCTCGGAGCACCCCGGCACCCAGCGCCCGGGGTAGCTCCCTCCATGGAGGTATCGTCCGCTTTGCCCGGTTAATCTGCGAGGCGAGCCCAGAGGATGAACAGACAGCCTCCCCGTGCACACAACGCCCGCTCGTGCCACCGGGGGCGCCGCCGCCACACGGCCCGCCGAGGGATTCCCGTGCCTGCCCTGCGGTGGGGTGAGGGCAGACCAGTTCAGGTCAGACCCGCCGCCTCGATGTCAGCCAGGGCAGCAGGCAGTTCGCAACCGCCGGCCGCCGGACGGATGTAGGCGCGCCTCATCGTCCGCGGTGAGCCGGTGTAGGTGGGGATCTCCTCGCAGACCACGGCCATCAGCAGGCCCTCGGTCCCGGAGACGGTATCTCGGACGAGTCGGCCGAGCAGCGGATGCCGCTCGTGGCCGTCCCCCCTCACCGCGACACCTTCACCCGGTTGTGGCCGGCCAGGACCCGGTCGCGACGCCGCACGGCCCCACGGGCGGGCCGGCACGTGTGCTGCAGGCCGGGTCCGGTGAGGTGCGGGGCGCAGCTACAGGCCGCCTGCTCGTGGCCTGCGGGGCAGGCGGGGTACAGAGCGTCCGGGGGTATGCGCATGAAGGCCCCTTTCCCATCGCATACAGCTGGCTGCCGGTGCTTCGGAGCCGGGAGCCCGCCGGATTGGTCCGGGAGGAGAAGAACTACACGCGACCCCGCGATCGCGATCCAGCTCTGCTGCGCCCGGTTCGGCGGCCGCTTGGGGTGCCAAGGCGACCGTCGGCGGTCCGGGCGGGCACTCCGGCGGAGGCTGGGCCGTGTGGGACGGCTCAGGTGCGCTGGACCGCCGTTCCGGTCCGCGGCAGGCTCGTGTACACGGAGGCGAACGCCGAAGCCGCGGCATCGATCGAATAGCGCGCCCGGACCGTGGCACGGGCGCGGCGGGTCATGGCGTCGACGACCGCCGGGTCCAGCTCCAACAGCCGCTCCAGCCCTTCGGCCAGGGCTTTGGATGACGAGGTGTCCAGGAGGATTCCGTTGACCGAGTCCTCCACGTAGTGCGGAATACCGCCCCGGCCGGTACCTGCCACCGGCAGGCCCGCGTCCATGGCCTCCAGCACGGCAATGCCGAACTCCTCCTTCGCACTGGGGCAGACGTAATGAGCTCGAGCGGTGGTCCCCGGGCCGGCCAACGCCCGTTCCAGGCACCGGACCTCGTTGTTGGACATCGCCGGCACCAGCGCCAGTCGAGCGGCAGCATCCGGGTGCTCGTCGATCAGGTCGGCGATGGCCGAACGCACCGCCCGTTCCGCTGGATCTCTCCCCTCCGCCCGGGCGGACCCGCCCACCACGACGAGGGTCGAGCGGAGGTGGAGGCCGCATTCGATCCACGCCCGGACCAGGACATGCTGCTGCTTGAGCGGGTGGAGGCGCCCCACGGTGAGCAGGAGGGGCAGGCCGCGCGCGGCCGGGTCGAGCGCCGAGGGGAGTTCGGTGGCGAAGAGACCGTCCAGGAGATTCTGCCGTCGCACTGCTTCGTCGGCGGCGGGCCGGTAGGCGGTGATCCCCTCCTGAGGCGCGCTGGGTCCTTCCCCACCCCTGACGGCGGCGAGCTGCGGGAAGTAGCGGATCAACTCGCCCGTGCCGCCACGGCCGGGGATACCTACGACTTCATCGGCACGGTCGACGAGCCGGTCCGCCGCGAAGACGCGGTGCAGGTCCTGGCGCAGTTCCTCCGCTCCGCTCTCGCTGGTCGCCGTGTGTCCGGCGTGCCGTTCGCTGACGCGACGGTGCGGGTCGGGCGTCGCGGTGAAGATCAGGCGTGCGCCCAGCTGCCGGGCGGCTTCGGCCACCGCGAGGGATCCCTCGTCCGCGTACCTGACGTGGACGAGGTCCGGTCGTCGGCCCAACCCTTCGAGGACCCTGTTCGTCCACCAGGTCAGACCGGTTCCGGCGGGAATTCCGGCAGTGGCGGTGTCGTGAGGGGCGGTCGGCAGAGTGAGCGTCCAATGGCCGGCTCCCCTGACGCGCAGGAGGTCGGGCTCCTCCCCCAGTTCACGCGCGTCCTTCGTCACCAAAGTGATCACCGCATCGATACCGCGCGTGCGCGCGAGTGCGTCGCCCAGGCCGGCGAGCAGGACCCCGAGACCTCCGCTGCTCCCCTCCCCCGGGCTGTCCATCTCGCCGAGCAGCATCGACTGGACCACCAGCAGGCCGTCGCCCTTCGGAAAGGCAGGAGATTCGAACAATTGGCGGCCGCCGGCGGCCGCGAGCAGCAGGCGTTCGTAGGCGTCGTCGGCCGTGCCGGGCGGCGGAAGGATCCGGCGCAGATCGGGGTGGCCCGCGATGTGGCGCCACAGGGCGAGTCTGGCCGGTCTGGCGTTGAGGGGCTGCCGGCGGGCCAGGTCAGCCCATTGGGCCGGTGCCAGCACGTTCAGGCGCCCCGCGGTGGCGAGGTCGATCAGGTGGGCCAGGGTCCCGGGATCCGTGCAGCGCAGGATCTCCTCACGCAGTCCGCGTCGGACACGCTCGGTGTCATGGAGGGGAAGCGACAGGGGCCAGGCCTCCATGACCGTACTGCGCAGCCGGTGGTCCCCGCGCAGCGCTGCGGCCAAGAGCTCTTCGGGTGCGGGGGCCCTTCGGAGCCTCAGGTCGCGGCGCAGGGAAGCAAGCCTCTCGTCGAGTGGATCGGCAAGGAGACGGACCGGACGCTCATGGCGCCCGTACTCCGTGTGCAAGAAGGACGCCAGGATGCCCGGGGTGGCGGGAATCCGCAGTGCTGCCTCGGGAGCCCAAAAACTCTGGCGGGCCGCTACGAAGGGGTCGGTCCCGTCCTGCGGGGTGTGTGCGTCCATGGGGCGCTGCTCTCGCTCGGGCGGATGGTCACCTCCCCTTCCACCAGGCCCACGACTTCGGATGCGGACGAATGTCCGGCCCACTGCTGCGTCCGCATGTGGGGCCGGTACGGAAGAGGACGCGACAGCCGTCTGCCGGAAGTAGGTCCCCCATGCCCCGCGTCACCGTGATCGCTCCTCCGTTCCACTCGCACGCTGCTCCCTTGTCCGTGCTGGCCGGCGAGCTTCGTGCGGCGGGTGCCGAGGTCACGTTCGCCTGCGCGGAGGGTTTCGCAGCGCTGGCCGAGGCCGCGGGGGTGGCATTCGCGCCGCTGACGGTCGGCCGCAACGCGAACACGGGCATCGCGCGGCGCACGGTCCAGGCCGAAGGTGAGGCCGGACGCCTGGAGGAGTTCTTGGAGGCGACCCGGGACGGAGCCGTTCCTGCCCTGTTGGTCCAGGCCCGGCACCGCAGGGCAGACATGCTGGCCGAACCGGAACGGGTCCTCGAGGAGCTGCGGGCGCTGCACGCCCGGCATCCGGCGGACTGGTACGTGGTGGACCAGCTGAGCTACGCCGCAACACTGGCCCTGCACTGTCTGGACCTGCCGTACGCGACCTTCTGCCCCGGCCATCCCAGCTATCTGCCGGCCGAACCGGGCGCCCTGTTCGGCGTTCCCTACGCCTGGCCGCAGGCGGTGCGGCCGACCGCCGCGGACCTGCAGACGTTGCGTGGAGAGGCGCAGGCGAACGACTTCTCCTTCACCGCGCTGTTCGCACGGTTCATCGCCCGCCACGCTCCGCACCGACCGGTACCGCGCCGGGCGTTCGCTCTCTGCTCCCCCCACGCCGTCGTACTGAACTATCCGCAGCTCGACTGGCTGCCCCGACGCCCCGAAGGCCCGGCCTACGTGTTCAGCGGGCACCTCACCCCCACCGGCACGCTCGACCCGGGTCCCTTCTGGAACGCCGAGGTGGTCCGGCTGCGCCGAGCGGGCCCGCGCCTGGTGCTGGTCGCGCTGGGGACGTTCCTGTCGGCCCGGGGGGACGTACTGGAGTCGGTGACCCGGGGCATTCTCGCCGAGCGTCCCGACACGTCGGTGATCCTCGCGGCCGGGGACCAGGCAGCGGCACTGGCGGGTCTGGCGGGCCCCCGGGTCGCGGTGGCCGCGACCGTACCGCAGCAGGCACTGCTCCGGCACGTGGACGCCATGGTCCACCACGGTGGCAACAACTCCTTCACCGAGTGCCTGGCCGCAGGCGTGCCCGCCCTCGTGCTCCCCTTTTCCAGCGACCAGTTCTCCGTCGCCCACGACGCCGAAAGGTCTGGCGCGGGCCTGTGCCTCGACCCGCACCGGCTGGACCCGAAGGAAGCGGGCCGGGCGGTCTCCGCACTTCTGGACGCCCCCGGGGACGCCCTCGAGGAACTGCGCGGGCACGTACACGCACACGGCCCCCGACGCGCCGCTCGGGAACTGACCGCCCTGATGGCCTGACCTCGAGGCAATCGTCGCGCAGGCGGCTTCCATTCCCAACCGCGGAGCCCTGATCTCCGGGGCGGGGTTCAAGCGGTGCACGAACGGTGCGAGGTGCGGTCGGGCGGCCGGCGCCGGACGGTTGAGGAGTAGGTACGACCTCGTCTGGCGGAGGAGGCACCATGAGCGCCCGTCCTGTTATGCCGGAGGAAACGCCGTCGGCGGAGGGCTCCACGGCCGAAGCGCACCAGGAACGACCTGACGGCGGGATCTGGGAGCACCCCTGGTTCTTCCTGGGGCTGATCGTGCTCGGCACCGTCCTCGTGGCGGGCTTCTTCGTGGCACGGATCGCCGGCCTGTAGGCCGAGGGGACCGACATGGACGACCGTGCACCTGCGTCCGGGCCGGACCGGGGGGAACGGCTTTGAACGCGACCGGGAGATCGGGCCGACCCGCCGAGTCCGTGTGGAACTACCCCCGGCCGCCGCGGCTCGAGGCGGACGACCGTCACGTGGTCGTCGACTTCGCCGGGGTCCGCATCGCCGACACCCGCCGCTCGGTCCGGGTGCTGGAGACCAGCCACCCCCCGGTCTTCTACGTTCCGCCCCAGGACACGCGCCAAGATCTACTCCGGCTGTCCGGTACCCGAACGTGGTGCGAGTGGAAGGGCGCCGCCACGTACTGGGACCTGCGGATCGGAGGCAGCGCCGGGGTCCCTGACGTGGCATGGAGCTACGAGGATCCCTCCCCCGGATTTGCCGTGCTCTGCGGCTTTCTGGCCTTCTACCCGTCCCGGGTGGACAGCTGCCGGGTCGGGGACGAGGAGGTGGTCGCGCAGCCCGGAGACTTCTATGGGGGCTGGATCACCTCCGAGGTCAAAGGGCCGTTCAAGGGCGCACCGGGTACGCGGGGGTGGTGATGCCCGTGATGCCCGACCGAGCCGCTGCCGGACCGGCCGCCTGCGCATCCGGCAGCGGCTCGGCAGGAGAAGAGGAGGCAAGCAGCAACGAAGCCGTATCCGCGCGGAAGAGATGTCGGGCCGCGGCGCATACAGGCCGCGCTGCGCGTCAGAAGTCACCGAGCACAACGGGAGCCGGCCGTGGCACACTCCGGGACACCAGCACCGATGCCGGCTGCGGCCCGCCCGCACTCGAGGCAGTGGTGGGCCCTGGCGGGCTACCTCGCCGTAAGTTACGGCGTCGCGGCACTCGGAGCGCTGGCCTCCGCCGATGCGGGTGAGGTGTACGCGGCCCTGGTCCGGCCCGGCTGGGCCCCGCCGGCCTGGCTGTTCGGGCCCGTCTGGACGGTGCTGTACGGGATGATGGCCGTCGCGGCCTGGCTCGTCGGACGCCAACCGGATCGTCCGCACGTGCGGCGGGCCCACATGTGGTGGTCGGTGCAGCTCGTCCTCAACCTGGCCTGGACCCCGCTGTTCTTCGCGGCCCGCCAGTTCGGGGTCGCCCTGCTGGACATCGTCCTGCTGCTGGCCGCGCTCGCCACCACGGTCGTCCTGTTCTGGCGGCTGAGCCGCACTGCTGCGTTCCTGCTGGTCCCCTACCTGGTGTGGGTGGCCTTCGCGACCGCCCTCAACGCGTCCATCTGGCAGCTGAACCCGTAAAGGCCCGCCGACTTACTCCGCGAGGGCCTCGGCGTCGCGCAGGAGGAGCCCGGCACCGTTGCCTGGTTCGCCGTGCGCCTGAACGCGACCGCCTTCGCGATCTTCGACGTCTTCCCCGACGCCTCCACACGCCAGGCACACCTCGAAGGCCGACTGGCCGCGGCCCTGATGCAACGAGTCGGCGAGCTGTTCGCGCAGCCGCCTTCCATCGAGCGACTCGACGTCCTCGCGCACAAGCTGCCGTCCAGGGCTGCGGCACGCTGACGCCCTCAGCAGCACAACGCCCGGGGAGGCCACCACGAGGGCGTGCCGGCCGGGCCTGCGCGCCGGCCGGGAGGGGGAGGAAGCCGGTTGGTCGCGGGTCGGCTACTGCTCCGCGTCCATGTGGAGGCGGACGGTGGTGCCCCGGTCGCGGGTGGAGCGGATTTCGACGAGGTCGCAGAGCTGGTGGGCGAGCCAGAGCCCGCGGCCGCCGATCTGGCCTTCGGAGGGACGGGTACGTCCGGCCATGACGTCGCTGATGTAGCCGGCGTCGCGGAACTCGCACAGGAACGTGGCGTTCTGGGTCCAGGCGCGCAGGGTGCCGTGGCCGCCTCCGTGGCGGATGCTGTTCGTCGCGATCTCCGTGACGGCGACCGCCAGCTGGCCCAGCCGGTCCTCGGACACGCCGGCCTCCGACGCGCTCTGGGACACCTTCGAGCGGACGACGGCCAGGTCCCCGTGTGTGTACCTGAGCTCGAAGGACGGCTCGCGGGGGCCGGTCAGGGCATCGAAGGCGTAGTCCTCGCCCGCGAGGTAGTCCTCGTTGGGCGCGTACATGTCGTTGCGGCGAATCAGCGGGTGGCAGCGGGAGATGGCGGCCAGGGCGTCCGGGTCCTCGTCGGTGTCGTCGTAGGGGCACAGCATCGACCAGGTGGAACTGCGCGCGAAGGCCCGGTTCAGCAGCCATTCGTGGTAGCGCAGCTCCGCGAGGTGCGCGGGGTTGCGGGCCTGTCGCCAGGCCGTCTCGCCGATGCCCCGTACCGGGGTCTCACCTGCGCCGCGCTCTGTCATCCAGGCCGTCCAGGCGGCGACGAGCCGCCCGGGGTTGGGTCCGGCCGTGACCGTGTCGACAAAGGTGACCGCGGGTTCGTCGGCGAGTTCGTCGCGCAGCAGGACGGTCTTGTCGGAGGGGACGGCGACGACGACCGCCTCGCCTCCCTCGAGAGCTTCGTGGATGAAGCCGAGGGTGCCGGCCAGGAAGTCCTGTTCGCCGCGGTAGGGGTAGAGCTCGTGCCGGAAGCCGGCTTCCTTCCGGCCCGACGGAGTCGGGGGCAGCGTCGTGGTCATGGCCCCATCACCACCGGAACGCCCTCATGCGCGTATCCCGCCAGTTTCCAGCACAGGCGCACGGTCTCGTTCGCACCGTTGACGAGGATCCGCCGGTCCGGGAGATGGCGGGCGGCGTCGACGAGCGCGTGCATCCCGGCCGCGTCGATCATCTCCAGGGCATCGAAGCGGAGCCTCAGAGCGGGTGCGTGGACGATCGCGGCCTTCGCGGCCGTGTTGAAGGCGTCCGCGCCCTCGGAGTCGATCACGCCGTCCACGCTCCACTCGTCCGTGCCCGTGCTGAACATCCGGAAGGCCGGACGCACCGCCCGTCTGCCCACCTCGTGCGGATGCACGCACGCCACCCGCTCCAGGGCCAGCGGGTCCCACAGCGACGGGTGGAACGCGCACACCACGATCGCTCCGCTCTCGGCCGCGAACTCGTCGAGCTTCAGCTCCTGCGCCAGCAGCTCCTCGACTCCGCCGTGCAGCGCCACCGGCGTGGGCTCGGTGAGGACCCGTACCGAACGGAATCCCTCACGGGCGGCGGTACGGACTTCCCGGCGGACGGCGGTCAACAGCGACGACGCGGCCGCCGGCCCGGGGAGGTCCAGGACCACCGAGGCCACGGACGCGCAGTCGCGCGGGAGCGGAGCAGTACCGGGCGACCCGATCACCACGACCTTGTCCCCGTAGAGGGCGCCGTCGGCCACGTACGCCCGCGTCTCCGAGAGGAGGGTGCCGGAGGGATCCATGAACCGGCAGACGTGGTCACCGAGCGTAACCTCATCCAGACTCGCCAACGTCCGCGCCGTCCGCACCGTGCCTCCTTTAGACCGCTCGGCCCGCCACGCCGGCCCCGGTAGAGCACCATACCGGGCGATCATGAAACCGGCCGGAGAACGACCGGAAGCGGGACGTCTCACACCATGCCGCCTGCCCCGTCCACGAAGGATCAACCCTCGCCCGACTGCGGAGACGGGCCGAAGGGAGCCGGCCTCGGCCGCCCCGCCCTCTCCGGTGCCGCTTCGACGGCCGTGCCGCCGCGCGCTGCCACCGGGGCGTCCGGCGCCGGCTCTCCGGGCGGAGGATCATCCGGTGGGCACGGGCCGCCGACCGGCGGCGGCCCGGCCGACGGGCCCGGTACGAGTCAGCTCGCGGCTCAGTGCTCGCAGAGGGAGAACTCCCGCTCATAGAGCTGCTCGTTGTGTTCGTCCACGAAGAACTTCCGTTCCCGCATGAGTTCCTCGCGGTACGTCTTCGCCTGCTCCAGCGTCATGGTCGACGCGTCGGACCAAGGCTGCTGCGGGGGTACGTCGGAGGTCGAGACGATCCGTTGCGCCGGGTCGACCAGGAAGAACGCGAGGATCTTGCGGTGTCCCGGGCGGGTGGGGTCATCAAGGCGGAACGCGTCCACGCGGTGCTGCAGGACGTTGGGGAACGCCAGGCAACGGCCCGCCGGGGTCGGTACCGAGCCGAGCGGCTGATTCAGCGCGTCCTCGTCCTGGAGGCCGTAGACCTCCCGCAATCCGGCATCGTCGTTCTGCTCGTAGTTCGGGTCGTCAAGCGCGGCCCGGAAACCCAGCCGGCTCTCGGTGGTGTTCTCGCTGTCCCAGTAGTAGATGCCGGTCGAGACGATCCGCTCGTTCAGCATGCCCTCGACGTGCCAGGAACCGCCGGGGTACTCGGGCCGGTCCGGGGTGAGGTGGACGGTGGCGAGCTTGACGATGACCTGGAGCCTGCTCCCCCGCAGGTCGACCCGGGTGGAGGCGTCGGGCACCGCGGGCGGGCTGTAGGCAGGGGCGTCCGGGACGATCGGACTGCGGTCCTCCCGCCAGGCCTCGTAGGCCGCTTCCCAGGCATCGCGGGCATCCATGTGGGCAGCGTCGTCGCTGTAGGCCGACCGGGTCGGATACTCAGGCTCCGAGTCGTACCAGCCGTAGGGATCGGCCTCGATCCGCAGGGGCCGCGGGTGGAGCAGATCGGTGAGCACGTTCTCGAACAGCGGGAGCAGGCGCGCCAGCACGTCCGGCAGGACGTTCGCCAGTGCGCGGTGCGCTTCGGGGTGGACGTTGTTGACGTACGAGCGGAAGGCGACGGCGCCGTCGTCGGTGACATCGACGTCCGTGGGCAGCCACTGGAACCTCTCCGAGAACTCGTACTTCGAGTAGTGGTTCGTCGGGTTCTGCCAGGCCCGCTCGGGGCGTCCGCTCGCCTCCCTCACCAGGCAGAACAGGGAGGGGTGTACGAGATCCAGCACCTGGCCGCCGGATCCGGGATGCCAGTCGCGCTCCTCTTCGGGGACCTCCTCCAGGACCCGGACCGCGTCACGCAGCCGGGACCCGAGCTCCTCGTCGACGAGGGTGTCCGACTGCCAGACCCCGTCGACCGCGGACACCTCGATGCCCGTGCGCGCGTCGCGCAACGCGGCGTAGTGCCCGAGCTCGGCAAGGACGTAGCGCATCTGAGCTCCGGTCAGGCCTTGCTCCACGGCCTCCTGCGTCCACCGGGCGACGATGTCGGCGTCCTTCATCTTGTCGAACCACGCGGGCTTGGCGCGCAGGTGCGAGCTGCATTCCATCATCTGCAGCTCACGCAGCGTCCGGGGTATCGCGAACGCCGCGGAACGGGAGGTCTGGAAGGGCAGCGGGAAGGCGGACTGGCCGGTCACTTCTGGTGGTCCTCACGGTCGGTGTGCGGTGCCCGGAAGAATAGCCCGGCCCACTGACACCGTGGCGAGCAGTCGAGTGGTCGGCCGGGCTCGCCCGGTGATGCGGGCGGCGAGCTCGCCCAGGGGGTGCGGGTCGTGGGGGGGAGGGGGAAGAGCAGGGCCGTCGAGACGAGCGTCGAGCTCAGGTCGATGCGGTGCGTGGGCGGATGCGGTGCGCGGTCCGCAGTGCCTGTTTGGCGGCGGTTGCCACGCGGCCTCCGAGGGCGGTTCCGGCGAGGTCGTGGGCGGCGAGGCGTTCCAGTGCCGGCAGGGCCCGGTCGTCGGCGGTGGAGCCGAGAGCGCGGCAGGCCAGTGCTCGCAGGTCCGGATCGGGATCGCCGGTGAGGGCGATCAGGTCGTCCACCACCGGCGGGCCGAAGGCGGCGATCGCCGAGGCGAGATGACCAGCCTTCGGCTTCCGGCGTTCCACCATGGCCTGCCAGAGCACGGCCAGTGCCCGGTCGCCGCCGATTTGGCCGAGCGCCAGGGCGGCCCTGCTGCCTACCCGGTTGGCCCCGTCGTCCAGCCGGGCTGCCAGGGCGGGTACGGCGGCCGGTTCCCCGAAGATGCCGAGCGCCTCGCAGGCACCCTCGCGGACCATCGGATCGGGATGCTCCAGCAGGTCGATGATCAGCGGAACGGCCCGGCGGAACCCGAGTTCCGCACAGGCGAGCGCCGACCACCGCACCCCGCGGTGCCCGGTGTCGGCGAGCGCGCGCAGGAGGCCCGGCTCGACGCTTGCGTCGCCGAACAGGGCGATCCGGTTGAGGGCCTTGGTCCAGACGGTGACGTCCTGCGTCCGGTGGTCGGAGGCGATCTCGGACAGGGCCGCCCGGGCCTGCGGATGGCCGAGCTCGGCCCACTCCAGCAGGGCGTCGATCGCCCGCAGCCGGATCGTGCGGTTCCCGCTCAACTCGGCGGCGTGCACGGTGACGAGGGATGCCGGACCGTCCGGTGAGTGGCCGAGTGCGTCCCCGAGCGGGCCGGCGAGCGGTGGTTCGAGCTCGGCCAGCCGCAGGGCCAGTGGGCCGATTCGGGTGCCGACGTCCGCGTCGTACTGGCCGTCGCCCCGAAGGTTCGCGGCCAGCTTGGCGACCGTACGGAACAGGAGACATGCTCGGTCCGACGGGGAATCAGCGAGGGCGTCGAAGCGGCCGGACATCGCCGCGGTGACGGCGGCCGGCGTGCGACCAGTGGCCTCCAGGACCGCCTCCGCCCAGGCCAGTGGCTCGCCCTGACGCTCGTAGAGTTGGCGACCCCACAGCCGGAGGACGGCGGCGTCTCGGTGGTCGGTCATTCCAGGATCGTTCCAGCAGGGGACACCGACAGCCAGCGGGTTTTACGTCGCCCGGCTTCGACTCGGATTCGTGCCGTCCGTCCGGCGACCGCTCAAGGACGGCGACCTGTCGCAGTCCCGGCAGGCCGAGGGCGCACCGCCTTCGACACCAGCTCCGCGACCGCCGTCAGCGCGCCGTCCAAGAACCTTCTCCCGAGAGGAGCAGGTGCGGAAGGCTCAGGCTCCTGCCTGGAGGCGGAGGCCTGCCAGGGTCAGTTCCAGGCCTGCGAGGAACTGCTCCTTGTCGTCGTGCCCGTCGAACTCCTCCACGATGTCGTGCACGAAGGGATACTCCTGCGCGTTGAGCGCACGCCACGTCTCGGCGTAGCGCCCGAGGAACTCGTCGCGGTCCACGGTCCCGTCCAGTACCTGCTGGGGCGGCTCCTGGCCCATGTCGGCGGCGTTGGCGACCACGACGCCCACGATCGCCGACACCGCGTGGAACCGCTGCCGTGGTGTGAGGTCGAGGCGCAGTGTCTGGCGGCCCAGTTCCTCGTAGAGGCGCAGCGAGTTGCCCTGGACGTCGATGTTGCGCATGAAGCGCGCGCCCAGCCAGGGGCGGTCCACGATCGCGTCGAACATCCTGACGGCCATCACGCGCAGGTCGTCGATCGGATCCGCGCTGCCGGTCTGCCCCTCGATGGCGGTCAGCACCCCGCCCAGCACATGGTCGACCGCGCGGTCGAGCAGGTCGTCCTTGCCGGAGACGTACCAGTAGATGCTGCCGACTCCGGTACCGAGCCGCGCCGCGAGGGCACGGAGCGTCAGCGCCGGCTCGCCCGCCTCGTCGAGCAGGGCCACGGCCGCGGTGAGGACGGTCTCGATGGAGTGCGAGGCGCGTTGGCGTCCTCGGGAAGGACGGTCGGCGGGGCGTTGGCGCGGGCCTGTCATGGTGCCCATCAAATCACAGCTTGCAGATTTATCGAACCTCGTTCTATTGTCGAACGTCGTTCGATCGTCGGCGACGTTCCGAGAGGAGGCCGCCATGACCACCACCAGCGCCACCGAGGCCGCCGCGCCACGCACCTATCCGTCCCTGCGCGCGGCATGGATACCCCTGGCCGCGCTCTGCCTGGCCTTCTTCGTCGAGATGGTCGACAACACGCTGCTCTCTATCGCGCTGCCCACGATCGGACGTGACCTCGGCAGCGGCACGACCGCACTGCAGTGGGTCACCGGCGCGTACTCACTGACCTTCGGCGGCCTGCTGCTGACGGCGGGATCGATGGCCGACCGGCTGGGACGCCGGCGTGTACTGCTGGTCGGCCTGGCGGTGTTCGGTCTGCTGAGCCTCGGCGTCGTCGCGGTCGACAGCGCGGGCGAGCTCATCACCCTGCGCGCCGGCCTCGGCATCGCCGCCGCGGCGATGGCCCCCATCACCAACTCGCTGGTCTTCCGGCTGTTCGACGACAAGAAGCTGCAGATGCGCGCGATGACGCTGATGATCATCGTCGGCATGTCCGGCTTCGTACTGGGCCCGCTGCTGGGCGGCACGGCCCTGGCCCACGTCAGCTGGCAGTGGCTCCTGATCGTCAACGCCCCGATCGCGCTGATCGCGGCCATCGGCGTCCGCCTCGGCGTCCCGGCCGACCGGCCGCAGGACCTGACCCGCGACAAGCTCGACCTGCCGGGCGCGGCGTTGAGCGTCACCACCATCGGCCTCGCCTGCTACTCGCTGACCAGCGGCGTCGAGCACGGCTGGCTCTCCGCGGTCACGCTCGCGTCCGTCCTTGGCGCGGTCGGCGCGGGCATCGCGTTCGTACGGCACGAACACCGCAGCACCTCGCCCATGCTGGACCTGCGCCTCTTCTCCAACGGCACCGTCCGCGGCGCCGCCATCGCGCAGATCGGTACGTCCATCGCGATGGCCGCCGTGATGTTCGGACTGATCCTCCACTTCCAGTACGCCTACGGCTGGAGCCCCGTACGGGCCGGCCTGGCCAACCTGCCGATCATCATGACCATGATCGCGGCGACGCCCCTGTCCGAATGGCTGGCGGGAAGGTTCGGCCACCGCACCGCCTGCCTCACCGGCGCCGCCTGCCTTGCCGGCTCACTGGCGGGACTTTCGTGGGGCGTCTCCCACGGCTACTTCGCCATCGCCCTCTGCATGATCGTGATGACCATCGGGCTGCGCACCGTCATGACCATCTGTGCCATCGCCCTCGTCGACGCCATGCCGAGCAACCGCACGTCGATCGGCACGGCGCTCAACGACACCGCCCAGGAGGTCGGAAGCAGCATCGGCACCGCCGTCGTCGGCACCCTCATCGCCGTGCTCGTCACCACTCAGCTCCCCGAGGGGACTTGGAGCGCCGAGCTCGTGGCATCGTTCTTCCACGGCGAGCGCATCACCTATGCCGTGCTGGCGGCCGTCGTCGGCCTGATCGCGGCGGGCGGCGCGCTCACGCTCACCGACTCCCGCACCACCGAAGAGCCCGCCTGACACCCGCGGCTCACGGGCGGGTGCAACCGTGCCCGGACGGGGGCGGGATCGTGGACGGCGGCGGCGACCAGGCGACCAGGTCGACCAGCGCAAGCGCGAGGCCGGTGTGACATCAACGGCGCTGCCAGTAATGCGACTTCGGGCGTAGGCGGTACCCTCCTGAGGTGGGAGGGGCGGTCCTCCTGAACGGTGACGATCCGCCAGGACGGCCTGCATAGCCTCGTCGCCATGAACCGACGCAGAATCACCGTCACCGCCTGCGCCTTACTCGCCCTGCTCCTGCCGCTCCCGCTCGCCGCCGCGAGCATCGCGGCCGCGCCCGGCAGCGCCCCCGGGGCGCAGAGCCCCCGTACCTCCGCGCCGGAACTCCCCCGTCCCACCGGACCGTTCCCGGTGGGACGGGACACCCTCCACCTCGTGGACCGCAGCCGCACCGACCCGTGGTCCGGATCGGGTCCGCGCGAGCTCATGGTGACCATGAGCTACCCGGCCCGGCCCCATACCGGAGCGGCCCCCGGGCGCTACCTCACCGACGAGGAGGCCCGGAATCTGCTCATCTCCCGCGGACTGGACCGGGCGATCCCGGTGGAGACCCTGACGGGCACGAAAACCCACTCCAGGCCGGGGGCCCGGCCCGTCGACGGCCGTCGTCCCCTGGTGATCCTTTCGCCGGGCTTCACCGCCCACCGGGCCACCCTCACCTCCCTGGCCGAGGACCTGGCCTCGCGCGGCTACGTCGTGGCCGCCGTCGACCACGCCTACGAAAGCGTCGGTACGGCCTTCCCCGGGGGCCGGGTGCTCACCTGTCTGGCCTGCGAACAGACCGGCGGGGAGGCGGGCTACCGCAAGGTGACCGACACCCGCGCCCTCGACGCGTCCTTCCTCCTCGACCGGCTCACCGGCCCCCGCCCGGCCTGGCGCCACGCCGACGTGATCGACCGCGGCCGCATCGCGATGGCCGGCCACTCGATCGGCGGGGCGTCCGCAGTGGCCGCCATGGCCGTCGACAGCAGAATCCGCGCCGGAATCAATCTCGACGGGGGCTTCCACACCCCCGTCCCCGACGCCGGACTCAGCGGGCGCCCGTTCATGCTGATCGGCGCGCAGAACAACGCCCCCGGCGGGGACATGACTTCCTGGGACCGGGAATGGCCCAAGCTCGAAGGCTGGAAGCGCTGGCTCACCTTCGCGGACTCCGGCCACTTCACCTTCACCGACTTCCCCGTCATCGGTGACCAGCTGGGCCTGCCCGACCCGGACGCCCCGCTGCCCGGTACCCGCTCCGTGGAACTGACCCGCCGCTACGTGGCTGCGTTCCTCGACCAGCATCTGCGCGGCCTGCCCCGGCCCGTCCTCGACGGCCCGTCCGCCGACACGCCCGAGGTCCGCTTCCACACCCCCTGACCGGAGAGCGCGGAACACGGTCACCGGGGCCGGGGCCCGGCCCGGTCGATCCCCCCGGGCATCGCCGATCAGGGCAGGGCGGGGGCGGGTGCGCGCAGGCAGGTCGCGTCCTCGCTGGGAGGTGCACCGAACTGGCGGCGGTACTCGCGGCTGAACTGCGACGGGCTGTCGTACCCGACCTGATGCCCGACCCCGGTGACATCGCGCGGGTGCGTGGCGAGCAGCAGCCGGGCCTCCTGCAGCCTGATCTGCTTCTGGAACCGGATGGGGCTCATCGCCGTCACCGCCTGGAAGTTCCGGTAGAACGCGGAGACGCTCATCCCGGACAGCCGCGCCAGGTCCTCCACGCGAAACGGTTCCGCGTAGTGCTCCCGGATCCAGCGCACGGCCCTCGAGACATGGCTGAGACTGCTGTCGGCGAGACCGAGCTGGCGCACCGCGCCGCCCTGCTCCCCGGTGATCAGCCGCCAGAGGATCTCGTGTTTCACCAGCGGGGCCAGCATGGTCCGGTCGCGGGGCTCGTCGAGCAGGCGCAGCAGTCGGACCACCGCGTCGAGCAGCGCCTGCGGGGCGTCGCTGACGGCGATGCCGGGCCGTGCGGTCCCACCGCCCCGCGGGGTGTCCCCGGGCCCGGCCCGCAACAGCAGCTCGGCGACGGCGGAGGGCTCCAGGGTCAGACCGAACCCGAGGGCCGGGAACTGCGGAGTGGCTCCGATGAACTGACCGGTGACCGGCAGGTCCACCGAGGCGACCAGGTACTGTCCCGCCCCGTACTCGAAGATCCGGTCGCCGTGTGCGAGGCGTTTGGTGCCCTGGGCGATGACGGCCAGCACGGTCCCGGAGGTCGAGGGGGCCGGCGGGTCGGACCGGTCCACCTTCGAGATCAGGACCCCGTCGATCGGGGTGGTCCAGTCGGCCCGGGCGTGCCGGGCCAGCAGGGTGCGGAGCTCTTCCAGGCACATGCCCCCATTCCAGCACGCCACCGATCGCTGATTCCCGTTGGCAGGAGGATCGTGCAAGTCATCGATCGGATCGTTCTAGCGTCCTCGCAGGTCAAAGTCATTGAATGGAGATGAAGGCAGCAGAGAGTCCATGGACGGCCGAGGAGGATCATCATGAAGGTAGCCATCGTCACCGGTGCCAGCTCCGGGATCGGGCGGAGCGCGGCGATCGAGATCGCCCGGCGGGGAACCGGGGTCATCCTGACCTACGGCGGGAACGAGCAGGGCGGGCTCGACACCGTGGCCGCGATCGAGAAGGACGGCGGCACCGCCGTCGCGCTGCCCCTGGACCTGGCCGACACCGGTACCTTCCCCGCCTTCCGCCGGGCCGTCACTGACGCACTGCACACCACCTGGCGGCGGGACACCTTCGACCACCTCGTCAACAACGCCGGTTCCGCCCAGATGGCGATGTTCGAGGACACGACCGAGGAGCTCTTCGACGGCCTGGTGCGGGTCCTCCTGAAGGGCCCCTACTTCCTGACCCAGAGCCTGCTGCCGCTGATGACGGACGGCGGAGCGATCGTCCTTACGAGCAGCAGCTCGGCCGCGGCGGCGAGCCCCGAGCCCGGCTACTCGGCCTACGCCTCGATGAAGGGCGGCCTCAATGTGCTGACCCGCTACTTGGCCAAGGAACTCGGCGTCCGGGGCATCCGGGTGAACGCCGTCTCCCCCGGGCCCACCCGCACGCGCCTCGGCGGTGACGCCTTCGAACGGTTCCCCGAGGTCATCCCGGCCCTGGCGGCCCGGACCGCCCTCGGCCGGGTCGGTGAGCCCGAGGACGTCGGTGCGATGATCGCCACCCTGCTCTCTCAGGACAGCGCCTGGGTCACCGCCCAGAACATCGAGGTCTCCGGCGGCTACGACCTCTAGCCGGGGCTTGGCCGAGTACCGGACCAACGTCCGCTCGGCGGGCTCCGACCGGAAACCGGGACCGCGAGCTCCGACCGGATTCCTTGGCCGGCCTCATGGCCCGCCGGTACGGTTGATCATGTCGGCCGCTCCGACCTCGCCATCGCCGCCATCATCCGGTCCAGGCGGGCCAGTCGGGTCTTCTCGGTGCGGGCGGTGACAAGGCTGAGGTAGAGGGCGAACCGGTCGGACTTGCCGAGCGTCTCGTAGAACGCCCGCGCCGCCGGGTTCGCGTCGAGCGCCTCGACGAGATCCGGCGGTGCCGTGGCGTTCTTCTGCGAAGCGTATGCCGTCACCCAGCGACCGTCCGCACGCGCCGCCTCGACCTCGGTGAGGCCGCGGGGGCGCATCCGCCCCTCGGCGATCAGGGCCTCGGCCTTGTCGACGTTCACCTGTGACCAGGGCGAGCGGGGGCGGCGGGGTGTGGTGCGCTGCAGGAAGTACGTGTCGTCGAAGCCGCGCCGCAGACCGTCGATCCAGCCGAAGCAGAGCACCGTGTCGACCATCTCTTCCCAGGTGAGCGACGGGATGCCGGTGTGCTTCTTGGCGATCTTGACCCAGAGCGCGGTCCGCTCCCCGTGATGCTCCTCGAGCCACGCCTCCAGCTCGGCCGGGCTCGCGGGGACAAGGATCTCGACGCCGTCCTCGTGTTTCTGCATGAACTGCAGCCTAGAGGCGATATAGGACAGTTCCTGACCTCTATCCGACCCGCAGTCCCGAGGCCGCCGAAATACACGGCTTCCAACGGGGTCTGCTTGAGCTTCGGCTTGACCTGATCGGCGAGCGGCTCGAACAGCCAGGCCTCGGGAGGCCGGGCCCAGTCGGGCAGTGCGGGCCAACCGCCGACCGAGACCTTCAGCGTCCAATCGGTTCCGTTCCACAGCACCACGGAGCCGCCCGACGCGAGGACCAGCTCGATCCCCTCCGCCCGCCAATCATCACCCTCGGGCAAGCACCTCAGGGCGAAGGCGGCCATAAGGGTCGCTCCCTGGAGGGCGCAGATCTGCTGGTCGCTCATTTCTTGCAGCCGCAGGTCATCGGAGTGGCATTCGAGTACCACTTGGTCGGACCCTTGTCCATGGGGAAGAGGGTGACGAACTCGCCGTCCGCTTTGGTGATCAACAGATCCTCGCCCTTGCGGTAGAAGAAGTAGTCGTCGGAGCCGCCGCCGTCCGGGTTGTAGGGCCCCTGCCGCACGTCCTCGTGGTTCGCCCGGACGTCGGAGATCCTGTCGCGATAGGCCTGCCGAGCGGCCTGATCGCCTCGTGCGAGCGGGTCTGTGTACGGGGTTGCCCCCGGTACACAGACCCGCAACGCATTGAGGTCGGGTTCAGTCTTCCTCCGTCATGCTCCCCGGTCCTCCGTCACGGGCAGGCACTCGGTGAGCAGGTCGACGAGGTCGCGCCAGGCTCGTCGTGCGTGCTGTGGGTGGTAGCCGACGCCGGGGACCGTGGGATGGTCGACCGGCGGGTGGTGGAAGGCGTGCAAGGCGCCGCCGTAGACCGTGAGGCGCCAGTCGACGCCCGCTGCCTGCATCTCGGCGGTGAACGCGTTCCGTTGTTCCGGCGGCATGATCGGGTCTTCCGACCCGACCCCGGCCCACACCGGGCAGCGAATGCGCGCTGCCTCGCCCGGTCGGCCTGTGGTGGTCGCGTTGACCGTCCCTATCGCGCGCAGGTTGACTCCGTCGCGCCCGAGTTCCAGTGCGATGGCTCCCCCGGTGCCGTAGCCGACGGCGGCGATGCGGTCGGGGTCGGTGCGCGGTTCGGTGCGCAGCACGTCGAGCGCGGCGTGGCCGATGCCCCGCATCCGGTCGGGATCAGCGAGCAGGGGCAGGCAGCGGGCCAGCATCTGCTCGGGATCGCCCAGGTAGCGCCCGCCGTGAAGGTCGAAGGCCAGGGCTACGTATCCCAGCTCGGCGAGGGCGTCGGCGCGGCGGCGCTCGACGTCGCTGAGCCCCATGCCCTCGGGTCCGAGCAGCACCGCGGGCCGGCGGTCGGTACCGGCCGGGAGCGCGAGGTGCCCGATCATCGTCAGGCCGTCGGCCGCGTACTCGACCGTACGCGTCGTGATCGTCGTCATGAGACGGGACCGTAGTGACCGTCGGGCCCGGTCCGGCCGCTGTTCTGCCGCCGGCGGAACAGCGCAGGTGTCCCTCTGCCACCCGGCCATTCCCCCGTAGGCACGCCGCACGCCGCACGCTCACTTCCCCGACGCCCGGGTCCGTCCGGTCAGGGCCGGCCTTCTTCCGGAGGGTCGTCCTCGGGCCTCAGCCCCAGGATGTCCAGCAGAACGTCGAGATCGGCGGCACCGACGGCCCTGGAGGCGACGGAGCGGCGCGCGGCAGCCCGGTCCACGGTCCCTGCCCGGGCCAGGAGAGCCGGCTCATCACAAGCGAATGGATCCTTCACCCCACCGATGCCACCACGCCCCCGGCACATCCGCAGCCCCCACTACTCCACCCGCACACGGTAGGAAGTGCCGAGCGGTACCCGGTGCAGCGCCTGCTGGAGCCGCTCGATGGTGCTGTCGGCCGGGAGCGTGCGTGCCGGGTGGTTGCGGGTGATGCCCGGCCCCGGACCGCACCGGCGCCGTCCTGGCTCTCACCGGTCCGGCTGCCACGCCGCCGCACACAGCGCGGTGTCCGCCGCGTCGGCGTACAGGGCCGCGCCCAGCCAGGCGCGGGCGAAGTCGGTCGGGTCGGCGGGGAGCAGGCGGCCGAAGGGGTCGCGGGCGCGCCGGGTCGCGGTGCGTTGCAGCTCGGCCAGAAGGTCGGCGGCGGTGGGGAAGGCCGAGCGGCGCAGCTGCCCGGCGTCGGCCGTCAGCGATCCGGGGACGGACAGGAAGGGGCGTCCGGCGGCGACGGCCTGTTCGAGGCGGCGGCGCAGGAGGTGGAGGGGGGCCGCATCAGCCCCGCCGCCGGTGGGGGCCTGTGCGGCGGGCGGCGGCGGGGTGGCGGGGAGGTCGGCACGTTGCAGTCGGTCCAGGCCCAGGTCGACGCGCCGGGCGGGATCCGCCGGATGGGCGGCCGCCAGGAGTTGCAGGGTGGGCCGGGAGTCCGGAACGAGGCGGCCGACGACGCGCAGGCGCGTACCGGGCAGGGCTGTCAGCATCCGGAGGTTGTCGCGGTACGCCAGCGCGGGATGGTCGTGGGCCGCGGTGAGGCGGAGCGTCAGGTCCTCGCACGTGGCGAGGAGGCAGTCGCCGCCGGTTTCGCGGGCGGGGCCCAGGATCGTCACGTCGAGGAAGAGCAGGTCGGCACCGGGGGCTTCGGAGTGCAGGGCGCGCGCGGCCTGTGCGGATGCGGGCCGGGCCCACAGGGCGGCGATGGGTTCCTCCGTCCAGGCCGCGCCCGCCGCCTGGACCGCCTTGACCCCGGCGCCCGCGCCGAGGCGGCCGGTGGGCGAGACGGTGGCCCCCGAGAGGGCGAGCCCGGCGCGGGACAACTGGCGGTGGGTGAGCGCGGTGTCGCCCAGGCGTACGGTGCGCCCGGCCGCCGCCGTGGCTCGGCCGGGGCCGCCCGGGGCGATGTCCGAGACGGTGTGGAGGCGGCCGTCGGCGGCGGCGGTCCAGGTGATGGCGCCCGCGTAGCCGCCGGCCGTGATCAGGGGTTCGGTGAACAGGCCGTACAGGCGCAGGGATCCGTCCGGTACGTAGGTCTGCCGGGCGGTGCCGCGCAGGGCTGCCAGTTCGGGGCCGGTGGCGTCGGGCAGCCGGTGGGCGGCGGCGAGCAGTTCGAGGACGGCTGCCGTGAGGTCGGCGAGGCGGTGAGCGGGGTCGGCGGAGCGGGCGGAGCGCAGCGCGGTGACGACGGAGACGGCGGCCGCGGCCGGGCGGGGCAGGCCGCCGAGCTTGGCGGTGTGGGCCGCCCGCAGCAGTTCGGACTGCAGGACGGCTCCGGCGCCTTCGATTCCCGTATCGAGCAGCGCGGCGCCCGCGGCCCACAGGTAGCGGGCCGCGGCACGCTGCTCGGGGGTGGCCGTGTTCTCGTCGGCCTCCGGCGGCCGAGGGGCTCCGGCGTCGTGGCCGGGGGACGGTTGTTGCCCGGCGTCCGGGGCGGAGGAGGAAGCGGAGGACGGCTCGGAGGACGGGTCGGCCACCGGCGCGGCGGATGCGATCGCCGCCCGGTGCAGGCAGTCCGGGGCGAGCAGGCAGCCGCAGCGGATGGCGTCCGCCGTGGTCACCACCCCGGCGGGGGCGTGGAGTTCCAGGCCGGTCTCGTCGTCGACCGCGATCCGTACGGTGTCGCCGTCGCGGATGACGGGCCGGTCGGTGATCTTGGTGATGGCCGCGTCGAGGCGCTTGCGCAGCCTGGGCGACAGTGCGCCGACGATCTCGGCGGTCACGGCGGGCGCGACGGCGGGCAGGTGCGGGGTCTGCCGGTTCATGCGATCTTCTCCCCTACCCAGCGGGCGAGTTCGAGCGGGCTGAGGGCGGCAACCGGCATCCCGGCGGCGACGAGCTGCCCGGCGACGCCCGTCGAGTACCGGGGGCGGCCCGCATCGTCCAGGCTCGCGCAGCCGAGTACATGGCAACCGGCTCCGACGAGGGTGCGCACCTCGGAGAGGAGCCCGCCGACCGGATGGCCCTCCTCGAAGTCGCTGATCACGACGACCAGGGTGCGGGAGGGCACGGTCACCAGAGTGCGGGCGTGGCGCAGCCCGGCGGCGATGTGGGTGCCGCCGCCGACCCGTACCTCCAGCAGCAGGGACAGCGGGTCGTGCACGTGGTCGGTGAGGTCGATGACCTCGGTGGAGAAGGCGAGGAAGTGGGTGGAGACGGTGGGCACCCCGGCCAGGACGGCCGCGGTGAGGGCCGCCCAGATGGTGGAGGCCTCCATGGAGCCGGAGACGTCGGTGACCAGGATCAGCCGCCAGTCGGCGGCGCGCCGGGCCCGGGAGCGGAAGACCGGGTGCTCGGGGATGACCTGGACGCTGCCGTCGGGGGTCCGGCGCGCGGTGGCGAGGTTGGCCCGCAGGGTGCGGGCCAGGTCGAGCCGTCCGCCGGGGCGTCGGCTCGGGCGGGGCAGCGTCATGCCGGTCAGGGCGGGGCGCAGCCGGGTGGCCAACTGCCGGGTGAGTTCGTCGACGAGCCGGCGGACCAGGGGGCGCAGGGCGCCGAGCCGGGCCTCGGGGAGGCCGCCCGCGTGCTGGAGGACCGTGCGCAGCAGGTCGACGGAGGGGCGGACGTCGGCGGGATCGAGTTCGCCCAGGACGTCGCGGCGGCCGGACGCGGCGGCCGCGGCGAGGACCTCCTCGCGGATGCCGGGGCCGAAGAGGGCGGACAGTTCCTCGGACCATTCGCGGACGCCGGGGTAGGGTGCCTGCCGGCCGCCGCGGTGGCCCGCGCCGAGATCGCCGCGGGAGCCCTCGCCACGGCCGTTGCCGTACAGCTCGTCCAGCGCGGTGGCCAGCGGCGCCGCCGAGGGGGGCAGTTGGTCGGTGCGGCGGCCGAGCACCAGGCGCCAGCGGTCGGCGGGGGCCAGGATGTACTCCGGCGCGGGTGCGTCCTTCCCGGCCGAGGCCCCGGATGGGGCGGGGCCGTGACGGCCGTCCGGAGGCGGGGTCGCGTACGGTCCGCGGGCATCGGGGTCCGCCGGGAGGGCGGGGGGCAGGAGGCCCAGCCCGGCCAGGGTCGCGCGGGCGGCCAGGTCGGCGCCGGTCCACAGCGCCAGCGCGGCCGGGTCGATGCCGTCCGTGTCGGTGAACGGGCCGGCCGCGTCGCCGAGCCGGTCTTCGACGGCCGTGAGCAGCCGGTCGCGGGAGGCGGGGCTGAGGGTGTCGAATCCGCCGCGCAGTGCGGGCAGACGGTCCAGGAAGTCGGTGTCCGCGAGGTCGGTGACCCGGTCCAGTACCGGGTCGAGGACGGGGGCCATGGTCTCCAGGAGCGGGCCTGCCGCGGTGAGCAGGCCGGTGAGGCGGGCGGTCAGCGCGGTCCGGGTGGCGGCGTCGGTGGCCGCGTCCACCCAGGACGCGGTACCGGTGCCGAAGGCGTGGGCGTCCTCGTGGCCGAGCAGGACGCGGACGGCTCCGGCCGCTGCGGACATCAGCGGCGAGCCGTCGCAGGCCAGTCGGGTGAGGGCGTCGGTGAGCCTGATCCCGCCGAAGACGTCGGCGCGGTGGGCGAGTTCGAGCAGTGCCCGGGCATCGTCGGGGTCGTCGGAGCCGGTGAGGCCGTCGACCTGGCGGACGGCTGCCGAGGTGAGCAGTTCGCCGGCCGCCGCCGACCGCGCGGCGTGGTCGGGGTCCGGGCCGAGTCCGGCGACGTGGCCGGCCCGGATCCGGTCCAGCAGACCGAGGGCGGAGAGCAGTTGGGGCAGCGTGCCGGTGGCCGGGACGACCTCGCCCAGTTCGGTGAGGCGTTCGTCGGCCAGCGCGGGCAGGCCGCAGGCGGCGGCTTCCGCGAGGCCCTCGATGCTCTGGGCGGCGGTGGGCCCGCCGTCGTCCTGTTCGGCGCGGCGTCGTTCGCGCAGCAGGCCTTCGGCGGCCTGGGCCGGGGTGACGCCGCGGATTCCGGCGGCGGTGAGCATGGCGGCGGTGGCCGGGGTCCAGCGCACCTCCCACCGGGTGGTGACGGCCTCGCCTGCGCCGGCGCCCGTGACGGGGGTCGACGTGGCGTAGGGGATGCCGCAGACCGTCAGGCGGCGCAGCAGGAGTTCTCGGCTGCGGTCGAGGTCCGAGCGCAAGGGGTCGAGGCGCAGGTCGCGGGCGGCGGGGCCGGTGTCGGCGGGACCGGGCAGGCCCAGGGCCGCGACCTCGTCCTCCACGGCGGGTGCCAGGCCGCTGCGCGGGGCGGCGGGTGCGGGCCTGCCGGAGCGGGTGCCGACCAGGACCCGTTCCAGCGATCGGGCGACCGCGCGTCCGCGGCCGAGCGGTTCGCCCTGGGTCAGTACGGTCTGCACGGCCTCGATGAGTTCGCCGCGGCCGGGCGCGGGCAGGCCGCGCAGCCGGGCGAGGTCGCCCGCGAGCCGGACGATCTCGCGGGCGTCCGCGGGTCCCGAGGGGTGGTCCTGCGCGCGCAGTTCGCCGCAGATCCGTACGGCGGTGGTGAGCAGTGCCTCGTACAGGGCGGCCGGACGGCCCGCCGCTTCCAGCACGAGGTGCTGCCATTCGGGGTCGCGGATGCCGGCCGGGTAGCCGGACCGCTCGTCCAGCAGCGGATAGGTGTACGGGATGAGGGAAACGGTCCAGGGCGGACCGCCGGGGAGGGCGTCCGCGGGCGGCACCGGGCCGGGCCCGGGGCCGAGCAGCGCCGGGGTGTGGAAGGCGCCGACGACCACGGCGGCCCGGCGGCCGGCGGCCGTGGCCTCGTCGATCCGGGCGCGCATCCAGTGCTCCCGGGCCAGGTCGGACCCGGCGACCGCCCCGGCCCGTTCGGCGTCGTGGCGCAGTGCCCAGCCCGTGAGCAGGGCGGCACGGCGCAGGGCCTCGGGCGGGGAGCCGGGGGCGGAGGTCTCCACCAGGCGGTCCCACAGGTCCTCGCCGGGGCGGCCGGTGAGGCGTGCGGTGAGCGCCTCGCGCAGCCCGGGTCCTTCGGGGCCCGTCCCGGCCGGGCCCCGGAGCTCGTGCCGGGCCGGGTCGGACAGCGGAAGGTCGCAGGCGATCACGGGGACGTCGTGGCGGGCGGCCCAGCGCAGGGCGACGAGTTCGGGCGAGAAATCGGCGAACGGGTAGAAGGCGGGCCCGAGCCCGTCCCCGGCGCGGTCCCTGCCGGAGGTGGCGGGGACGGCGGCCAGGGCGACGGGGGCCCGGGTGTCGGCGTGGGCGAGCCAGGGCAGCCACTCCTGCAGATCCGCGGGGAGCTCGACGAGCAGCACCTCGGGCTTCGCCGCGTCCAGCAGTTCCGGCATGACGGCGGCGAGCGACGGCGCGTGGTGGCGCACGCCGATGAGGTACGGGGCGGCCGGGTCGGTCAGGGCCGCCACCGCCTCGTCCGGAGTCATGCCCGGGGCGGTGGAGTCGGGCAGGGCGGCTGCCGTGGAGGCGGAGGCTTCCGCGGAGGTGGCGGCGGCCGGGTACGGAACGGTCATGGCGTCAGTTCTCCAGGGCCGGGCGCAGGTCCCACAGGGTGCGCCAGGTCGCAGAACCCTGCTCGGCGCGGCGGCGCACCGCGCCGTCCCAGTAGCCCAGCAGCCGGGCGGCGTCGGCCGGGTCGTCCTTGCGGACCACGCCCAGCAGGTGGCCGGGGAGCAGGGACAGCACGTCCCGGTCGCCGGGGAAGTACGCGGCGGCCAGGGCCAGCGAACCGGCCACGGACACCGCCTCCGCGGTGCTCATCACCGTGGAGGGGCGCTCGACCTCCCAGCCTTCGGCCGACCGCCCGTCCCGCAGGTCGCGGAAGGCGGTCACGAGGGCTTCGAGGACGGCGTCGTCCACCTCGAAGGCGGCTCCGGCCCGGGTGACGGCCGCGTGGGCCTGGCGGCGTACCAGGGCGGTCTCGGCGTCCAGGTCGCCGATGGGGCCTACGGTCTCGAAGTTGAAGCGGCGCTTGAGGGCGGCGGACATCTCGGAGACGCCCTTGTCGCGGAGGTTGGCGGTCGCGATGAGGGTGAAGCCGGGTGCGGCGTGGGCGAGGGCGTCGGCGCTGCCGGCCAGTTCCGGGACGGCGATGCGCCGTTCCGACAGGAGGGAGACCAGGGCGTCCTGGACCTCGGGCAGGCAGCGGGTGATCTCCTCGACGCGGGCCACCGCGCCCCGTGTCATGGCGGTGAGGACCGGGGAGGGGACCAGGGCCTGCCGGGTGGGGCCCTGGGCCAGGAGGAGCGCGTAGTTCCAGCCGTACTTGAGCTGGTCCTCCGTGGTGCCGGCGGTGCCCTGCACCACCAGGCCGCTGGTGCCGCACACGGCGGCGGACAGCAGCTCGGAGAGCATCGACTTGGCGGTGCCGGGTTCGCCGACGAGCAGCAGCCCGCGCTCGCCTGCGAGGGTGACGACGCAGCGTTCCACCAGGGCGCGGTCGCCGACGAACTTCTGCTCGATCACCAGCTTGCGCGGGACGCCGTCGGGCGCCGCGCCCTCGGGCAGCCGCAGGGCCTCGCCAGCGCTGCCCATCACGAAGGTGACGACGGCGCGCGGGCTCAGCCGCCAGGCGGGCGGGCGGGGGCCGTCGTCGTAGGCGGCGAGGAAGGCAAGCTCGGTGGCGTGGCGGTCCTCAGGCGGACTGACCTGCCGGGCGGACGGGGGCGCGGACGGGGGTGTGGACGAGGCTGCGGGAGCAGGGGTGTGGGTGGTGGTCATCGGCGGCGGCCCTTCCGGGTGGCACGGGTGGTGAGTTCTTCGAATGCGGGGGCGTCGCCGTCCTTGACCCGGCCCCATGCGCGGGCGAACAGGGCGGGCACCGGCAGGTGCGGCACGGCTCGGGCGTGGCCGCGGAGCGGGTAGAGGGGCTCCTTCCAGGTCTCCACCGGCAGGGCGGGGGCCTTGAAGTCGTGCCAGCCGCAGGGCAGGAACAGGGTCCGGCCCGCGCGGGACCGCTTGGCTTCCAGGACCAGGCCGGTGGCGGCCAGTTCGGTCCTGGCCTTCTTCGACCGGCCCGGCGTCCAGCCGGTCCACCGGGCGCGGTCGCGGTCGGTCGGGTCGGGCAGTGCGAGCAGTTGCAGGTAGAGCACGGCCGCGTCGTCGCCCAGCCCGTGGGTCGCCGCCACCTCGGTGACCAGCTCCGGTACCGAGCGGGCGGGGTCCTGGGCGTATCCGGTGAAGCCGCCGGGAGCCGACCCGGCCAGGACGGCCTGTTCGAGTTCGTCGCCGAGCAGGGCCCGCACGGCGGCCAGGGAGTGGGCACGGCCAGGGCCGACCAGCCCTTCGAGCAGCCCGAAGACGGGATCGTCCGCTCCGGTGAGCCCGGCCGTACGTACCAGCGTCATCTCGGTGTCGCCGTACCAGGGGCGCAGTACGAGGGCGTCGCCGAGCCGGGTGAGGCCGTCGGCTCCTGCCCCTCCCGTGGCGGGCAGGCCGTACGCGGTGCGCAGCGGGGCGGCGGTCGCGGTGCCCTTCTCCGTCCACTCCACGTCCAGGTCGAGGATGAGGCCGGGGTCGGCCAGGCGCCGGCGCAGCGCGGCGAGTCCGGCCGGCAGGTGGGCGCGCAGCGGATGGCCGTACGGCAGTCCGTAGGCGAGCCCGCTGAGTGCGGCCACGGCGCTCGTGAGGTGGCCGCGGCCGGGGACCGCGGCCGGGTCCTCCGCGACGAGGTTGCCGTCCTTGTCGAGCCGCATCGCAGTGGTGCGGCTGAGCCACGGGGTGGTGCCGGGGTTGAGGACGTCTTCGGCCGACGCGGTGGATACCCCGGCCAGGACGTCGCCCAGTTCCTCGGGCAGCCGGACCAGCGATCCCAGGCGCTCCGCCCAGGTCTTGGCGGCCGACGCGGTGTCGGGGCCGGTTTCCCACAGGTCGGCGGGGTCGGCGGGGAGCAGGGCGTCCAGCAGTGCCAGCCGGTTGGTGCGGCCGAGCCCGCTCAGCCGGGCGTCGGCCCGTTCGGCCTGCCGGGCCTTGAGGCCCACCAGGGCCAGCCCTGCGGCGTCGATGTCACCGGTCCCCGCCGCGACGAGGAGGGCTGCCTGTGCGGGCCCCATCCCGGTGGCGGCGTCGAGTGCGACGGGCGCCTCGGGCCGCCACGGGGCGGCGCCGCGCTCGCGGACGAGGTGGATCAGCGGGAGCAGGCGCTCGTGCGGGAGGGCGGGGCTGTACTGCTGGTCCTCGTGGTGGGTGAAGCCGCCGATCTGGCCGAACGCCCCTTCCGGGTCGTGGTCGAGGGCGAGCCAGTGGACGCGGTCGTCGCGGCGGGTGTACTCCCGTCCGAGGATCACCACCGTGCGGGTGCCGCGGCGCAGCACCTGGCCGATCCGCTGCTTCTTGCCGGCCTGGTCCTCGGCGTCCTCCTCGCACAGCAGGACCTGTCGCAGGGCGCCCGCGGGGTTGGCGAGCGGGCCGGTGGCGACCGCTTCCAGGAGGAGCAGCAGCGCCTCCCGGTGTTCACCGCTGGTGGTGGGGGCGGCAGCGCGGTAGGCGAGGGGGGCGAGGACGTCCAGGAACGGCAGCCATCCGAGCTCGATGCCGGGGACGGTGTGGGTCTCGCTCGTCCAGCCGTCGCCGAGTGCGGGCAACGCGGTGGGGTCGGGCAGCGGCTTGCCGTCGGCGGGCCTGCCGGACAGGACCTGGTTGACGGAGAGGATCTGCTGGAGACCGCTCCACTTCGCTTCGCGCCCCCAGTAGCCGTGTCTGCCCGGCGCGGCGATCCCGTGCACGGCGGCGGTCAGGGTCGCGTCGTCCCCGTGGACGGGCCGGTGGTCGGCGTACATCCCGTCTCCGTGCCGCTTCCCGCCGTTCGGTTCGTCCTGCGGGGGCGCTACGTACGCGGCGATGTCGGTGCGATGGCGCTCGGCCGTCCGCACGAGCACGCTCACGCCGGTGAGCAGCCGGGCGTCGGTCAGCGCGGGGAGCGCCGCGGCGACGGCTGCCTCGATGAGCTCGTCGGAGGTGGGACCGGTGTACGACGGGTCGGCGGCGACCGCGGCCTTCCGCGCGGCCAGTGCCGTGGTGACGGTGTCGAGGAGGGTCGCGATCTGCGCGTCGGTGACCGTGCGCAGGGCGGCCGAGCCCCGCTCGTCGCGCGGGCGCAGGGCGTGCCAGAACGCGGGCGGCGGCACGTACCGGGTGCCGGCGGCGTACTCGCCGCCCTCCTCTCCCAGGGGGACCGATCCCAGCGCGTCGGTGGTGACGGCGCCCGCCGGATAGAGCTCGACGGCTCCGCCGACGACGGCGGCGAGGGGCGCGGCTCCGCCCGGCAGCCGCAGGGCGCCCAGCGGTACGGGGTGGTCCCGGCGGCCCGGTGCGACGGCCAGGGTGACGGTCCGTCCGTCGGGGGTCCCGGCGGTGACCCGGCGGTCGGGGTCCTGTCCCTCGGTGCGTACCCAGCGGCCCAGGACGGTGCCGTCGGTGCCGAACGGCGTGCTCTCCAGGCCCGGCAGCAGCGGCAGGACCTCGCACTGCCCGGTCACGAGGCGGGCGCCTTCGCGGATCCCCGACTGCAGGAAGGCGGGCAGCGAAGCGCGGCCGTGGGTGCCGCCCGCCGGGTCGTACTCGGCCCAGCAGTGGTCGCGGCCCTGCTTGCCCTGGCGCCAGTACCCGGTGCCGTCGCCCAGCACGGGGCGGGTGGACGGCAGGGTGGTGTCGCCCGCGTGCAGGGTGCGGCCGCCGGTGGCGCGGCCGCCGCCGGGCAGGGGCAGCGACGGGGTGCCGACGTCCTGTCCGTTCCACCACTGCGGGAGCTGCTCGCCGCCGAGGGTGAAGGGTTCGCCGGGGCGGTTCGACCAGTACGCGCGCTGCTTGCGGTCCTCCGCCCAGATGACCAGCAGTTCGCCGTCGGTGTACCGGAAGCGGGGGCGCCGCCAGCGGTCCAGGTCGGCGGGCAGACGCAGCTCGTGTTCGAGCAGCACCCCCTCGGGGCCGACCACGACGGCCGTGTGGCGGTTGGCGAGGACCAGGGCGGGCCAGGCCTCGGCGACGACCATCCAGTGGTGCTGGTCGTTCCGGTCGGTGTCGAGTCGCCGGTAGGTCTCCTCGAGCGCGGGCCAGCCCAGTTCGTCGAGGACGCCCGCGCGCAGGGAGGCGCCGAGGAGCGGCGCCAGGTCGTGGGCGGCGATCCGGGCGATGGCCTGCGGGTTGACCCGGCCGGCGACCGCGCGGAAGGACGACAGGCGCCGGAGCGCCGCTCGCGAGCCGGGCAGTCCCGCTGCCCCGGTGAGTTCCGCGGCGCGATCGCGCAGCCAGTCGTGGAGCACGGCGCCGAGCACCGGGTGGGCGGCGATCGCGGCGAGCACGGAGTCCTTCGAACGGTGGCCGTTCATGCCGTTCAGCGCGTCGTACAGCAGCCGGCGCAAGCGGGGGCGGGCCGCGACGGCCGTCAGGTCGCGGCGGCCCGGGGTGTCGTCGCCGATCCAGCGCTCCAGCGGGAGGTGGACGTTGGCGCCCGCCGCCGGTTCGGCGACGGGAATGTCCCGGGCGACACAGGCGTCGAGCAGGTCCAGGTCGGCGCCCGCGTGCCAGCGTCCCTGGAAGAGGTCGACGGGGCGGCCGTCAGCGCGCAGCCGGGGGGCCATGCGTTCGACGAGGGCCAGGGTGCGCGGGCAGCGCTGCGCACTGGACGAGCCGTGCTTGCGGTGCAGGGCCCAGCGGCTGAGCCAGTCCGCGGGGTCGACGCCGTCCGTGCTCTGCGCGTCGGTGAGCAGGGCGTCCGCGCCGGTCTCCGCGAGCAGCGTCAGCCAGTCCTCGTCGGCCTTCCGGCCGGTGCCGAGGCCGGTCGGCATGATCTCCAGCAGGCGGATGCGGATCTCCGGCCGTGCGGCGGCGAGCGCCACCAGGGTCGGGCGGTAGGCGGTCCAGAACGACGCGGGGGCCCGGACGATGCTCGGTGAGGCGATCAGGTCGCCGACGAAGGCGCTCTCGGCGGTCTCCCGGTCCAGGCCCGCGGCCTTGACCAGCGCACGGGCGTCCTGCGGCAGGGCGGCGTACGGCGCCATGCCCGCACCACAGCGTTCAACGGCGAGCCGGCGGAACTGCGCCCAGGCCTCGGCCGGGTCGAGGCGACGCGAAAGGTCCTGCGCGTGGTCCTTGAGCGCCTTGACGGTGAGGGCTCCGGCGAAGGCGAACTCCAGGAAGACGGCCCGCTGCCGCTCCTCGTCGACCGGCAGGCCGTGGACTCGCTCGGCGGCGCGCGCCTTGCCGAAGAGCGTCGCGGCGTAGGTGCTGTTGTCGTGCTGGAGGAAGACGCGCGCGGCCTGCTCGTAGAACGTCGGCAGGAAATGCGGTACGGCGCGGCCGAGCCGGGTGGCGAGTGCCTCGAAGCCGTCCTTGGCGGCGCCGGCCCGGGACTTGGCCTGGCGGGCCAGCCGTTCCATGTCCTTGACCAGGGCCAGCGCGTGGTGGCCGTTGGCCGGATCGTTGACCAGGGCCCAGGCCGGGAAGCCCAGCGTCTCGCGGCGCACCTGCCCCACCTCGGGGGCGTCGGGTTCGCGGGCGAGTCCGAGGAAGTCCAGTGCCAGGTCCTCGGCCTCGCCCAGGGTGCCGGCCACCAGGCGCACCACGCGCCGGTCGTCCAGGGCCGGGTGGGTGTAGGTGCGGGCGGTGAGGGTGTCGGCGTCGTCACGGGCGACGGTGCCGGCGCGCAGGACGGCCCCGGCGTCCAGCAGGGCCGCGGCCCGGGTGATGTCAGTGCTCATACCGGTGGTGCTCATGCCGCCTGCTCCTCGTCGTCGATGTCGCGTCCCGCGTACAGGGCCGCCGCCATGCGCATGCCTTCCGACCAGGCGACCGGGCCGACCTGTCCGGCGGTCAGTGCCCGGCCCGCGGCGTCGTTCCAGGTCAGCGAGCCGGTCTCGGTCCGCTCGTAGCCGTCGTAGTCGCCGATCCAGATGCGCGCCTCGACCGTCGCGCCGTCCTCGACCACCGGGCACACCGCCTGGCCGCCGCGGGCCCGGTAGCCGAGCTGGGTGGTGCGCCCGTGCAGGAACCGGAGTTCCTTGAAGGCGCCGCCCGCGTAGTCGTCGACCGAGGCGGTCTCCGGGTCCAGGTCCGCCGGGCGGTGCCAGACCTCGCGGAAGAGCTGCTGCACCCGCTGCTCCACGGTCAGTTCGACCGCGAACTCGCGGAGTTCTTCCAGGTCCGCCAGCAGCACCGGGTGCGGGATGCGGACCAGCTCGGGGCTGACGCGCACCGTGTCGCCGTCGAGGTCGACCAGGCCGAGGCCCCGTACGGGGTCGGCGTCGCGCAGGAATCCGGCGACGTCGCCGTCCTCGCCCGTGACGATGAGGTCGTACAGCGCGGAGCGCCAGGCCGTGTCCTGCCACACCTGCGCGATGACCGCGACGGGGACGGGCAGCGAGCGCACCATCCAGCGCTCCACGTCGGCCGCGCACTGGCGTTCGTGCCGGTCCAGCCACTCCACCAGCTGGCGCAGTCCGACCACGGCCGGGTCGTCCGCGAGTTTCGCGGGGACCGTCTTCAGCCGGCGACCCGCCGCATTGCGGCAGACCACCTTCCCGTCGTCGAGGGCGACTTCGTAGTCGCCGGCCGGAACCCACCCCATGTGCTGTCTCCTCGGTCAGACGGCCTGGTCCAGGGCATGACACGGCAAGGCACACCCCCCGGTCGCAGCGCCGCCGCGATCATGTTGGTGTGACTCTAGGGGCAGCCTCGGACAATGCTTCCGCCAGCTCCACAGGGCGGGCGGGAGGGCCGGAACGCGGGCCCGCACGGCGCTCCGCACGGCGCTCCGCCCGCCGCGACGGCGACAGCCGGGCAGGTGGACGTCCGGACGTCCGGGCCAGGGCATTCACCGGGGGCCGGGCCGTGCGCCGGCCGGGGTTCCGATTTCTACAAGACCCGCTCCGGGCCCGGAGCGCACACTGGCCGCGGCCACGGAGATCCCGGGGCCGCATGTCGAAGGAGTTCTCATGGTGAAGGTTTTCGGGCGGTACGCCCGGTACGCGGTCAGCACGCTGACGGCCGCGGTGTTCGTGACCGGCTGACCAGCACCAGGGCAATGACCACTGCTTGAGCACGCGGTGGCCGGCCAGGGCCGGCCGGCCACCGTCGCCCCGGGACGAAGGGATCTGCTGCGGGTGTTCGCGACGATGATCCGTCAGATGCGCTACGGAGCTGCCGTGTTGCGCGGTGGCCGGCTGGACCCGGTGAACCTGCGCGGCACCGTCGCCGACCTGCGGGCCACGATCGAGGAGTTCGGCGATCCCGGTGAGGAGGCCTCCGCGATGCTGCCCGGCGGCGCCGAACCGGACCCGGAGATCCACCGCGTGATGGCCGACCGCCGACTGCGCCGGACGGTCCAGGACGCCGCGGCCCATGTGCCGTACTACCGGCGGCATTTCGCGGAGGCGGGCATCGATCCCCGGCACATCACCCTGGACTCCCTGGCGATGCTCGCGCCGACCCCCAAGTCCGCGCTGCGCGCCGCCCCGTCCGCCTTCGTCTCCGAGCGTTCGGAGCCGGTCCTGCTGGCGCAGACCACGGGCACCACGGGGACGCCGACGAGCGTGTGGTTCTCCCGCTACGAACTGGAGCTGGCCGCCGCGCTGTCGGCGATGTCACTGCTGATGGTCAGCGGATGCCGCAGCCGGCACATCGTCATGAGCACCATCAGCTCCCGGGCCACGCTGGCCAAGACCGTCGTCCAGCAGGCCCTGGCGATGATCGGCGCGGGATTCATCGCCATGGGTACCGTGGACCCGCTGATCATCCTCGACAGGCTCGCCGCGCCCCTGCACGTACCGGGCAAGGAACCGCAGGTCACCCATCTGATCACGACGGCTTCCCTGCTGGGGCGGATCGTACAGGCGGCCGAGGAGGACGGCTGGCTGCCGGCCGACTTCGGGCTGCGGGAGATCCTGGTCGGCGGCGAGGTGCTCAGCGACCCGCTCCGGCTGCGTGCGGAAGCGGCCCTGGGCGCGAGGGTCATCGACGCCTACTCGATGACCGAGACCCTGCCGACCGCCGGACTGTCCTGCGAGGCGGGCCACCTGCACTTGTCCTCGGAGCAGGCCCACGTGGAGATACTCGACCCGCTCACCGGCGCGCCGACCCTGCCCGGCGAGGTGGGCGGTCTGGTCGTCACCCCCTACGCCCAGTACCGGGACACCACGCTCCTGCTGCGCTACGAGACGGGCGACCTCGTACGCCGGCTGCCGGACGCCGAAACCCCCGCCTGCTCGCTGAGCGCGATGCCCGCCACCTCCCGGATCCTGGGCCGGCAGAGCGGCGGAGTACGGGACCTCACCACCCGGGCCGTCCTCGACGTCCTGCAGGCCGAGCGGGCGATCCCGCTGCCCACCCGGTTCGCGGTGGTCGAGGACCCGGGCGGCCCGCTGTTGTACGCGGTGGCCGGGCGGGCGGCGACGCCGGCGCTGCTGGCCCGCGTCGAGGAGCGGTCCCGGCACCTGCCGCTGGCCGGAGTGGTCCTCGTCAAGGACCTGGACGAACTGCCGCTCCCCTGCCCGGCCCGAGCCGATCTGATCGAGCACAGCTTCGAACTGCCCGCCGAGGGCCGCCGCCCGGTGCGGAGCGGACGGTGACCCCCGCCGCGCAGGCGCTGACGCTGGTCGGCGCGCTCTGCGCGACCATCGCCGGCTCCGCGCTGTACCTGCGTCACGTGACGATGCCGCGTCCGCCGGTCGGGAGGTTCACCCGCTCCGACATCGCGGTGATGTTCGTCGTCCTGAGCACGCTGCCGCTGGTCTACCTCCACCTGCCGGCGACCCTGGTCGGGGTCGTGTTCGGCACGGTGTTCACCCTCGCCTGCGGAGCCGGCCTGGCACCGCTGACCGGCGGGAGGACGGCCGCCGCCCTCGCGGTGGGCCTCGGCGGCCTCGTCATGGCGTCCGGACTCGCCGGCTGGGAGCCGCTGCACACCGTCTGCGGGGACCTGCTGCTCGTACTGGCCGTGATCGCGGTCGGCAACATGTGGGTGCAGACAGGTATGACGGCCGCTCAGGTCGCCGCCCTCGCCGCCCTGCTGGCGCCCTACGACCTCCTCGCCACCGGCCTGGGCTCGGTCACCGCGGATCTGGTGCGGCACGTGGCCGGCACCCCTTTCACCCCGCTGCTCACCATCGCCGGCAACGGTTCCACCATCGCGGCCGGGCTGGGCGACTGCCTGATGCTGACGCTGTGGCCCCTGGCCGCGACGAAGGCCTACGGCCGCCGGGCCGGCGCGTACGCCGTGGCCATCGGCGTGACGGTGGTTGGTGCGGTGCTGCTCGGGGCGGTCACCGGCCTGCTGCACGGTGGAGTTCCCCTGCTGACACCGCTCGGGCCCTGCATCGCGGCCCACTACCTGTACTTGCGGTCCCGTCACGGCGCTGAACGACGGACCCGCGACTGGCGCGGCGCCGCGGATCCCAGGCCGGACGGCCGGCCTGCGACCGCCTGGGCCGGTGCGCTGTCGACGGCCGCGGACGCCGATCGCAGCACCCATCCGGAGGGGACCTGGCTGGCCGTGGAAGCGGGTCGGGTGATCGCGGCCGGGGCCTCGCCGGGGGCCGCCCGCCGCGCCGCCCGGGAGGCCGGCCATCCCGGCCTGCCGGACGTCCTCGCCGTGCCGCCGAGGACCTGATCCGCCCGGAGCCCCGGCGCGGCGTGACCGTCAGCGGGGCTCCGGCGGGCGGCTGAGCGCGTCCACTTCCGCGTAGCCGGGGATTCCGGCCGGCAACGCACCGCCGTCGCGGATCGCGAGCGCCGCGCCGACGGCGGCGTGCAGGGATGCGCGGAACAGGAGCGAGCCGGTGCTGACGCGGCGCACGCCCAGGTCCGCCAGCCGTCGAAGCCCCAGGGCGGGCTCGTACAGCACGTTGCCGGGCAGCGGCAGGGCCGCGGTCACCGTGGCGATGTCCGCCTCCTCGGCCAGGCCCGGCACGAAGATCCCGTCGGCGCCGGCGTCCGTGTACCGCTTCGCGCGCTCGAGCGTCGCGGAGAGCGGGTCGGCGACGCCCAACCAGTAGGGATCCGTGCGGGCGTTGACGAAGACTCCGGGAGCGCGACGCTTCACCGCGCGGATCAGTTCCGACTGCGCGGCGGGGTCGGCGAGGCTGTCACCGCGTCCGTCCTCGATGTTGATTCCGGCCACCCCCAGGCTGGCGAGCTCGGACACGAGGTCACCGACTGCTCCCGGGTCGGTGGCGAACCCGGCCTCGATGTCGATGGTGACCGGACACGGCAGCCGGACCAGCCGTCCGGCCAGTGCGAGGGTTTCCGTACGGGCCAGTCCCGCGGCGTCCGGAAGGCCGTTGCCCGCGGCAACGCCGAGGCTGGTCGTCCCCACGGCGGCGAACCCGACGGCGGCCAGGGCCGCACCCGACGCGAAGTCCCAGGCGTTGGGCAGCAGCAGCGGGCGGTCCGTGTGATGCAGAGCGTGGAACGGGGTACTCAACGGAGCTTCTCCTCAACTGGACCGGCGGTGAGCGTGTACACGGTCCGGGGGGAGCCGCAGAGCCATTGTCCAACGCCGGGTCCGTTGCCTCAGCCGGGGCGGGATCACGGGCATCGAACTCCTCTGAGGCGGGTTGAACTTCAAGGGCCTGGGCACCAGACCACGGCAGGCCGCAACCGGACGACCTGCGTCCCGAGGGAGCCGGCAACCGGCCGGCCGTAAGGGTCCACGTGGGCGTGCGGGCTCGCACGCCGCCGGGTCCGGGTCATGACAGGTTTGCCCGATTCCTTGAATGCCTGAATGCCTGACTGCCTGACTGCCTGAATGCCTGACTGCCGAAAGGTGCAGCTGTGTCCGACACAAGCGTGGCGACGTTGGCTCTCTACTACCGCGACGAGGCGCCGGTGCTCGTGGCGCTGGGCGGAACCTCGATTCCGGCCCAGCTCAACGTGGTGGATCCGTCCGGGCGGATCGTCGCCGTCTACGAAGCGCAGGCACCCGCCGGGTCCGGCTCGGCCCGTGGGGACGCCGGCGGTTCCTTCGGCGCCGACGACGTGATCGAGGTGTCCGGAGGCGCCGACATCTCGTTCGTCGCACTGGAACGCGACTCCAGCGGCGCGTACTTCGTCGCGGCGGAGGTATCCGGTCGTGAGCGGCTGTTCGCTGCGACGGTGAACCCCGTCACCGGGAAGGTTCTCTACGACGCCGGCGGACCACCGGCAGTCCGGCCCGCCACGGCCAGCGTCGTGGTCACCGTCCGGTGAGGCAGTGCCCGTGACTGGTCGGCGCGGCTGTCGGCCGTGAGCGTCAACGCCTCATCGGGGCGATCGGGCGTCAACGCCTCGTCGCGGCGATCGCCGTTTCGCCGCATCCCGCACCGCTCTGCTGACGGGGCTGCTCCGTGCGGCCGCGTCGAGCGGGGAACGGGCCGATCCGTGGTTCCGTGGGGAAGGTCTGTGGAAGCAACACGCACATCATGGAGAGTCCCCATGCGCCTGAACCGCACGCCCGCCACTGTCGCTGCCGCCCTCGCATTGGCCGCCGTCGCGGGGGCGGGTACCGCCCGGGCCGCGGCAGTGGACAACGCCGCCGCTCCGTCGGCCTGCCGGCCGGCCAACCACCTCGCGAAGATCACCCGGGACCGGGCGAGCTCCGGGCACGTCCACTTCCGTGTCACGCTGACCGCAGCGAACGGGTACGCGGCCTGCCAGTTGGCCGGCTCCCCGACCGGCGTGGCCTTCGCGCACCACGGCTCGGCGCTCGCCGTCAGGGCCGGGCGGTACGGCGATCAGGGCGCCGTGGTGACCTTCGGGCCGGGCCGCCCCGTCCACTTCGACATCCAGGTCCCCAACGACGGCCACCGGGTCCGGGCCGATGAGGCGACCTTCACGCTCAGGGCGCCGGGCGGTGAGATCCCGGGCACCTCCGTGGCCGAAGGGAGCTTCGAAGTCGCCCCCGGAACCATCATCGGGCCGGTCCGGCCCGGAGCCTGACGCCCCACTGGTGAGCCCGTGAGCCCGCGGTGGCCGCGAGCCGCGCTCCCCCGGCAGCATCACGGCCATCTCGCCCCGGGCCGCCGGGCCGGGGCGAGACGGCCGGCGCGCGCCGGGGCCCGCTCGGGACCTGCGGGAGGTCAGGGCGGGTTCGGGGTGAAGGTCAGGTCTGGCACTGTTTCGTGACGGCCGGGGACCAGCCGCTCCAGGCGGCGCCGTCGGCCCGGGCGTGGACGCGGATCTCCACCTTCACCGGGCCGCATACCCGGGTCGTGCTCCCCACGGCGGTGGGGTCGATGGCCGCGCCGGGCGCGAGGTAGGTGCGGCCGCTGCCCACCTTCTCCCAGTGACCGCCGTCGACGACGCGGAAGAAGGCCTCGTAGGAGAGGTTGAGGCCCTTCTTTCCCGTGTTGCGCGCCTTGATGTACGCCGTGATCTCCCGCGTGGGGAACCTGCCCACGGAGCCCCGCTCGGCGCTGATGCAGCCGTTGACCGCCACCCTCCCGGTCGCCACACCTCCTCCGCACGCGATGGCCGCGGCGTGCCCGTCGGCCGGCAGGGTCAGCACGGCCAGCGCGGCCGCGCCGAGGATCGTTCCGGTACGCCTCAGGTGCAATGTTCCGTCCCCTTCTTGGAGCCCGACGTCTCGGTGAGACCATGGCGCGCCTTCGGGTGCGTGGCACAGCACTCTGGGCGGGTTTCGCCCGAATGGATGCAGGGGCCGGTGACAAGGGTGGCCGCCTCCGGGTCCGCGCCGAGGAGGCGGCGGTGCCGTGCCCGACGGGACTCTGCGATCCAGTCCCCGACCGGGGTGCGAGGCCCCCGAGTCCGCCCGGGCCGGTCTCCGCGGCTCCCTTACGGGGCGGAGGCCGACTGGCGGGCCGGACTGGACGCCGTGCGGAAGAGCAGCACCGCAGCGGCGATGATCATGAGAAGGCCGAGGGTGTAGGGCGTGGCGTGGCCGGTGCTCGCGTACAGCCATCCGGCCAGCAGTGGGGCGGTCATCTGGATCGCCGAGCCGATGGAGGAGATGCCTCCGGCCAGCCAGCCCTGTTCGTCGGCGCCGACGGCGTTCGACATCAGTCCGTCGAGTGCCGCGGTCATCGCTCCCTGGCCGGAGGCGAACAGGAGGGCTGCCACGGCCAGGAGCTGGGGCGCGTCGAGGCTGAAGGCGACCACGGCCATGCCGGCGCAGCCGACGCCCTGGGCGACGATCCCGGAGATGACCACGCCGCGCTCGCCGATCCGGGGCACCCAGTCCGCCCTGGATGACGATGTCGAGGATGCCGGCGGCCGACAGCAGCAGGCCGATCTGGGCCGGGCCCCAGCCCACGCTGTCCTTGCCCAGGACCGAGAGGTTGTTGACGTAGAAGTAGAACGGGATGCTGATCAAGGGGAAACCCATGAGGAGCGTGCGCAGTTCGGTGCGCGCGAAGGCGTCCTTGAGCACCTTGAACGGGTGTAGTTCCTCCAAGCGGAGCTTTTTGGACCGGTTGTGGGGCGCCAGGCTCTCGGGCAGGGCGAAGATGGCGGCGAGACCGACCAGGGCGGCGATCAGCGCGGTCGCGAAGACCGGGGCGTTCAGGCTGATCTTCGACAGGACGCCGCCGATCGCGGGGCCGATCATCATACCCACGCCGGTCAGGGCGCCGAGCAGGCCGTAGCGCTTGGTGCGGTCCTCGGCCGGGGTGATGTCGGCGACGTAGGCGAAGATCGCGGGCATGTCCCCCGCCGCGAGTCCCTGCAGGGCCCGGGCGGCGACCAGTACCCACAGTGCGCCGCCGACACCGAATATCGCGTAGCCGGCCGCAGCCCCGAACGCGCTGATGATCAGCACCGGGCGCCGCCCGATCCGGTCGGACAGGCCGCCCAGCAGTGGCGCGACGAGGAAGGCGCACAGGGGGTTCACCGATTCCAGCACGCCGACCCACAGGGCCAGCGAACCCTCGCGGACGGGAGCTGATCGCCGACACGGCTCTGCGGCTCTTCCTCGAGCGCGGCTACGACGATGTCGGCGTACGCGAGGTCGCCCAGGAAGCGGACGTCGCCACGGCCACCCTGTTCGCCCACTTCCCGTCCAAGGAAGCCCTCGTCTTCGACCAGGACGGCGAACAGGAACAGCTACTGCTGGACGCCGTGCGGAACCGGCCCGACGGCGTCTCGGTCCCCCAGACACTGCGCGGCTGGTTCCACCAGATGGTCGAGGCCGCCCGGAACGAACCAAAACTGAGCCGCTTCCACCAGCTCATCGAGGACACGCCCGCCCTGCGGGAGTACTCGGCCGGGATGTGGCGCCGCCACGAGAACGCCCTCGCCGAGATCATCGCCACGGACATCGGCCTGCCCGCCCCCGACACCGCCTGCCGCCTCGTCGCCCGGACCGCCCTGGAGATCATCCCGTCGATCCGCTCGCTCGACGACGCCGCGCAGATCATCGACGTCAGCTTCGCGTTCATCGAGGCCGGCTGGGCGGCAACCGCCGCGCCCGCCACGGCGTAACCCCTGCGGGACGGGCGAGGCCGTGACATTTGTACGGTCCGGGTCCGTACACGCGGCTCTGCCGCCGGGCGGGGGCTGCTCCGTAGCGTGCTGTACATGACGCAGACGACGAGGCTCAAGACGGCGGGAGCCGGAGCAGGAGCAGAGCAGGAGGCCGGGGCCGCGGCGGCCGCGGTGCGGTTCCGGCACGCCGCCAAGTCCTTCGGGACCGTGCGGGCCGTGGCCGCGCTCGACCTCGACATCCGGCGCGGCGAGACCGTCGCCCTGCTCGGCCGCAACGGCGCCGGGAAGTCCACCGCCATCGGCCTGCTGCTCGGGCTGAACGAGCCCGACGCGGGCAGCGTGCGCCTCTTCGGGGAGAGGCCCGAGCGGGCCGTGGCGGCCGGACGGGTCGGCGCGATGCTCCAGGAGGGGCGCCCCGTCCCGCGGCTCACCGTGGCGGAGCTCGTCGGCTTCGTCGCCCGGACGTACCCCGCTCCGATGCCCGCCGCCGAGGCCCTCGGCCTGGCCGGGCTCACGGAGCTCGCCGGCCGCCGCGCCGACCGGCTGTCCGGCGGCCAGGCCCAGCGGGTCCGCTTCGCCGTCGCCCTCGCGGGCAACCCCGAACTCCTCGTCCTCGACGAACCGACCGCCGCCCTCGACGTCGAGGCCCGGCGCGCCTTCTGGCAGTCCATGCGGGCCTACGCCCGGCGCGGCAACACCGTCCTCTTCTCCACGCACTACCTGGAGGAGGCCGACGCCCACGCCGACCGCATCCTCGTCCTGGACCGGGGCCGCGTGGTCGCCGACGACACCGGTGACGGGCTCCGGCGTGCCGCCGGCGGCTCCCTGGTCGCCTTCGACCTGGCCGGCCGCTCCACCGCGGAGCTGGCCGGGCTGCCGGGTGTGGTCGCCGTAGAGGTGCGCGGGGACCGCGCGAGGCTGCGTACGAGCGACCCCGACGCCACCGTCGTCGCCCTCGTCCACCGGGGCGCCGTCCGAGGACTCGAGGTCACCGGCGCCTCCCTCGAGGACGCCTTCCTCGCCCTGACCAGCCGCGCTGCCGACCGCGCGAACGCTCCCGCGGAGAGTGCCCGATGATCGTCATGGCGTACGTCCGCCTCGAAGTCCGCCGCACCCTGCGCGACACCGGATTCGTCGCCTTCGGCATCGGCATGCCGGTGGTGATGTACCTCCTCTTCACCAACCTCGGCACCGACGCCGCCGAGTGGAAGACCGCCTCCATGGTCGCCATGGCTGCCTACGGGGCCCTGGGCGCGGCCCTGTCGACCGGCACGGGCATCGCGGAGGACAAGGGCGCCGGCTGGCTGCGCCAGCTGCGGGTCACCCCGATGACTCCGCGCCAGGTGGTGGCCGGCCGGGCGCTGACCGGCTCGGTCGTCGTGCTGCCCGCCATCGCCGCCGTGCTCGCGGCGGGTGCGCTCGTCAACGGGGTCCGCCTGCACGCCTGGCAGTGGGCGGCCGTCGCCCTCGCGCTCTGGCTCGGGGCCGTACCCTTCACCCTGCTCGGCATGGGCAACGGCTACCGCCTCTCCGCCCAGACCACCGGCCTGGTGAACATGGGCTGCAACCTGCTGCTGTCCATCGTGGGCGGCCTCTGGTTCCCCGTGGAGCTCTTCCCGCGCTGGCTCCGCTCCCTCTCCGCTCTCACTCCCACCCACCGCTTCGCGGAGATCGGGCAGTCCCTCGCCGCGGGCGCGGCCCCCGCCGCCGCAGCGGTGGCGGTGATCGCGGCATGGGCCCTGCTGTTCGGTTCGTACGCGGTCCTCTCGTACCGTCGGTCCGCGAGGACGGTGTAGGCGATGGGCGAGGTCCGCGGAGCGGAACGGAACGCAGAAGGGGGCACGGACATGAGGTGCAGGCGCGAGCGGCGGAGGTCCGGACCCGTCGGGGTGTCCGGCGGCCTCACCCTGCTGCCCTGGCTCCTGCTGGGCATGGGAGCCTTCTCCAACATCCTGCAGGGCAAGACGCCGAACCCGGTGATCGGCGGCGCCGGCCTGCTGATCTTCAACTCCCTCTACATCAACGTGGTGTTCCGCGCCTTCGACAAGCGCAAGCGGGAAGCCGCGAGCACCCGTTGGTGCCTGGTCGTCATGGGCCTGGTCACCTCCGGTCTCGCCCTCGGATACGGCGGCAGCTGGCTGACCTTCTTCCCCTTGCTGGGTCTCGCCACCGGAGCCGTGCTCCGGGGCCGGACGCTCGGGGTGGCCGTCCTCGGACTCAGTGCCGTGGGCGGCGCGATCGCCGTGTACCACGACGGCTGGGGCGCGGTCGGCGTCGTCTACGGGACCTTCCTGTCCGGCATGGTCACCGCGGCCATCCTCGCCCTGTCGGAGACCGTACGGGAACTGCGCGAGACCCGGCAGGAGCTGGCCCGGGCGGCGGTGGAACAGGAGCGGCTGCGCTTCTCCCGGGACCTGCACGATCTGCTCGGGCACACCCTGTCGGTGATCGTCGTGAAGTCGGAGGCGGCCCGCCGGCTCGCGCCCCGGGACCTGGACGCGGCCCTCGCCCAGGTCGCGGACATCGAGTCGGTCGGGCGCCAGGCCCTGGTCGAGATCCGGGAGGCCGTCACCGGCTACCGCGAGGCGAGCCTGGCCGGGGAGCTCGACCGGGCCCGGGGCGTTCTGGCCGCCGCCGGGATCGAGCCCGTCGTACGGCAGTCGGGGCCGCCGCTGCCCCCGCGGACGGCGGCGCTGCTCGGGTGGGTGGTACGCGAGTCCGTGACGAACGCGATCCGGCACAGCGGTGCGACCCGCTGCGAGATCGAGGTGCGCGGCGCGGCGGAGCGGGTCCGGCTGGTGATCACGGACGACGGGGGCGGAGGCGTAGGCTCGAACCCGCCGGGCGGTGGTCCGGCTGACGGCGGTCCGGCGGGCAGCGGTCTGAAGGGGCTTGCGGAACGGCTCGCCGCGGCCGGCGGTACCCTCGTCGGCGGCCCGGCCCCGGGTGGCCGGGGCTTCCGGGTCACGGCCGAACTCCCGGTGGACGAGAGCCCCGTACGCACGGCGGCCGAACTGGAAGGCGAGGACCGATGATCAGGCTCCTGCTGGCCGAGGACCAGGGCATGATGCGCGGCGCCCTGGCCCTCCTGCTCGGGCTGGAGGATGACATCGAGGTCGTGGCGCAGGTCGCGGCCGGGGACGAGATCGTGCCCGCCGCCCTGGAGACCCGGCCCGACGTGGCCCTGCTCGACATCGAACTCCCGGGCCGTAGCGGGCTCGACGCGGCGGCGGACCTGCGCCGCCAGTGCCCCGGCTGCCGGGTACTGATCCTGACCACCTTCGGCCGGCCCGGCTATCTGCGACGGGCGATGGAGGCGGGGGCGGCCGGCTTCCTGGTGAAGGACGGGCCGGTCGAGGAACTGGCCCGGGCGGTGCGCAGGGTGCTCGCGGGCGAGACCGTGATCGACCCCGCGCTGGCGGCCGCGGCCCTCAGCGCGGGGCCGAACCCGCTGACCCCGCGAGAGGTGGACGTGCTCAGCGCCTCCGTGGACGGTGCCACCGTCGCCGACATCGCGGCGAGGGTCCACCTGTCGGAGTCGACCGTACGCAACTACCTCTCCTCGGCGATCGGCAAGACCGGGACGCGCAACCGCATGGAGGCCGTCCGTGCCGCGCGCCGCCAGGGCTGGCTCTGACGGCGGACCGTACATGCGGCCAGAAGGCCCGCTGAAGCGTTCACCCGCTTCCTCGCGCAGATCCCCCCGACACGGCACCTGCAAAGTACGATCAAGCAATGTCTGACATGACCGAAACCACGCCCGGCTGGCTGACCACGGACGAACTCGAAGTGGCCAGGGCCCAGATGCCGATCCTCTACGTGACCGCGGTCCCCGTGCGGGTGGACGAGAGCGGCGAAGTCACCAGCATCGGGCTGCTGCTGCGCATGGGCCCGGACGGGACGGTCAGCCGGACCCTCGTGTCCGGACGCGTCCTGCACCACGAGCGGGTCCGTGACGCGCTGTTGCGCCATCTGGAGAAGGACCTCGGGCCGGTGGCCCTGCCCCGTGTCCCCGCGTCCCTCCAGCCCTTCACCGTCGCCGAGTACTTCCCCACGGCCGGCATCACCGCCTATCACGACCCCCGCCAGCACGCGGTGTCGCTGGCCTACGTCGTCCCGGTGGCCGGCGACTGCCGGCCCCGGCAGGACGCGCTGAACCTGGTCTGGTTCAGTCCCCGGGAGGCCGCCGAGCTGGCCGTCCACGACGAGATGCCGGGCGGCCACGGCGTACTGCTCAAGCAGGCACTCGCCCACACGGGGCACGCCTACTGAGAGCACCGTGCCACGGTGGGAGAAAGGACGGCCGCTCCGCCGTCAGGTCAGCCGGTGGGATCCGCGCCCGGCTGCAGGTGCAACCGGTCGCCGGTGCGGGTGATGCCGAACCGGGCAAGGGCCTCGGTGGCCGGGCCCTGCAGGACGGCGCCGGTGGCGGCGTCGAAGGAGGAGTTGTGGCACGGGCAGAGGAAGCGGCCGTCCTTGGGCGGGTTCACCGTGCACCGCGCATGGGTGCAGAGCCCGGACAGGGCGGTGTACTCCCCCGCTTTCGGCTGCTGGACGTAGACCGGGTCTCCGCTCCCCGGCGCGGAGACCCGTAGCGCACCGCCCACCGGGACCGAGGCGGCGGCGAAGCCGGGGTCCGCGGGCCCAGCCGAAGCCGGGGGCCGGGCGGAAGCCGAGGGCGATCGGGTGCCGGGAGACGCGGGGCTGGTGCGCGGGCGGGTGCGGGCCGCCGCCGCACCGGTTAGCAGGGTCGCTCCGGCCACGGCCAGGGTGGCGATGCCACCGTCCAGCAGGACGTGCCGGCGGATGCGGAGGGGGGCGCCCGTGGTGCGGGCCGCCGGGCGGCGTTGCCGGGCCCTCAGCGCGTCCAGGGAGAGGTGGGGCGTCCCCGCGATCATCAGCGGTACCCAGGCCACCAGGTAGATCAGGTCGTTGCCCAGGTAGTACGGGTGGACGCCCCAGCTGACGCTCAGCCACAGGGTCAGGTTGATGGCCGCCCCGGCGAGGGCGGCCGTCCTCCCCCACAGGCCCAGCAATGCGCCGAAGCCCACCGCGAGTTCGCCGAAGGCCATGGCCAGTCCGCTCGGCACGGGCGCGGCGGCTGCCCGGTCGAGCAGCGCGCCGATGGGGCTGTGCGCCGCCACCGCGTGGGCCTGTGCGGCCATGGACGCGGGGTCGGTGAGGCTGCCCAGGTAGTGCGGGTCGGCGAGCTTGTCCAGACCGGCGTAGATGAAGGTGGCACCGAGGAAGAGCCGTAGCGGCAGCAGCGCGTGGCGGCCGGCGCCGCGATCGACGCCGCGATCGACGCCTGCGGCCGCGCGGGCGTCGGCGGGTGGTCCGGCGGCTATGGGAGCGGTCGTGCCGGGTGGTTGGTCCATGGCGGGGGTCCGATCGGTGCGGCGTACGGATGTCGAGGCAGGAGGATGTGAGGGGAAGGGGAGTGTGGAAGGTGGGGCGCCGGTTGGCCGGCCGTCGCGTCAGTCGGCGGAGCTGCTGCCGGCGGCGGACCGGCGGCAGTTCTTGTTGGCCTCGCCGCTCAGCTTCGGGCAGAGACTGGTCCTGGCCGCGTTCGCGTCCCCGTAGTTGACGTTCCAGTAGCTGACCATTCCCGCGGTGCAGTCCTGCTGCTGCCAGGCCGACGGGACCTTCTGGCACTGCTCCGCCGCCCACACCGGGCGGTCGATGTTGTACTTCATCGTCCTGGAGCCCATGCCCCGCGAGCAGTCCGAACGCCTGTCGCTGGTCGGCGCCTTGAGGCACCAGGCGAGTCCCTGGACGAACGCCTCGGGGTGGGCGGCGTAGTCGTGGGTCTGCAAGAAGTAGATGGGCGCGTAGAAGTAGCAGGCGCTCTGGTGGACCGGCGGCTGCTCGGCGCACGGGTACTGCGGCTCGAGGGCCAGCTTGTCCTTCGGGAGCTTCGCCAGGGCGGCGGGATCGGTCTCGTCCGGCTCGAACAGCTGCATGAAGATGCCCTCGGAGCAGGCCGTCACCTGGTAGCCCTTGGGGAAGCGGTCGCACATCTTCTCGGCGGCCGCGACGTCCAGGTGGGACACGAACATCGTGCCGTGGCCTATCCCGTGGATACAGGCCCCGGTCTGCTTGGGGCTGCACAGGGTGGTGACCGCGGTGGCCGGATTCGGCATCTCCTGCAGCTTCTCCTCCACGACACCGTGCAGGTAGCCGGAGCCGCAGACCTCGTTGGGGAAGCTCATCGCTCGGGCGACGTCTCCGTGGTACATCGTCAGGGCGGTGTGTCCGATGTCGTGGGCGATGGGGTGACAGAAACCGTCCACGTAGGGTGACTTGACGGTGATCTGCTCCAGGTCGGCGAGCGCGACTCCGGGGTCCTTCGCGGTGGCCTCGGCGACCAGGTAGGCGCGCAGGGTGCTCAGCGTCCATACCGCCGGAACGGTGGGCGCAGCGGAAGGCGATGCGGTGGAGGGTGCGGCGGCCGACCCGGTCGGTGCTCGGGCCGTCACCAGGGCGGCCCCTGCCGACGGAGCCGGACCGGCGCCGCCCGACCAGGGAGTGGTGGCCACGGCCCAGACTCCCGCCACGCACAAGTAGAGCGCCACGAGCAGAGCGAGCGGTCGGTACATCGGCAAGCCCCCCGGCTGACAGTGTGCAGATGCGGCACGGGGAGACACGGCCCCGTCCTGGATCCGGGCAGCGCCCGGACCGACCATCCTGCGTTCACGGCAGCCGGACCGTCTTGGATAAATCGGAGAGTGACGGGATGGTGAGCGACGCCGCCGACGAGCATGGAGGCGACCTGCCGGCTGCCGATCGGATGATAACCGCCGCGCGTATGTTCGCGCGTATGTTCACGGCGCGGCTCCGGGCCCTCCCGCCTTCTCCGGACGGCCGGTGGCTCCTTGCAGCTTGCGGGCTCGTTCGGCCGGGTGATAGTCCGGCCCGACGCCTTCGATCAGCAGAAGATCGCCTTCGATGTGGTCGGTGCGCAGGTGCACGATGGCCCGGTAGGCCGGGGAGTCGTACCAGGCGCGGGCCTCGGCAAGTCCGGGGAACTCGATCAGCACCATGCTGCCGGGCCAACTGCCCTCGACGACTTCGGCCGGCGGACCGTGGATGACGAAGCGGCCCGCGAAGGGGTCGAGGGTCGCCTGGATGCGCTCCAAGTACTCGACGACGTCGGAATGATCGCGGCGGCTGCGGAGATGAGCGAAGCCGTAAGCGGGCACCACGGGGCTCCTTCGTTTCGGGGTGGGTGGTGACCGCGAACGTAGCCGAGGGCGGTGGGGCGGTGCGATTACCTCTGAGGTCATCCCACCGCCCTGCCGACGGACTTCAGGGCCGGCTACTGCCCGGAGTCGGGGTGGGCGATGCCGGAGAGGAGCGCGGCCAGGTCGTAGGTCACCTTCTCCGCGGCGAGGATCTGGGTGCGGACCGGTGCGGCCACGTGCGCTCGCTCCCAGAGGGTCACCGGCTGATCCACCGGGCGGGCCGCCCACAAGTGCTCCAGCTCGGCTGCTGCCCTCGACACCGATGTCGCGGCGTGATGCGCGACGGCGCCGACCGCGTCGCCCAGCGGGTCGCCGGCGGGCCTCCCGGGGCCGAACGCCGCGAACTCGGGCAGCTCGGTGAGGATGAGGACGGTCGAGGTGATGTGGGGCATGCGCAACGCCCGCTGGACCCAGGCCGGACCGGGGACGCCGGGGGGAAGGTTCGGGAAGTCCGGCTCGGCGACCAGGGTGCGGTGCACTGTGTCCGCGTACAGGCGGTGCTCGCGGGTGGGCGTCCAGAGCTCTTCGCGCAGGGCGTGTTCGAGCCGGTCGATACGGGTGCGGGCGTAGGCCACCTCGCGCGCCCACTCGGGCTCGAGGTCCGGGATCCCTGCGGCCCGCACCGCGCGGGCACGGTCTCCGATCGTCAGCGCGGGCGGTTGCGCGCCGTCGCCGGGATCCTGCGCCTCCCGGTCCTCGGCGATGTGCGCCGTGACGTGCCCGGCGAGGACCTGGCTGGCAAGGTGCCGGCGCTTCTCGTTGCCGACGAGCTCCAGCCAGCCCGCCTCGGTGCGCTCCCGGGCCGCTCCGGTTTCCAGCGGTCCCCGGTGCAGGCTTCCGGTACGGGCGCCGTCGACCCAGGCGGACAGGGCCGGCAGTTCTACGTCGTCGACCAGCACGTCCGCCGCGCGGGCGGCGCGGCACGCCGCGAGCGCCAGCAGAGCGACGACGCGCATCCACCGGGAGGTGAACTCCGCGGCGTCGGGTGCGTCCGGGCGGCCCGGCCGCGGTCCGGGCGGGCCGGGCACGGCCCTGTTGTCGTAGCCGGTGTGCCACACGACCAGGGCTCCGCAGGTCATCACGGCGCGCCGCCACGCGACCATCCCGTACGCGGCTTCGTTGCGCCGCTCCCAGTCCTGTCCGTCGGCCACGGTCCACCCCTCCCGGAGGCCGGCCTGCTGCCGGTCCTCTGGGAGGCTAACCGCCGCCCGTGTGCGGCGAAGTCCTCGGCGGCGACATCCGGGCGAGTCGACGACCGGTGGATCAGAGGATGCCCGACCGGTGGGCGGTCGCCAGCGCTGCGAGGATGCCCAGCACGGACAGGTAGGCCACCGCGGCACCGTGGCGGACCCTGTCGGCTCGGGATCTGCGGGTGGGTCCGCGCTGTCGCCCTGGCCGGGTTCCTCCCGCCGGGATGATCGCGGCGGGCGCGGCATCGGTCCCGTGTCCGGGGTTGTCCTGGGCGTGGGCATGTGTATGGGCGTGGGCATGGGCTCCGACGTCGTGGTGCGGAGCGGGGGTCGGGCCGACGTCGCCAGGGCCGGGAAAATGGTGCATACCGCCCACGGTAGGAGGTACGGCTCGCGGGTGTCGACGCGGCCGTCGGTGATCCTCGTCTCCGCCGGTGCAGTGGAACGGTACCGAGCATATGGGCCAAATAAGGCTCGTCTACGGGTAATTCGCGTTACGTGGTACTTCTTGTGAACGAATTGGAGCGTCACGAAAGGCCCGCCCCGTGGATTTGGCCGAAGAGCCGTCGGCGCGCGCTACCGCGTCCCCGCGGTCCGGGCGCGGGCGTCGAGGAAAGCGGCTCCGCCCACCCGCCCGGTGGAGGGAAGTGCCGCTCCTCCTCGTGGTGGCCCTGGTGATCGCCTTGGTGATCAAGACGTTCCTCGTCCAGGCCTTCCTCATCCCTTCCGGGTCGATGCAGAACACCCTCCAGATCGGGGACCGGGTCCTGGTGGACAAACTGACCCCGTGGTTCGGGGCAGAACCGGGACGGGGCGAAGTCGTCGTCTTCAAGGACCCGGGCGGCTGGCTGGAGCGCCAGCCCCAAGAGCGCAATGTCGCCCAGAGGGTGCTGAGCACGATCGGGCTGATCCCCTCGGGCGACGAGAAGGACCTGATCAAGCGTGTCATCGCGATCGGCGGCGACACGGTTCAGTGCCGGGCCGGCGGGCCGGTCGAAGTGAACGGCAAGGCTCTGGACGAGCCGTACGTCCACCCGGGGAACACACCCTGCGACGACAAGCCGTTCGGGCCGCTCACCGTCCCCGCGGGCAGCCTCTGGGTCATGGGCGACCACCGCCAGGAGTCGTCCGACTCCCGCCGGCACATGGACGATCCCGCGACCCACGGCTTCGTTCCGGTGGGAAACGTCGTCGGCCGCGCGGTGGTGGTCGGCTGGCCCGTGGCCCGCTGGAGCACCCTGCCGGTCCCCGGGACCTTCGACCAGCCCGGCATCGGCAACCAGGCCCCGTGAACGGAGCCCCCGTGCCCCCATCGGGTGGGGCCGGGTCAGTTGTCGAGGTGCTTGAGGGCGGTCAGGATCTCGTCGGTCGTGCTGACGTGGCCGAGCCTGGGGAAGATCTTGGTGAAGGTGTGGGTGTGCGCGTCGGCGTCCGTGTCGGTGGTGGCGTCCTGGGCGAAGACGAGGTCGTAGCTGTGCTCCCAGGCGGAACGGGCCGTGGACTCCACCCCGATGCTCGTGGAGATGCCGGCCAGCACGATGCGCTTGATGCCGCGGCGGCGCAGCTGGAGGTCGAGTTCGGTACCGGTGAAAGCGCCCCAGTGGCGCTTGGTGATGACGATGTCGTCGGCGCCGGCGGCCAGCTCGGGCGGGAGTTCGGAGAACTGGGCCGGGGGCGCGGTGGTGGGTCCGGGTGCGTCGGCACGGGTGGTGGGAAGGTCGCCGCCGTCCGGGGACCAGGCCACCTTGACGAGGACGACGGGCAGCCCTGCCGTGCGGAAGGCGCCGGCGAGCCGGATCCCCTTGTCCAGGATCTGTTCGGAGGGGGTGACGACGGGCAGGGCCATGATCCCCTTCTGGAGGTCGATCAGGACCAGGGCCGTGTGCTTGTCGAGCGTGATCTCGGACATGGGGCGTCTTCCTTCGTTCGTTCGTTGGCGGTGCGGGCACGCGTAGGGAGCGTGCTCGCGCACGGGAGGTCGGGCCGTGCGCCTTCGGGCCGAGCCCGGGGATGCGGGCCCGTCAGTCCTCGGCCAGGCGGTGCAGGGCCGGGAGAGCCTTGACGAGGGCATCCAGCTGGGCCGGCGTGAGGCGGTCGGCCAGGCGCTGGACGATCAGGCCGTGGCCGGCTTCCTCGCGCCGGGCGAGGAAGGTGCGGCCCTTGCCGGTGAGGGCGATCAGCTGGCGGCGGCCGTCGGTGGGGTGCGCGGTGCGTTCGACGTAGCCGTCGGCCTGGAGCGCGTTGACCGTGGCGATCACCGACTGCGGACGGACGCGTTCGGCCCGTGCCAGCTCGGTCGCGGTGTGGGCGCCGTCGCGGCGCAGCCGTTTGAGGACGGAACTCTGCGACAGGGTCACCCCGCCTTCGGCGGAGGCGACGCGCATCCGGCGGACCAGCAGACCCACGGCCAGCTGAAGTTCCTCGGCGATCTGCTGCAGCGACTTCTCATCTCCCACACCACGACGCTAACGGACATACAGCCAAACTACAAAGGTAACCTTGGCAATGCCTCCTCCGGGATCCGCCCGGCGGGGCGACATCAGCCCTGACCCGAGGAGGGAGCAGCGTGCTCGTCACCTTCGTCCCGGTCGAAGAGATCCTGGACCTTCGGCAGGAGGTGCTCAGGCCCGGGCAGCCCCGCGAGAGCGCACTGACCGAAGTCGACATGCTCCCCGACACCTTCCACCTCGCCGCCCGGACCGACGGCGGCGAACTCGCCGCCTGCGCCACCTTCAGCACCGAGCCCCTCCCCGACACCCCCGCCCTGGCGCCCTTCGTCACCGAGGGGGTCTGGCGGCTCCGCAAAATGGCCAGCGCACCGCAGGTACGCGGACGGGGCTACGGCGGGGCCGTCCTGCGCGCCGGCCTGGACGCCTGCGCCATGCGCGGCGGCCGGCTCGTCTGGTGCAGCGGCCGCCTCGCGGCAGCCGGCTTCTACCAGCGCCACGGCTTCACCCCGGTCGGCGACGAGTACACCGTCCCCGGCATCGGCCGGCACCACCACTTCGTCCACCGTCTCCCCTGAGGCGGAGCGCCCCGAGGGGCAGCTCGCCGAGGGGCAGCGGGGCTCGGGATCCGCGGCGCGGGGCCGGGCGGATCAGCGGGCGAGGGAGACGGCGAACGGCTTGAAGCCGTGTCGGCGCAGGATGTGCGGCACCACCAGGATCATGGCCTCGGTGGCGCGGGCCGTGGTGATGTCGCCGAGGTCCTCGATCCGTTCGGGCTTCCAGCCGAGGTCGCCGAGGAGGCCGGTGACGGTCCTCTTCGCGAGCTCGTCGTCGCCCGAGAGATAGGCGGTCGGCGGGGTGGCCAGGGTTTCGGGGGCGGTCATGACCGTGAACACCATGGTGTTGAGGGTCTTGACCACGTGGGTGCCGGGGAGCGCGGTCTGGAGCTTCTCGGCAAGGCTGCTCCCCGGGTAGCACAGGTCTCCGGGGAGGCCGTCGGCGGCGTCGCGGGTGGCATTGGAGACGTCGATGAGGATCTTGCCGTCGAGTTCGGCGCGCAGGTCGGCGAGGCGTTCCAGGGAGCTGCCGCCGGGCGTCGCGTTGATCACGATGTCCGCGGTGCGGGCGGTGGTGTGCTGGTCGGCGAAGGCGACGTGCGGGACGAGCCCGGTGGTGCGGGTGGCGGTTGATTCGGGGTTCTGGCTGCCGAGGGTGATGTGGTGTCCGGCTGCGGCGAGTTTGCCCGCGAGGTTGGTGCCGACGCGGCCGGCGCCCAGGATGCCGATGTTGCTCATGCAGTGATGCTCCTTGCGGTATCGGGTGGGAAGAGCGGGTACTGCCCGGTCAGGCGAGGGGCGCGAGGACCTTGAGGGCGGCGGTGTGGATGCCCGGGGCCGCGGCCAGGAAGTCGCGGCCGGCGGTGGTCCAGGGTGCGCCCGTCAGGTCGGTGACGGTGCCTCCGGCTTCGGAGACCAGCAGGGCGCCGGCGACCAGGCCGGAGCGGACGTCGGAGAACTGCCAGAACGCGTCCATGCGTCCGGCGGCGACGTGGATGAGCTGCAGGGTGGCGGGTACCGACACGCGTACGACCAGGCCGTTGACGAGCATGGCGGTGACGGAGTCACCGATCCGCCGGAAGGTGCGCTCGTCCTCGCCGGGCTTGGCCTGGCCGGTGCCGATGAGCGCGGCGCCCAGGTCGGTCTTGGCGGATGCCTTCAGGGGCCGGCCGTTGAGGTGGGCACCGCCGCCGGCGACCGCGGTGTAGGTGTCACCGGTCAGCGGCAGGTGGACGACGGTGAGTACGGGCTGGTTGTCGCGGACGAGGGTGGCGGTGACGGCCCAGTCGTCCAGGCCGTGTACGTGGTTGATGTTGCCCTCGGCGGGGTCGACGACCCACCACTCGCCGGCCGGGAGCGCGCCCCCGGCCAGCTCGTCCTCGGCCCACTGCGACCCCGGCCGGGCCGCCAGCAGCGGTTCCCGCAGGACGTCCAGCACCGCGTCGTCGTTCGCGTGGATCTCTCCGACGACCTCGTCCAGGCTCACGCCCCGGGGGTGGGAGGTGAAGCGGCCCTGCAGGGTGACGCCTGCGTTCTTCACCGCGGCGGTCACGTCGGACAGGAGCGTCGTACCTGCGGCGAAAGGCGTGGCTGTGCTCATGGCGGGCTCCTTGAATCGGTGGGTGCGGGGCCTCGTCTCGCCCCCGCACTTCGAAGGTAGGCCGCCCGATCATTAACAACAAGTGCATGCTTTGCACTTGTAGAGTTACTCCCATGCAACTGGATCTGAACCTGCTCACAGCCCTGGACGCACTGCTGGAAGAGGGGAGCGTCGCCGGCGCGGCCGCACGCCTCCACGTCACGTCACCGGCGATGAGCCGCTCCCTGGGCCGCATCCGCAAGGCCACCGGGGACGAGATCCTGGTCCGTACCGGCCGCAGCATGGTCCCCACCACCCGCGCGCTGGCCATGCGCGCGGAGGTCCACGCCCTGGTGCAGCAGGCCCACCAGCTGCTGTCCGCGCAGCAGGAACTCGACCTGGCCGCTCTGGACCGGGTGTTCACCCTGCGCTGGCACGACGCCCTGACCGCCGCATGCGGCACGGCACTGATCGCGGCCGTCCACCGTCAGGCCCCCGGCGTCCGGCTGCGCCTGTCCGCCGAGCCGGGGACGGACGACGCCGAGCTGCGCCGGGGCGAGGTGGACCTCGAATCCAGCTCCGGCACTCCGGCGCTCCCCGACATACGCCACCGCCTCGTCGGCAAGGACCGGCTGGTCGTCGTCGTACGCCCGGGCCACCCGCTCACCTCGGACCCGCTGACCGTGGAGCGCTACGCAGCCGCCGAGCACGTCACCGTTTCCCGGCGCGGAAGCCTGCGCGATCCGGTCGACGACGCCCTGAGGACACGCGGCCTCGAACGACGCGTCGTCGCCGCCGGGCCCACCGCCGCCTTCGCTCTGCAGCTCGCCCTCGAGACCGACCTACTCGTCACCCTCCCCGACGCGGTCACCCGCACGGCCCGGGACCACCTCGGCCTGGCCACCCTTGCGGTGCCGCTCCCGCTGCCCGAGGTCCCGCTGTACCTGCTGTGGCACCAGCGCTACGACAACGACAGCGCCCACACCTGGCTGCGCGACCTGGCCGCCCGTACCGTCCGGGGATTGTTCGCACCACCGACCGCCTGAGCACGTGCGGCCTCACGCGGCCGGGGGCGCCCCTGTGGAGGGCGCCCCCGGCGGGTGGACGGCGCTGCTACGCGTCACCCTTGAGGAGGTCGCGCCAGCCCGGGTAGAGCGCGTCGGCGTCGGCGGGGAAGGAGGCGAAGGCTCCCTTCAGTTCCGGGTGCTCCTGGGCGTAGTCCACCAGGTCGATGCCCTGCTGCCAGGCGTCCTGTGCCTGGCGCAGCGACTTCGCGCCGGCCGTACCGCCGTCGCGGTGGCCGAAGGCGCCGCCGCCGGAGGTCTGGATGACGTTGGAGTGCCCCAGGTTGTCGAAGAAGCCCGGGAGGCGCAGGGCGTTCATGCCGCCGGAGATGATGGGGGTGGTGGCCTTCATGCCGAGCCATTCCTGCCGGTAGAAGGGGCCATCGGCGGCGTCCTGCTCCAGCATGAAGGCGATGGCCTTGTCGGCGGTGTCGCCCTCCATCTTCCCGTAGCCCATGGTGCCGGTGTGCATGCCGGAGGCGCCCTGCAGGCGGGTCATCTTGCAGTGCACGAAGGACGTGTAGCCCCGCTTGGACTGGGGGCTGGTCACGGCTCCGTGGCCGGCCCGGTGGAAGTGGAGGAACTGGCCGGGGAAGTTGCGCCGGGCGGTGGTCACGGCCGTCGGGCCGGCGACGTACCCGTCGACGAGGAAGGCCACGTGGTCGGCGTTCTCCGCGAAGGTCTCCAGGATGTACTCGCCGCGCGCGATCATTTCGGCCGGGTCGTCGGCGGTGATGTTGGCGGAGAAGAGCTTGGCCTCGCCCGTGGCGTCCTGGGCGCGGCGCATCGCGTCGGCCACGGCCTTCATCGTCTCCTTGAGCGGCGCGAAGACCTGGTTGCCCTGGGGCTCGTCGTTCTTGATGAAGTCCCCGCCCAGCCAGAACTGGTGGCAGGCGTCCGCGAACGGCTGGGGCCGCAGGCCCAGCTTGGGCTTGATGATGGTGCCGACGACCATGCCGCCGTTCTCGACCGGGCGGTCGAGAACGCGCCACATGTCGCGGATGTTCATCGTCGGGCCGTCGAACAGGCGCAGGTAGGCCGGCGAGACGTGGAAGTCGAGCATCTTCGCGTACTCGACGTCGCCCATGCCCTGGTTGTTGCCGATGGTCAGGGTGAGGAAGGAGGCGATCATCGCGCGGCCGTCGATGATGTTGCGGTCGAAGAGCTCCACCGGGTAGGCGATCTTCATGAGTTCGCGGGCTTCGTCGATCTCGTAGACGAGGGCGTCGACTCCCTTGGTGAAGTCGTCGGTGGTGCACACCTCGACGTTGGTGCCGGTCGAGGATTCCGCGGCGAAGTGGGCGGCGGTGGAGAGGTAGTCGCCGTAGCCCGCCTTGGGCTTCATGGTGTACGCGCACAGCACGTGGCGGCCGCCCTCGACGAGGGCTTCCTCCGTGAGGGCGAGGTTCGCGTAGCGGCTCGACTGGTCCATGATCTCTCCTGCTGGTTTCTCGGTACGGGCGGGCGGTACGGGGCGGGCGGTACGAAGGTCCCTGGCGCGGGACCGTGCCGCCCGGGGTGGTGCGGGGCCGGCGGTGCGGGCGGTCAGGCCTTCGGGGAGTCCAGGACCTCGGGGTTCGCGCAGTGGGCGAGCGGTTCGCCGCGCAGGTAGCGGCCGACCTCGCCGGCGACGATGCGGGCCGCCTTGTGCGCGACGTCCTGGCTGCCGCCGGCGATGTGCGGGGTCATGACGATGCCGGGCGTGGTCAGGAGGCGGGAGCCGGCCGGGACGGGCTCCTCGTCGTAGACGTCGAAGCCGGCGCCGGACAGCTGCCCGGAGTCCAGCGCGTCGCACACCGCCGGGTAGTCCAGGAGCGCGCCGCGGGCGCAGTTCACGAGGACGGAGCCGCGCGGCATCATGGCGATCTGCTTCGCGCCGATCATGCCCTTCGTCTCCTCGGTCACCCGGGCGTGCAGCGAGACGATGCGGGAGCGGGTGAGGAGTTCGTCGAGGGAGGCGAGCTCGGCGCCCTCGGCGAGCGCCGCGGCGTCCACGTAGGGGTCGTGGACCAGGACCCGGGCGCCCATGGCGAGGAGGACCTTCGCGACGCGGGAGCCGATGGCGCCGTAGCCGATCAGGCCCACGGTGGCGCCGTCGATCTCGATGCCGCAGTTGTCGTAGTCGTAGTAGTCGCCGCGCCAGAGGCCGCGGCGCAGGTCGGCGTGGGTGTCCCCCACGCCGCGGGCCGCGGCGAGCAGCAGGGTGAGGGTGTGCTCGGCGGTGGCGACGGCGTTGCGGCCGGGGGCGAAGCAGACGGCCACCCCGTGTGCGGTGGCCGCCGCGAGGTTGGCGTTCACCGGGCCGCCGCGGCTGATGCACATCAGCTTGAGGTCGGGGCAGTTCGCGAGGATGCGCTCGGTGAGCGGGGCGAGCTGGGTGACGCAGACCTCGACGCCCTGGAGGGCTTCGATGAGCTCGTCCTCGGTACCGGAGGCCTCGATGACCTCCGCCACCGGGCCGAACGGGGTGTGCGGCCAGGGCAGCCGCAGCTCGGCGACGTCGACCGCCGCGCCGGTGGCGGCCACGACCTCCTCGGTGAGGAGGCGGGGAAGGACGAAGTGGTCGCCGGCTGCGAGGACCTTGGTGGGCATGGGTTCTCCTGGTGACGGTGCGTGTGGGGGGAAGAGAGAAGGCGGAGGTGGTCGGAAGGCGGGGCGGGCCGCGGGTGTTACGGGCCCGCGGACGGCGGTACGGGCACCGGTGCGGCGTTGAAGCGCAGGAGCGCCGGCCGGCCGGCGCCGAGGCGGATCTCGGTGAGGGTGCCGTTGTCGAGCACGGGGAACACCTGGCGGTAGGCCGACATGTCGATGCCGAGCAGCTCGCACAGCAGGACCCGGAAGAGCGCGTTGTGGGCGACGACGAGGATCCGGCCGCCGGGGAACTCCCGGTGGACCTCTTCCAGGCAGGCCCTGGCCCGGGCGGCGGCGGCCCTCGGGTCCTCGCCTCCGGGCAGGTGATGGGTGACGGGGTCGCGGAGGAACGCCGCGTGCTCCTCGGGGAACCGCTCCGCCATGTCGGCCAGGTTCAGGCCCTCGCCCCGGCCGAAGTCGATCTCGTAGAGCCGCGGGTCCTCGCGGGGGGTCGTGCCGAGCACGCGGGCGGCGGGCGCCGCGGTGAGCCGGGCCCGGGAGAGCGGCGAGTGCAGCACCGCATCGAAGCTCCGGCCGCGCGCCCAGTCTGCGAGTTCCTCGGCCTGGCGCAGGCCCCGCGCGGTGAGGGCGACGTCGGCGCGGCCCGCGTAGCGGTTCTCGGCGTGCCAGACGGTCTCCCCGTGGCGGACGAGGACGAACTCGGTCGCGGCGCCGGGGACCGGGGTGTGGCGCGCCGGGGTGTTGGGCTGGTTCGGGGTCGGGCTCGGCGTGTTCGGGGTCGGGGTGTTCATCGCTGGGTGCTCCTTTCCCGGGCGTGGTCGGCGACGGCCTGCCGCAGCCAGCCGCGGCGGACGAGTTCGTCGAGGAGGCCGAGGTAGACCGGCGTCCAGTGGGCGGTGCGGGCGGGGTCCGGTTCGATCCGCTCGCCGGCGCGTACCAGCTGCGCGGCGGCCTCCTGCACGCCGATGCCGCTGGAGGTGGCGGCGAGTACGGCCATGCCGACCGCGCCTTCCGCCTGCGCGGGCACGTGGACCGGGCGGCCGAGGACGTCGGCGCGCAGCCGGTTCCAGTACGGGTTCTTCGCGCCGCCGCCGGTGAGGGTGAGCGGGCCGTCGACGGGGGCGCCGAGCAGGTCGAGGTAGTCGAAGCAGAGCCGCTCCACGCAGGCGACGCCCAGGAGGTGGGCGTGAAAGCGCTCGGCCTCGTCCGCGGGCTCGCCGAGGACGAAGGGCTCGGCGCCCGGTGCGCGGAAGGGGAAGCGCTCCCCTCCGGTGGAGACCAGAGGGTACGCGACGGCGGTGGTGGGGGCCGCGGCGGCCCGGCGGGTGAGGTCGTCGAGGTCCGCGCCGGGGAACTCCCGCGAGATGACGCCGGCGCCGCTGCTGGAGGCTCCGCCGGGCAGCCAGGTGTCGCCCGGGCCCCGGTGGCAGTAGACGACTCCGTCGGGGTCCCGGACCAGGTGCGGGCTCGTTCCCTTGAACACCAGGGTGGTGCCGAGGACCGAGTTCCAGGCGCCGGGGGTGAGGGCGCCCGCGCCGATCTGGGCGGCGCAGCCGTCGGTCATGCCGGCCACGATGGCGGTGCCCTCGGGGATGCCGGTCGCCTCGGCGGCGGCGGCGCAGACGGCGCCGAGCACCGTGCCGGGACGGACCACGTCGGGCAGCAGACCCGCGGTGACGCCGAGCTCGTCCAGCTCCCGGTCCGGCCAGCGCTCCTCGACGAGGTGGTAGCCGGTCTTGAGGGCGTGGCTGGCGTCAGCGGGCGATGATGGCGGCCGCCGCACGGACCGTACTGCTCGCCGACCACACGAAGTTCACCCGCGACGGGATGTACGCGCTGACCTCGCTGGGCGACTTCGACCTGCTGGTGGTGGACGACGGCCTGCCTGACCGGGAGGTACGGGCCATCCGCGGCATGGGCACGGAGGTACTGGTCGTACCGCGCGCGGGAACGGAGTAGGCCGGGCGCTCTCGCCTGGAGGCCGGCTGGGCTCGGCCACCGGCTGGGCTGGGCCACCCGCCGCACACCCTCACCCTCACCATCTACCCAAATTTCACATTTCGGGAAGAATGGGGGAAATGATGACCGTTCTGGTAACGGGTGTGGCGGACGGTGCCGAGCTGGATGCTCTGCGTGCATGCATTCACGCGGGGCCGCACTTCCGCATCGTCGCCCATACGCACGAAGCCGACGTCGCCCTCGCCCAGGCTCGCGTGCTGCTTCCGGACATCGCCGTGGTCACCCTCCACCGTCCCGACGCCCAGGGAGAACGTGACCGGCGCGCCCTCGTTCGCGCCCTTCGGTCCTTCGATCCGCCCACCGGAATCATCCTGCGGCGCGACCCGCACGAGGCGGCCGAGCCCATCAGCCCGGGACTGGAGCCGGTCGAGGGTGCCATCCACGAGGTCCGACGTGCCGATCTCGACGCCCTCCACCACGCCCTGGTCACCATCGGGCGCCGCCGAGCCAGCTGCAACATCGACCCGGCGGCACACTGAGCGACGTCGCAGACATGCGAAAACGCTCGGCCGGGTGTCCGGCCGAGCGTTTTCGTGTCCCTGTGATCCCGCTGGTGGGTCTAGTACCAGTGGTTGTTCTGCCAGAACGTCCAGGCGCCCGCGGGGCTGCCGTAACGCGAGTTCATGTAATCCAGACCCCACTTGATCTGGGTCGCCGGGTTGGTCTTCCAGTCCGAACCCGCCGAAGCCATCTTCGACGCCGGCAGCGCCTGAACCAGACCGTAAGCACCCGAAGAGGAGTTCGTCGCGGTGTGGTCCCAGCCGCTCTCACGGGAAACGATGTTGTTGAAGGCCGCGAACTGCGCCGGGTCCTTGATCATCTGCTGGGCGATCGCCTTGGCACTCACCGGGGCGGCCTGCGCGGGAACCGCGGCCAGCATGGAACCGGCAACACCCAGGGCGAGGACGGTACCCGCGAGGGTCTTCTTCGAAGCAGCGATACGGCGGATGACAGCGTTGGACACAGACGGACCTTTCAACGGGGACAGAAACGGTCACAGGCACACCGGAGCCACTCACGTGTAAAGGGAGGGGTTCGTCGGCGGGAGCGGGGATCCGGGGGACCTCCGTCCGCCCTGCGACTCATCCAGTTCTACGGGGGTAGAGCCCACCTGGCAACGACCCCTCTTACTAGCCACCCTCGCAGCCGAGTCGCAACACCCAGGCGAGAGACCATCCCACCGGGCACATACGAGACGTTTCAGGACTACTACCCCGCCTCGTATGTGACCCAGGTCCTGTGGGCCGCCTCACCACCACCCACCCCATATCTCACCCTCCGCACCCGCCCGTATCCCTTCCTGAGGAAGGTTTGGGTGCATTTGTGACCCCCGGATCGAAGGCCACCGACCCAATGAACACCGATTTTCCATCTCGGGCAGGGACCCGCGGACGTCGGCGTCGGGTGGTCCGTACGGCGTGTCCGTCGTGCGTGAGCACGGAAGCCCGGGAGCCGTGCCTAGCGTGGACGCATGAGCACCCGTACGACACTGCCCATCGCCGGGTACGGCATCCGGGGCGCCCGGCCCTCCGAGTCCGGGGCGGTCGCCGCATTGCTGGCCCGCGCCTTCTCCGACGATCCGGTCATGGCGTGGCTGGTGCCGACCTCGGCCGGCCGGGAACGCCGGATCGCCCGCTACTTCGAGCTCGCCCAGCGCCAGCAGCGACCCCGCGCGGGCGGCGTCCGGGTCGCCGCGACCGAAGACGGGCGGCTGCTGGCGGCCGCCTTGTGGTCGGGGCCCGGGCGCTGGCAGGTGTCTGCGGTACGAGAGCTGACGGCGCTCCCCCACTACACGCGCGTCTTCGGTCTCCGTGGGATGTCGCGCGCCGGTGAGGTCCAGAACGTCATCGAGGGGTCCCATCCGCAGACGCCGACGCACTGGTACCTGCCGGCCGTGGGCACGGACCCGGGGCTCCAGGGGACGGGAGTCGGTTCGGCGCTGTTGCGCCAGCAGCTGGCCGAGTGCGACAGGCTCGGGCAACCCGCCTACCTGGAGTCGAGCAAGGCCGCCAACGTTCCCTTCTACGAACGGCTGGGCTTCCGCGTCACCGCCGAGCTGCGTCTCCCGCAGGGCGGTCCCACCCTCTGGCCCATGTGGCGCGAGCCCTCGTCATCGCCCGCGCGGTGAGTGCGTCAGCGGTGAGTGCGTCACCGGCCGGCGCCGTGGGCAGCGGGGTCCTCGTGCCCGGCCGCGATGACGAAGGCGTGCCCGGCCGGATCGCTGAACCGGCGCAGCGTCGTACGGTCGTCCGGCCGGCTGCCGTCCTCTTCGGCTGCCAGCGGGCGCGCTCCCAGTGCCACGGCCTCCCGCTCGGCTTCGTCGAGGGCATCGGCCGCCACCAGGAACCGCAGATGCGGTTGTTGTGAGCCCTCCGGCACCGGCCAGCTCGGCGGCACGTGGTTCGGATCGCGCCGGATTCCGAGGGCCACCGCGCCGGAGCCGTGGGTGACGAGGATCAGTTCCCCGTCCCCGGGCGCCGGGCCGGCGGTGGCTCCGAGCAGGTCGGCGTAGAACCTGGCCAGGGGTTCGGGCTCGGCGCAGTCCAGGACGAAAACGCTGGTCTTGAGTACGGTCATGACCCGCGTGTGCCCTGGGCCTTGGCCCGTACGCGCACCGTCGACGGCCAAGACGGCGCGCCCGGTTGCGCCGCGTGCGGTCCGTGCATGGGTCCGTCGAGCCCGGGTAGCTGCGCCTCGAAACGTCCTCACGGACGACCCGCGCCTTCGGGTGCGGGCTGCCGACGACAGGAAGGGGTGCGCATGTCGCACGTCGAGGAGTACGTCGAAGTCAAGGTCCCCGTACGCACGGCCTACAACCAGTGGACCCAGTTCGAGGACTTCCCCGCCTTCATGGAGGGCGTCGAACGGATCGACCAGCGCACGGACACGCTCACCCACTGGGTGACGAACGTGAACGGGGTGCAGCGCGAGTTCGACGCGCAGATCACCGAACAGCTCCCGGACCGGCGCGTCGCGTGGATCACGGTCGACGGTGAGGCACGCCAGGCCGGGCTCGTCACCTTCCAGCCGGTCGACGCGTCCACCACGAAGGTCGTCCTGCACATGAACTGGGTGCCCGACGGCCTGGCCGAGGTGGCGGCCGACAAGCTCGGCTTCGTCAAACGCCAGGTCGCAGGTGATCTGGAACGGTTCAAGCTCTTCATCGAGTCGCGAGGGGTCGCGACCGGGTCCTGGCGCGGCGAGATCTGACCGCCATGAGAATCCAGGCGGCGCGCGAAGGCGCCGATGCCGTGTCCCGGGGAGCCCGCACCGCCGCACCGGGCGGTCGGGGCCGTGAAATCACCGCGCGCTGCGGGCTGTCGGCACGGGGAGTGCTGTACCTACTGACCGGGTTCCTGGCCGTACGCATCGCCCTGAGCGGCAGTGGCGAGGAGGCCGACCGGCAGGGAGCGCTCCAGGAGCTCGCGGAGAAGCCCTTCGGCAGTGTCCTCGTCTGGGCCGTGGGCCTCGGACTGGTGGGCATGGCGCTGTGGCGGCTGGCGGAGGCCCTGTTCGGGGCGGCCGGGCCGGACGGCGACAAGCCCCTGAAGCGGGTGGCCTCGGCAGCCCGGTTCGTGTTCTACAGCGTGGTGGCCTACTCCGTGCTGACCTTCTCGGCCGGCGCGCGGCGCTCCGGCGACGAGCAGTCGCGCGATGCGACGGCCAAGGCTCTCGAACTGCCCGCCGGGCAATGGCTGGTGGGCGCCGCCGGGCTGGGGATCGGCATCGCGGGCGTGGTCATCGCGGTACAGGCCGCCCGCTTGACCTTCCGCAAGCACCTGTCCATGGGGGGCACCTCCGCCCGGTGGCGCAAGGCCGTCGACTTCCTCGGGGTGTCCGGCGGCCTGGCCCGGGGGACGGTGGGCATCGCGGCCGGCGGCTTCCTCGTGTTCGCGGCGCTGCGCTACGACCCTGCGGAAGCGAAGGGCGTGGACGACACGCTGCGGTCCTTCACCACCACTCCGGCGGGTCCGTGGCTGCTGGTCGTGGTCGCCGTGGGGCTGGGGCTCTTCGGACTGTTCTCCTGGGCGATGGCCCGGTGGCGCAAGGTCTGATCGCGGTGAGCTGCCGCGCTCCCCGTTGCTGCCAGGCTCCCCGTTCCGGACGCGCCGGAACAGGAGGTGTCGTAGCTCCCCGTTCGGAGCTACGACACCTCCTGTTCCGGTTCCGGTCTGGCGGAGCCCGGCCGTTCGGGGGAGGCAGCAGCGCGCTCGCAGGGCGCTCAGGCCCAGGGGTCGAGGGCGAGCTTGCCGGTGGTCTTGCGGGATTCGAGCTGCTGGAGGACCTTCGGGCCGTCCGCCAGGGCGTGCACCTCCGGGGTGCCCGGCGGATAGACGCCCGCGGAGATCAGGGAGCGGAGTTCCGTCAGGAGGCCGGCGTAGATCTGCGGTGCTTCGGTGGCCATCGCACCGATGTGGAGGCCCTTGACCTGCACCCGGTGGGTGAACACCAGGTCGTGGGTGGAGACCTCGGCGTGACCCGAGGCGGCGCCGAAGACGACGATGGAGCCGGTGACGGGACGGGTGACGGCGAGGCTGTCGCGGAAGGTGGCCCGGCCGACCGATTCCAGGGTGATGTCGACGCCCCCGGGAGCCAGCGCGAGCACCTCCTGGGCGAGGTCGGGGCGGTCGGAGTCGAGGACGTGGGCGGCCCCGAGCGCCAGGACGGTCTCGCGCTTCGACGGGGAGGCGGTGGCGATGACCGTGGCCCCGTAGTGGTGGGCCAGCCTCACGGCGGCCTGTCCGACCCCGCCCGCCGCCGCGTGGATCAGGACCGTGTCGCCGCGCCCTACGCCGCCCAGCGGTTTCAGGACGGCCAGGGCGGTCGCCCAGTTCAGTACCAGGCCCAGGGACGCGGCGTCGCTCCAGCCTTCGGGGACGGGCAGGGCGCCCGCCGCCGGCATGGTCATGAACTGGGCGAAGGCCCCGTGGCCCGCACCGACGACGTGGGTGCCCACCGGCAGCGGCCGGTCGACACCGGGGCCGACCGCCACGATCTCACCGGCCGCTTCGAAGCCCGCCGTGTACGGCGCGGCCGGGCCGCCTTCGTAGGTGCCGTAGGACTGCATGACGTCGGCGAAGTTGACCCCCGCCGCGCCGACGCGGATCAGGTACGCCCCGGGTCCGGCGACCGGGAGGGGACGGTCCAGGGCCGGGATCAGGTCTTTCGGGCCCGTGAGGGAACGCTGGACGAGAGCCCGCATGAGCGGCGTGTTCGTGGTCATGTGGAGGACCGTAGAAGCTTGCCGTAAGCGGGAAGGTCAAGCCCCGCTGCGCGCAGCACCCAGGAAGGCGTCCAGGGCCGACTGCTGGGCGGCCAGGGCGGCGACCCGTTCCGCGAGGCGGTCCCGGTACTCCTCCACCTCGGCGAGGAACTCGGCGCAGATGCCGTGGGGACCGGTGGAGGGGGTGAGGTGGGGCAGGACTTCCCTGATGAGCCGCATGGGCAGGCCGGACTCCAGCAGGAAACGGATCACGCGGACCCGGTCGAGCAGGTCCGCGGAGTAGAGCCGGTATCCGTTCGCGCACCTTTCGGGGGCGATCAGCCCCTCCTCCTCGTAGTGCCTGAGCGCCCGGGCGCTGACCCCGCCGGCCTTGGCGGCTTCGCTGATCTTCAAGGAGTCCACGAGAGGCCCAACGCCCCGCCTGCGCGCGGTGTTCCAGTACGCGTTCCGCGCCGGCGGCTATGCGCCGAGGTGCTCTTCCAGGTAGGCGAGGGCCGTGGCGGGGTCTTCGGCGAAGGAGACCAGGTCCGTCAGCGGGACGGGGAGGAAGCCCTCGTCCTCCATGCGCTGGAACTGGATCCTGAGGCCGTCGTAGAAGCCCTCCGTGTTGAGGAGCACCACCGGCTTCCCGGTCTTCCCGTGCTTCTTGAGCTCGAGGATCTCGGTCGCCTCGTCCAGGGTTCCGGTCCCGCCGACCAGGATGGCGACCGCGTCGGCCTTGGCCAGGAGGAGCGCCTTGCGCTCGGCGAGGTCGGCGGCGATCACCATCTCGTCGGCGTTCTTACGGGCCTTCGCCGCGAGGAAGCCGACCGAGACGCCCACGAGCCGCCCGCCCGCCGCCTGGACTCCGTCCGCGACCACCTTCATCAGGCCGCTCTCGGAGCCGCCCCACACCAGCGTGTGACCGCCCTTGCCGAGGAGTTCGGCGAACTCCCGGGCCGGGCGCGTGTAGCGCTCGTCGAGGTCGGCGGCCGAGAGGAAGACGCAAATGTTCATACGTCGAGGGTACGAGGCGCACGGGGCCGGACAGGAGGCCGGGCCGTGTCACCCCGGTCTCCGGAGCCCGGGGCGCAGACGACGCTTCCGGCCCCGTCCGCCCGGAAGGTCCGTCGGTAGGCGGCGGGCGTGGTGCGCAGGGCCTCATGGAAGCGCCGGCGCAGGTTGACGGCCGAGGAGAGGCCGACCCGGTGCGCGATGGTTTCCACGGGCAGGTCGGTCTCCTCCAGGAGGGCCCGGGTGGCGGCGAGGCGCCGGTCCAGCAGCCAGCGGCCGGGGCTGATCCCCAGCTGCTCGGTGAAGCGCCGGGTCAGGGTGCGGGCCGACACCTGGGAGCGGGCCGCCATGTCGGCGACGCTGACCGGCTGGTCCAGCCTGGCGGTGAGCCACTCCAGCAGCGGGGCCAGCGAGTCGGCGACCGGCCCGGAGGTGGGCAGTTCGGCGTACTGGAGCTGGCAGCCCTCGCGGTGCGGGGGCATGACCATCTGGCGGGCGATGCGCATGGCGTACGCGGCGCCCTGGTCGGTGCGCACCAGGTGCAGGCAGAGGTCCACGCCGGCCGCCGATCCCGCGCTGGTGGCGACGTCTCCGTGGTCCACGTACAGGACGGCGGGGTCGACCCGGACCCGGGGGAACCGGGCGGCCAGCTCCGGGGCCTGGGCCCAGTGGGTGGCGGCCCGCCGGCCGTCGAGCAGTCCGGCGGCGGCGAGGACGAAGGCGCCCGAGCAGATGCCGACGACCCGCGCGCCGCGGCCGTGTGCCCGGCGGACCGCGGCGATCACCGCGGCGGGCGCCTCGGTGCCGGCGGGCTGGTGCCAGCCGGGGATCAGGACGGTGTCCGCGTGCTCCAGTGCGTCCAGGCCCGTCGTGACGAGGAGGTCGTATCCCGCGTGGGTCCGGACCGGGCCGGGGTGCTCCGTGCAGACCTCGAACGCATAGCGGGCGGGGATGGCCGGGCCGTGGTCGGCGAACACCTCGGTCGCGCAGGCCAGCGGGAAGGTCGACTGCGGGGGTTGGAGCACGGCCACGACCCGGTGGAGGGCCGGGGCCTTCGGCAGCGTACGAGGCGTCATGGCGCGAAAGTACCCCATCACGTCGGTCAGGACACTGGAGGGAGATATTGGTCTAGTCCAGCATCAGCCTGTGACCACCGTACAGACACCCCGGCAGTCGGCCCAGACCGATCCCCCCACCGCCCGGCCCCCGTTGTGGGACCGGCGGTTCACCCTCTACTTCACCGCCCGTGCGGTCTCCCTGGTCGGCGACGCGATGATGCCGGTGGCCGCCGCGCTCGCCGTCGGCCCGCTGTACGGGATCTCCGGCGTCGGCCTGATGCTCGGGACCTGGACCGGGACGTTCGTGCTCCTGGTCCTGTTCGGCGGGGTGTTCGCCGACCGGGTGGGCGCCCGTCGGATGATGGTCGGCGCGGACCTCGTCCGGGTGCTCACCCAGGGCGTGCTGGCCGCCGCGTTCTTCGCGGGGACGCCGCCGTTCTGGCTGCTGGTGGCCATGGCGGCCGTGGCGGGCGCGGCCGTCGCGATGTTCCAGCCGGGCGTGAACGGCATGGTTCCGCTGGTCGCACGGGAGCCGCAGCGCGCCAACGCCACGCTCAAGGTCGCCGACGCGCTGGCGCAGCTGCTCGGCCCGGCCCTGGCGGGGCTGCTGATCGTGCTGACCGGTGCCGGGACCGTGTACGCGATCGATGCGGGCACCTTCGCGCTCAGTGCGCTGTGCTTGGGGCTGATCCGCTTCGGTCCGGCCGGCGCGCAAGGTCCGGCGGGTACGGCAGGTCCGGCCGTGTCCGCCACCGCGGGGAAGGGGAGTTCGCTCCGTCGCGACCTGCGCCAGGGCTGGCGGGAGTTCCGCTCACGCACCTGGATGTGGGCGGTCATCCTGATCTGGGTGTTCTACGGCATCCTGCTGTTCGGCCCGATGGTGCCGCTGAGCTCGTCGCTGATCGGATCCCGGCTCGGCCCGAACGCCTACGGCCTGGCCGTCTCCTTCCTCGGCGTAGGAACGGTGCTCGGCGGCCTGCTGGCCCTACGGCTGCGCCCGGCCCGGCCCCTGGCGGCCGGCGCGACGGCCCTGGTGCTGTTCGCCGTACTGCCGCTCTGCGTGGCCCTCGGTGCCGCGCTGCCCGTGCTGCTGGCCGGGCACGTCGTCGGGGGCGGGGCCTGGGCGTTCTGGTCGGTGATGTGGGCGACCAGCGTCCAGACCCACACGCCACCGGAGGTGCTCAACCGGGTCACCGCCTACGAACTGGCCGGCTCGGTGTCCGGCATCGCACTCGGCCAGATCCTGGCGGGCCCGGCCACCGAACTGGCCTCCCCGGACACCCTGCTCCTCGTCTCGGCGGGCACCTGCCTGGCCGGCTGCGCGGTGCTGCTCGCGATCCCGGCCATCCGCACCCTGCGCCGCATCGCGCCGACCGGCGGTGGCGCACCGGGCGGGATCTAAAGGTTGTTGCAGAACATCTGGGATGGGGCATTCCTCTTGTATGGGTGGGGTGTTGCGGGCTGAGGTGTTGTGGGTGGAGACGTTCACCGGT
>NZ_JBITDL010000021.1:0-112761 GCF_044454225.1 Streptomyces sp. NPDC051563
TCCTTGGTCCGGTCGACGTAGATCTTCTCGTCGTTCGCGTCGATCCGGGTGATCGTGCCGGCCGGCAGGAGGACTTCCTTGCCGAAGATCCACGGGCCGGTGTCGACCACGATGTAAGAGGACCCGACCTCGTCGGAGTGCTTGTCGACCTTGCCGATGGAACCGTCGCTCGCCTCGACCTTGTATCCCGCCAGATCCGCACCGGCCAGACGGCCGGACGTCTCGCGGTAACCCCACACATTCTCAGTCATGCGAAAACAACTCCTCCGGTCAACGGGAAACGGGAGGGAAATGAACTCCCCGCCGACCTTCCCTTTTTCCGTACTCGGTACTCCGTACACAGCGGAACGTCCATGACGTCCTGACCACCGCTTGCCCCCGTTTTCCACTCACACACGTCGGGTGGGATCCGAATCGAGACGGGCGCCATCACCTTTACCTGCGATATCCGAATTCATCCGGCAACGCAAAACCACAGCGCGCGCGTGCCGACATGCCGGTGGCCTGCCACCCCCGGTTCGGGGGTGGCAGGCCACCGGCACACCACATCTCACCTGCGCCGCAACGATGCGGCTACCAGCGATACCATCGGCCGCTGCCGCTCTTCGGGCGGGCGACGAATCCGATCAGCCACAGTACGAGCAGCGCGATCGCAATCCACCAGAGAATTTTGATCGCGAATCCCGCACCGGCAAGAATCAGAATCAGCAGCAGAACAAGAAGCAGGGGAACCATATTTATCAACCTCCGAGCCCTCGCATGCCCACCCGTCGCCAGGCCATGCGTACGAATGTGAGGCGTTCGGCTTCCCGCTGCGGCCAGGAGGTCAGGAGGACGGCTGAGCCCGGACCGCCGGGACGCGCAGGTGGTCGCACACCTCGTTGCCGTCGAGGATGCGCGACCGGCGCAGGAGGTCGCGGGTGCCGCGCAGGTTCAGGGTGCTGTGCCAGGCGAGGCCCGGATGCCGCGCCCGCAGGTGGGACAGGGCCCGGGTGTCCAGGCCCGTACCGAGGAACCGCGGGTCGATGTCGACCGCCGCGATCACGGCCTTGGCGCACGCGAGGCACATCCGGTAGTGGACCTCCCCGACGACCTTGCGGACGTGGACGAGGAGCAGGACCTCGTCGCCGGTGCCGGTGTCCCCGGGGATGCGTGAGGAGAGCAGGTCGACCTGCTGGTAGGCGAGGATCCGGCGGCGCAGCCGGCGCAGCCCCCCTCCCCCGCCCGCGTGCCGGCCCGCGCCGGCCGGGGGCTCCTCGCGGGGCTGAGTCGTACGGGACAAGGTGCTCGTGGGACGCGCATGGTGTCCGTGCATGCCGCACGCGTACCCCCGCGTCGGCGGTACATGCTCCTGTCCGGCGCGGCCCGCCCTCACGAGGGCCTCGTCGCGAGGCCGGACTCCGGCCGGCCGCCGGTTCCGCCTGTACGGGTCGACCACGTCCGTGGCGTCCCGGTGGCCCTCGTGCACGGAAGCCGCAGGGTGCGTCGAGGCTGCCCGTCACAAGATCGGGTAGGCGGAGCCCGACATAGGTTCCTTTGGGGAATGGTGATCCGCTTGCTGGGTTTGACCGGGATAGACATGGTGTACGCCTGTGCGGGGCTGGGGGCTCTGTGCGCGGCCGTGCTTCCCACTGCCCTCGCGAAGCGGCCCCTGTCCTTGCCCATGGTGTTCCTGACCGCGGGGTTCCTGGTGTTCCTGCTGCCACTCGACGCGCTCCCGACGCTCGACCCCATCCGGCACCGCGGCGTGGTCGAGCACCTCACGGAGGTCTGCGCCGTGGTGGCGTTGATGGGCGCGGGTCTGGCCATCAACCGGCCGCCGGGCCTGCGCGCCTGGTCGACGACGTGGCGGCTGCTGGGCCTGGCCATGCCCCTGACGATCCTGCTCACCGCGGCCGTGGCGGGGTGGCTGGTGGGATGGCCGCCGGCCGTGGCCCTGCTGGTGGCGGCCTCCCTCGCTCCTACGGACCCGGTCCTGGCCGCGGAGGTACGCGTGGGAGAACCTACCGACGACGAGGACGACGAGGACGAGGTCCGCTTCGCGCTGACCAGCGAAGCCGGGCTCAACGACGGTCTGGCCTTCCCGTTCGTCCTGGCGGCCATCGCGCTGACCACGGCTTCGGCGACGGGCTGGTCCACCGACGGGCTCTGGCACTGGGTGTGGAGCGACATCCTGGTGCGCAGCACGGTCGGGCTGGCGGTCGGGATCGCTGTCGGACGGCTCCTGGGCCGGATGTTCTTCCAGGCCTCCTGGAAGGCACTGCGGCTCTCCGAACACCGCGAGGGCTTCGTGGCGCTGGCCGCGACCTTCACCGCGTACGGGCTGACCGAGCTCCTCCACGGCTACGGATTCCTCGCCGTCTTCGTCGCCGCCTGCACGATCCGCAACGCCGAGCGCTCCCACCGGTACCACCGGGTCATGCACGCCTTCACCGATCAGATCGAAAGGCTGCTCACCGCCGTCATCCTCTTCCTCGTCGGCGGCTACCTCGCCGACGGCGGACTCGCCGCGCTGACCTGGCGCGGAGCCGTTCTCGGGCTCGTGCTCTTCCTGCTGATCCGGCCGGCCGTCGGCTGGGCCGTCCAGATCGGTGGCAAGGCCGCAGGCAAGGAGCGGACCGCCATCGCGTTCTTCGGCATCCGGGGCATCGGGTCGTTCTTCTACCTCGCCTACGCCCTGGGCGAGGCCGATTTCGCCACCCCGGCCCGCGAGTTGTGGGCGGTGGTGACCTTCAGCGTGCTGCTGTCCGTGATCCTGCACGGCGCCGCAGCCACGCCCGTCACCACCCGGCTCGACCGCTCCGCCCCGGACGGACCAGGAGCACGACGCCCCGTCGAGCAGGATCACCCCGCCTGACGACGGAAGTTCCGCCGCCGAGGCGGAGCCTGAAATCACGGCGAAGTCCGCGCTCGTCGTCATCGCCCGCACGCGGCGCCGGCCCGCGGGTTACTTCCGGGGCGTGCCGGGGTGCGGCCTCAGCTCGAAGCCGCTGCGCGGGCGGGTGGGCATGCGGTTGAGGGGGATGGTCAGGTCCTGCGCGGGGACTTCGTACTCCATCCGCGCCAGCTCTGCGGCGATGGTCGCGAGCGCGGTCACGGTGATGTCCTCGCCAGGGGAGCGGTGGCCGGGGGCGGAGTACCGCTGGGGGTCGAAGCGGTCCGGGTCGAAGCGGTACGGGTGCTCGAACAGGGTCGCGTCGTGGTTCTGTCCGTACAGGTCGAGCAGGACGAGCGTGTCCTTCGCGATGTCCTCGCCCTTCCAGACCAGGTCGTGTGCCGCGAACCCCGCGACGAAGGGGGCGAAGGGGTAGAAGCGCCGGACTTCGTGGGCGAAGGCCGTGGCGTAGGTGCCGTCCGGGTCGGAGCGCAGCAGGTCGCGGTGGTGGGGCCAGCGGTGCAGGGCATGGGCGGCGAAGGCCGCGAACCAGGCGACCGCGACGGTCGGCCTGATGAGGTGCAGCAGTTCCACCGCCGCCGTGTGGACGTCCAGGAGGTTCCCGCCCGCCTCCCGGTGCCACGCCACCGTCTCCAGGGCGGTCTGCTTGGTTTCCGCCTCCGGGGTGAGACGTATCCCGGAGATCAGTGCGGCCATGGCCTCCTCCTGGCGGCGACGTGCCCGGCGGGCGCGCACGTGGCGGGGGCCCGGCGTGGCGAAGCCGTCGACCATGGCCGTGCAGTCCCGCGCCAGCCCGGCGACCTCCGCGTCGGAGAGCGGTACGCCCGCCCAGTCGCAGACGGCCTGGGCGAGCACCCCGGCCGCCTCGTGGAAGAGCACCACGGCGTCGCCCCGCCGGCGGTCCATCGCCTCGCGCCACCGCCAGCTGACGTGTCCGCCCAGGGTGGCCACGCCGGTGCCGTCCTTGAGGAGGGTGACGAACACGGCCTTGCGGATCGCGTGCCGGTCCCCGTCGAGGGTGTGCCCGGCTCCCTGGCCGAGCAGGGTGTCCAGCACGGGGTCGGGCAGGGCCCCGGCGCGGACGACGTGCTTCTCGTCGGAGAAGAAGGCCACCGCCTCGGGGCCCCGCAACGCGATGGCGGGGCGGCCGAGCAGCCGGGTCCTGACCGTGCCGTCGATCGTCCCGCGCATCCGGTTGGGGAGCCAGGCGTACCCGTGGGCCAGTAGGCCGAGCGTACCGTCGCTCCACCGGGCCGCGGATTTCTTGGAGGGCGTCATGGTGCGCGGCTACCCGCTGCCGCCGTACGGACACGCCCGGGCACGATCCGTAGGGCCGGGCCCGGGCGCAGGCGTTTTGGCGGGAGCAAACGGGTCAGACGTCTGGCGTGCGGACCATTGATCTCCGTTCGGTGGAAGGAGCGGCTGGTGGACACGGATGCGGTTCTGCCCCTGGATCTCGGAGCCCCGCGGGAGGTGCTCGGCGGGGTCGCCCCCGACGGGGGCCTGCCGCAGGACCACACCCAGGCGATCCTGCAGACCACGAAACGGGTGGCGGCCCTCCTCAAGGCATCGGGGCTGCCGTTCGCCCTGGCCGGCAGCGTGGCCGCCTTCGCCCACGGGCTGCCGGCGAACTTCCAGCACGACACCGATTTCTGCGTGCGTCCCGAGGACGCCGACGCGGCGATCGAGGCGCTGGCGGCCGGTGGGATCGCGATGCGGCGGGCCCCCGAGGACTGGCTGGTGAAGGGCCGTTCCGGAGGTGAGGAGATCGACCTGATCTTCGAGCTGGCCCGCCGCCCCGTCAGCGGTGAACTCCTGGAGCGGGCCGAGGCCAGGGTGGTCGACTCGGTATGGATGCCGGTCCTGGACCCCACGGACCTCATGGACAGCAGGATCGCCGCACTCTGCGAGCACTACTGCGACTTCGGCGACCTCCTCCCCATGGCCCGCATGCTGCGCGAGCAGATCGACTGGCCCCGCCTCTACCGTGACCACCGCGCGGATCCCCTGGCGGACGCCTTCCTGTACGCCCTCGAACGCCTCAAGATCATCGGCCGGACGGACCGCGGAGGGGACACGCCATGAGCTCGGAAGACTTCATCGAGTACCGCATCGCGCACCTGCGCGACCGCCTGGCCCGGGAGGACATCGCCGAACTCGGCCTGCGGATCGACGTGCACGGTGCGCACGCCGTCCTGCGGGGCAGCGTCTGCAGCGATGCCTGCCGCGAGGCCGTCCTGCGCGCGGCGGCCGAGGAGTTCGAGGACCTCCCCTGGCGGGCAGACCTGACGGTGAACCGTCCGCATCTGTCCCCCCGTCCGGAGGAGCTCTCGTGATCCGCGTCGCCGCCGTCGGGGACATCCACCTCGGACCGGACAGCGGGGGAACCCTGCGGCCGGCCTTCGAGACCCTCGGGGACTGCGCCGACCTGCTGCTGCTCGCCGGTGACCTCACCCGGCACGGGACGGCGGAGGAGGCCCGGGTGGTGGCCGGCGAGGTCGGGGATCTGCCCGTGCCGGTGGTGGCGGTCCTCGGCAACCACGACTACCAGAGCGACCAGCAGGACGCCGTGGCCCGGGAACTCACCTCCTGCGGCGTGCACGTTCTGGAGGGCAGCGCAGTGGTCCTCGACGTCGCGGGCCAACGGGTCGGCATCGCGGGCACCAAGGGCTTCTGCGGAGGATTCGCGGGGCGCAGCGGCAGCGCGTTCGGCGAGCCGGAGATGAAGGCGTTCATCCGCCTCACCCAGCGCTGCGCGCAGGGCCTCGAACGGGCGCTGCGCGAGCTCGGGGACCGCGGCTGCGACCTGCGGATCGCGCTGACGCACTTCTCGCCGGTGCCGGACACGCTGGCGGGCGAGCCCGTCGAGATCTATCCGTTCCTCGGCAGCTACCTCCTGGCGGAGGCGATGGACGGGGCCGGAGCCGACCTCGCGGTCCACGGACACGCGCACCTGGGCACGGAACACGGCATGACCGCGGCAGGAGTACGGGTGCGCAACGTCGCCATGCCCGTCATCGACCGGGCCTTCGCCGTCTACCACCTGACGCCGCGGTCCGCGGCGGAGCGGGAGCGCGACGCACAGCTCCTGAGGTGACGTGCCCGTCGCGCAGCGCTCCGGGGCGTTCCGGGGGCTACTTGGATTCGACGCGTCCGAGGGCGTCGGGTCCGGTGGTCAGGGCGTCCTGGGCGGTCTGCCAGGAGGTGTCGCCGGGGTGGAAGGCGGTGCGGAGGTAGGCGGCGGTGAGTTCGGCGACCGCCGCCACCCGGTCGGGGCTCTCGTCGGTGGTCTCGGCGCTGTCGTGGCCCTGGATGCCGCCCAGGAGGTGTTCGCCGTCGAAGACCGTGAGGAGCGTCTTGGGGCCGGGGGCGAGGTGGTAGGGGTCGGCGTGCCAGTCCGGCCCCATGGTCGTCCAGTGCTGGGAGTCGTCCTTGTCGCCGGCGACGACCAGCGCCGGGGTGGTCATCGTGGTGAGGTCGGTGGTGCGGAAGACCGGGGCGCGGGCCGTCATGAATCCGTCGAACGCATCGCCTCCCCTGCCGATGGCTCCGAGCAGGACGCCCTGGGTGATCCGGGGGTCGTGGGCGTTCAGCACCTCCCCGGTGTCGGGGTCGGTGGCGCGGGCACCGAGGAGGAGTTCGCCGGTGAAGGATCCGGCGGAGTGTCCTGCGACGGCGATCTTGCCGTGGTCCATGCGTCCGGCGAGGCCCGGGACGGCCCTCTCGATCTCGTCGAGCCGGTCGAGGATGTCGCGCATGTCCTGGGTGCGCGAGGCCCAGAAGAAGGGTGCTCCGGGCTCGTCGGCGACCTGGTGGGCGAGCCGGGGGGCGCTGAGGTGGTGGGGCTGGATGACGACGAACCCGCGGGCCGCCCAGACCTTCGCCAGGGGGAGGTAACCGTCGAGCGAGGAGAGTCCGTACGCTCCGCCCTGGCCGTGCGAGAAGAGGATGACCGGCAGGTCCGTGCCCGTCACGGGGGCGGAGATCCGCAGTTCGAGGTCGAGCGGCCGTCCGGGGACGGTCAGGGGCACAGGGCTGACCGAGATCACGGACGGGGCGGCGGGGTGGAGGTAGGTGTCGGCGATGGAAGTCCACTCGGGCATGCTGCATCTCCGTGTGCGTAGGCCTCGCCGCCCCTTGTGGGGCGGGCAGGGCGGTGGGAACGTACGGCCTCCCCTAGACTGCGAGGGAACCGGAACGTTGCTCCATTTAGAATACGGAGCATTGTTCCACTTCACAAACGCAGAGACGGGACGCCGCACCGGCGCCCAGGCAAAGGAGGACACCGTGCCCGGCACGGAAGAGACGAGGACGCCGCCGCCGGCCCAGCGGGCCGATGTCGTGCGCAACCAGAAGAAGGTGCTCGCCGCGGCGGCGGAGGTGTTCGCGGTGTCCGGTGTCGAGGCGCCGGTCCGTGAGATCGCGGCGAAGGCCGGGGTGGGGATGGGGACGCTCTACCGCCACTTCCCCACCCGGGCGGACCTCGTCGTGGCCGTCTTCCGCCACCAGGTCGAAGAGCTGTCCCAGGCCGGGCCGCACCTGCTGGCCACCGCCGGCTCCCCCATGGAGGCACTGCGCCGGTGGATCGACCAGTTCGCCGACTTCCTCGTCACCAAACACGGTCTCGCCGGCATCCCCCAGCCCGACGGCGGTTCCGCCACGCTCCACACCTACTTCCTCGACCGGCTGCTGCCCGTCGCCGAGGAACTCCTCGCGGCGGCGGCCGACGCCGGTGAAGCCAGGACCGACGTGCAGCCCTACGAGCTCCTGCGCGGGATCGGCAACCTCTGCATCGCTCCGGGCCACGACCCCCGCTACCGCCCCCGCCGTCTGATCGGACTGCTCCTGGACGGGCTCGCCCCCGCAGCACGGTCCTGACCCCTGCCCCACCGCCCGGACAGGGCGGCAGGACACCCGCTAGGGGGTGTCCTGCCGATCAGGCCGGATCAGGGAGCGGGGTCTGGTGCCGTGGATCGCAAGGCGGAGGAGGGAGTCGACGCGGAGCGTCGGCGAGTGACGACAACGCGGCGAGGCGCGGCACCAGACCACGCGAGCCCGGCCTGATCGGCAGGACACCCGCTAGGGCATGTCCGGAGAGATCTTGGCGGCGTGCACGGTGAGCCGGCCGATCCGGGTTTCGTGGCTGGTCGCCGTCGTGCTGTGGCCGGTGATCGAGTCCGGCCTGGCGTCAGTGAGGTACCACGTGGTGTGCGGGGTCGCCGAACCCGCCCTCATCTCCTCGATCTTGACGTTGAACGGCTCGGCGGAAGCCTCCGAGGGCAGGGCCCATTCCCGTGCCGCGGGCACGTCGGTGAGGACGCAGTCGTCGAGGGTGAGGGTGAGCACCTGCCCGGGCAGGCCGAGGTCTCCCTGGGGACCGAGACCGGTCACCTCGCCGCAGGTGAAGCGCTCCCCCCGGACGGTGACGTAGTAGCTGCTGGACACGTTCGCAACGGATTCGTTCATATCCACCGCCTGCCCGGCCCGCCCCCTCCCAGACATCGTGACGGCAGGGTTCTGCAGGTCCTGCGGGAGCCCCGCTCGGGACGCTGATGCGTGCGCCTTCACTTCCGCGGCCGCCGCCGCGGCCGCGCTTCCTTGATCTTGGCGAGGGCGAACCCCACGCCCTGGCTTACCGTCGGCTCGGCCGGTACGGCCACCTCTTCGGGGTTGGTCAGGACATCGAGCAGCACCGGCCCGGGGGTGTCGAAGGCCCGGCGCACCGCCTCGTGGAGATCGGCCGGATCGGTGACGCGGAGACCGGTGATGCCCAGGGCCGTGGCGACCGCCGCGAAGTCGGGATTGTCGAGCTCCGTGCCGAATTCGGGCAGACCGGCCTGTTCCTGTTCGAGCTTGACCATGCCCAGGCGCCGATTGTCGAAGACGACGAGCTTCACCGGCAGCCGGTGGGTCTTGATCGTCATGAGGTCTCCCAGCAGCATGCTCAGGCTGCCGTCTCCGCAGAAGGCGACGATCTGGCGATCGGGAGCCCACAGCTGGGCTCCGAGGGCCTGCGGCATGGCATTGGCCATCGATCCGAGGTTGTACGAGCCGATCAGCCGCCGGGTGCCGCGCATGGTGACGAAGCGGGAGAGCCAGACGGTGGCCATGCCGGTGTCGGAGGTGAACACGGCGTCCTCGCTCGCGTACGCGTCGACGGCGGCGGCCAGCGCCTCGGGGCGGATCTCGTGGTCGCGGTTGTCGAGCGCGGCCCGCAGCCTGCCGGTCCAGCGGTGCTCGTGCGCCGGGTCGGCGAGCCGCTGCTGTCCCTCGTTCCAGTGGGCGAACCGCTTCCTGGCGTCGTCCAGGTGCGTGCGGTCGGGGGCCGGTTCCAGGAGCGGCAGCAGGGCGCGCAGGGTGGCACCGACATCGCCCACGAGACCGACGTCGACGGGGACCCGTCGGCCCAGGTGTTCCCCGCGGGTGTCGACCTGTACGACCTTGCAGTCCTTCGGGTACCACTCGCGGTAGGGGAAGTCGGTGCCCAGCATGAGGAGGGCGTCGCCGTGTTCGAGCGCGTGGGCGGCGGCCGGGTTGCCGATCAAGCCGGTCTGGCCCACCTGGAAGGCGTTGTCGCCCTCGAACCCCTCCTTCGCCTTGAGGGTGAGCACCATGGGCGCGGCGAGGAGATCGGCCGTACGGAGGACCTCGGCACGGGCGTCGCGGGCACCGAGGCCGACGAGGAGGGTGACGCGGCCGGCCGCGTTGAGGAGTTCGGCGGCCGCGGCGAGGGCCGGGTCGTCGGGCCGGGTGACGGGGCGGTCGAGGGCGAAGCGAGTGGGACGGTCCTCGCTCAGCTCCTGGCCGCCGAGATCTCCGGGGACGGTCAGGACGGCCACTCCCCCCTGGGTCACGGCCGCGCGCACCGCGGACTCCAGCATGCGGGGCATCTGGTCCGGCGAGGTCACGGTGGCCCGGTAGACGGCCACGTCGCGGAAGAGGAGGTCGTTGTCGACTTCCTGGAAGTAGTCGCTGCCGATCTCGGCGAGCGGGACCTGGCCGCAGATCGCGAGCACCGGGGTCCCGCTCTTGGCTGCGTCGTAGAGCCCGTTGAGGAGGTGCACGGAGCCCGGCCCCACCGTGCCCATGCACACCCCGATGGTTCCGGAGAGCTGCGATTGCGCCCCGGCGGCGAAGGCCGCGACCTCCTCGTGCCGGCAGCCGATCCAGTCCAGGCCGTCCGTGGTGCGGATCGCGTCTGTCAGGGGGTTCAGGGCGTCTCCGACGACTCCGAAGACCTGCTTGACCCCCAGTTCCTTGAATGCGTCGACGATGACGTGTGCGACGGTGCGTGCCACGGGATGCCTTCCGGACGGGACGGCTCCCGCGGGGCGGGTGCCGGCTTCGGTGGGGTTCAGGGGGCAGCGGGGTGGGACGCCCCGGAGCTCCGGGGAGCGAAGTGGTCCGGGTCCGCTGCCTGCCAGTCGGATGCCGAGTCGGCGGGTGCTGATGCGAGCAGCTGTCCGGGGGCGAGCCACGTGTGGAGGTCGGCGTAGGAGCGGACGGTGTGCGGGTCCACCCGCTGGAGCAGCATGTGGGGTCGCAGCCCGCTCGGGTCGTCGACGCCCATGGCGGCCATGATCTGGAGGGCGCTCTTGACCGTGGCCTGCTGGTAGCGCCTGACCCGCTCCGACTTGTCACCGACGTCGACGGCGCGGGCACGCCGCTCGTCCTGGGTGGCGACCCCGACGGGGCACGTGTTCGTGTGGCAGCGCTGGGCCTGGATGCATCCGACCGCGAACATCATGGCCCGGGCGGCATTGGTGTAGTCGGCTCCCTGCAGCAGGCGTTTGACGAGGTCGGCGCCGGTCGCGATCTTCCCGCCGGCCCCGATCCGGATGCGGTCGCGCAGTCCGGCGCCGACGAGGGCGTTGTGCACGGTCATCAGCCCCTCGCCGAGCGGCAGGCCCACGGTGTCCGCGAACTCCAGCGGCGCCGCCCCCGTGCCGCCCTCCGCGCCGTCGACGACGATGAAGTCCGGCGTGGTGTCCTCCTCGACCATGGCCTTGCACACGGCGAGGAACTCCCGGCGCGATCCGACGCACAGCTTGAAGCCGACGGGTTTGCCGTCGGCCAGCTCGCGCATCCGGGCCAGGAAGCGCACGAGCTCGCGCGGGGTGGAGTACACCTGGTGGAAGGGCGGCGAGATGACGGTCTTCCCCTGCGGGACCCCGCGCACCCGCGCGATCTCCTCGGTCACCTTGGCGCCCGGCAGGACGCCGCCGATGCCGGGCTTCGCGCCTTGGCTGATCTTCAGCGACACGCACTTGACCTGTTCGTGAGCGGCCTTCTCGGCGAACTGCCGGGCGTCGAAGCCGCCGTCGTCCGTACGGCACCCGAAGTATCCGGTGCCGATCTCCCACACGAGGTCCCCGCCCGGTCGCAGGTGGTATTCGGACAGCCCGCCCTCACCCGTGTCGTGGGCGAAGCCGCCCAGGTGCGCTCCCGTGTTCAGGGCGAGCAGGGCGTTGGCGGAGAGGGAACCGAAGCTCATCGCCGACACGTTGAGCAGGGCCATGTCGTAGGGCCGGGTGCAGTCCGGCCCGCCTATCCGCACCCGCGGCGGATCTTCGCCCACGGGCCGCGGTGCCATCGACGGGACGAGGTACTCGCTGCCGGCCCGGTACAGGTCGAGTTCGGTGCCGAAGGGTTCCTCCGCATCGGTGCCCTTGGCGCGCTCGTAGACGATGCTGCGCGTGGCGCGGTCGAAGGGGCGCCCGTCGAAATCCCGCTCGATGAAGTACTGCTGGATCTCCGGGCGCAGCGCCTCCAGAGCGAAGCGGAGGTGGCCGAGCAGCGGGTAGTTGCGCAGGACGGCATGCCGGCGCTGCACGAGGTCGTGCGCGGCGAGCAGCGCGAGGAGGAGCAGGGGGACGGCGGCGGCCGACCACCACGGCGAGACGAGGAAGGCGGCGGCCAGGGCCCCCGCCGCCAGCGCGCCGAGCAGGGCCACGAGAAGTGTCTTGAGCACGCCGCGCTCCTGCCCTGAAGGCGGGGCGCCAATCCGGAAACCTCCGGCGGCGCCCCTGGAGAGCAAGGGGCCGGTGCGCTCTCCCGTCGGCTACCCCGTGCCGTGTTCCCCGGGCGCGGCGTGCGCCCCCGGCGCCGGGGCGGGGTGGCCGTCGGCGGCGGCACCCCGGCGGGTGGCCGCGACGTCGGTGATGTCGAGGAACACCTGGTCCAGTTCGGGCCAGCGGCCGCGCACCTCGCTCCGGATCCGTACCATCGCGTCCTCCAGGGTCTCGCTGTCGTAGCCCGGCGTCAGGTCGATGCGGGCGGCCGCCATGACCGAGTCGGGTGCCATGCGCATGGTCAGGAGGGCGGTGACGGTGTCGATCTCGGGCTGCTCCAGCAGGAACGCGCGCACCTGCCGCTGGACGGCGGGATCGGCCGCCTCCCCGACGAGCTGCGTGCGGGCCGCCCGGCCGAGGGTGTAGGCGACGTAGACGAGCAGGATCCCGATGAGGATGGAGGCGCAGGCCTCGTACGCGATCTCCCCGGTCGCCATGTGCAGGGCGATGCCGGCGATCGCCAGGAGCACGCCGACGCAGGCGGTGGTGTCCTCGGCGAGCACGGTCCGCAGGGCCGGATCGTGGCCGGCCTTGATCTCCGCGGCCATGCTGCGCCCCCCTTGCCGGGCGGCGCGACGCACCTGGAGCACGGCCCGTACGAGCGAGGCTCCCTCGGCGGCCAGGGAGATTACGAGGACGGCCAGGCCGATGACGTAGCCGTGGCGGGTCTCGTTGCCGCCGGAGCGGAAGGCCTCGATTCCCTGGAAGACCGAGAAGCAACCGCCGGTGACGAAGATGCCGACGGCGGCGAGGAGGGACCAGAAGTACCGTTCCATGCCGTAGCCGAAGGGGTGGCGCGCGTCCGCGGGGCGCCTGCTGCGTTTGAGGGAGGCCAGCAGGAAGACCTCGTTGAGGCTGTCCGCGATCGAGTGGGCCGCCTCCGACAGCAGCGCCGGGGAGCCCGCCACGATCCCGCCGATCGCCTTGGCCACGGAGATGGCGAGGTTGGCGGCGAGGGCGACCCACACGGTCGTGCGGGTCTCGGTGTCCTGGCCGTGCGGACCTGCCTGCCGGCGCTCGTCCGTCCCGCTCATCCGCTGTGCGTTTCGGTGGAGGACCGGGCGGAGAGCGGGGTGGCGATCGACTCCAGGGACCGGCCCTCGGCGGCGACCGCGTAGAAGACGGCCACCACTCCGGCGGCCACCATCAGGGCGGCGCCGATGCAGAAGGCCAGGACGGCGTCGGACACGACCCCGCTGGAGGTCAGATTCGCGAAGAGCAGCGGGCCCGAGATGCCGCCCGCCGCCGTGCCGATGGCGTAGAAGAAGGCGATCGCCATCGCACGGGTCTCCATGGGGAAGATCTCGCTGACGGTCAGGTAGGCGGAGCTGGCTCCGGCCGAGGCGAAGAAGAGCACGGCGCACCAGCAGGCGGTCATGGTCACGGCATCGAGACGGCCGGCGGCGAAGAGCCATGCGGTGCCGAAGAGCAGCAGACCGGACAGGATGTACGTGCCCGAGATCATCGGTCGTCGTCCGACCGTGTCGAACAGGCGCCCCAGCAGCAGCGGGCCGAGGAAGTTCAAGAAGGCGATGACGGCGAAGTAGTAGCCGGTCACCCCGCTGGACACGTGGAAGAAGGTGACCAGGATGGAGCCGAAGCCGAAGGTGATCGCGTTGTACAGGAAGGCCTGGCCGACGAAGAGGGACAGGCCGAGTACCGCGCGGCGCGGATAGGACCGGAAGACCGTTTTCGCGATCTCGCCGAAGCCGATGCTGTGGCGCTGGGTGACGGTGATGGGCTGCTCCGGCTCGGGCAGTTCCTGGCCCTTCTCCGCTTGCACCTGCCGTTCCACGTCCGCGACCAGGGCTTCCGCCTCTTCGGCCCGGCCGTGGATCATCATCCAGCGGGGACTTTCGGGGACGTGGCGCCGCACCAGCAGGATGACGAGGCCGAGCACGACGCCCAGGGCGAACGTCAGCCGCCAGCCGACCTGTTCGGGGAAGATCTCCGTGTTCAGGGCCACGACCGACAGGAGGGCCCCCGCGACGGCGCCGATCCAGAAGCTGCCGTTGATGATCAGGTCCACCCGGCCGCGGTAGCGGCTCGGGATCAGTTCGTCGATCGCCGAGTTGATGGCCGCGTACTCGCCGCCGATGCCGAAGCCGGTGAGGAAGCGGAAGAGGAAGAACCACCAGGCGGAGAAGGACACGGCGGTCAGCGCGGTCGCCGCCAGGTAGACGCCGAGCGTGATCAGGAACAGCTTCTTGCGCCCGTAGAGGTCGGTGAGGCGGCCGAACACGAGCGCGCCCGCGCAGGCGCCGGCCACGTAGAGGGCGGCCGCGAGGCCGGTGACCTGCGCATCGGTGATCGAGAGCCCGCTGCCGTCCTCGGAGATCCGGCTCGCGATGCTTCCGACGACCGTGACCTCCAGTCCGTCCAGGATCCAGACCGTGCCCAGCCCGATCACGATCATCCAGTGCCACCTGGACCAGGGCAGCCGGTCCAGCCGCGCCGGCACGCGGGTGGTGACGGTCTCCGTCTTTGAGTCGGCGTTCTCCAGCATGCCGGGACGTCTGCCCGGCCTCCCGGCCGCAAAACGGCGAGGTTCACCGGGCTCCGGCGTCTCCACGAGCGGGTCGGCGGCGATGCCCGGCTTCGCCCGACGATCGGCTCATCCACAGCAGCCGGCGGAGCACGATCTGCCGGCTGCGGTCCGCGCGCAGGCCGGGTCGGCGGGCCGGCGCAGGGGCTCCCTGGACCGATGGGAAACAGCCAACTCCGCGACGATGGAGGCGTGTTGGGTCCACCGTCGGTCGAGCCGTGTGCGCCCTGCGGGACGGTTCCCGATGTCATCATGGGCCGTGGGTGATACGAGGCTGTCGGCCGTGACCGGGGCCCGGCGAAGGGCGGGGGCGGACCGATGGGAGTGATCGTCATCGGTGGCGGCGCGGGCGAGGCGGACGGGCCCGGTTTCGGTGAGGTGCTGCGTGGTCACCGCCGCGCGGCGCGGCTGACGCTGGAGCAGCCGGCCGAGGTCTCGGGGGTCAGCGCCGCGTTCATGGCCGACTCCCAGGTCCCCTGGGGCGTCGACGCCCTCGACGGTGCGGTCTGCGAACCGGCCTGGCAGACCAGGCCGTCGTGGTACCTGGTCGCCACGGACGACCGCATGATCCCGTCGGCCGCTCAGCGCGCCCTGTCCGAGCGGGCGGGTGCGACCGTCACCGAGACCCCCGGCAGCCACGCCGTCTACGTCTCCCGTCCGGCCGTCGTGGCCGCCGTCATCGCCCAGGCCGCCCGCGCCGCCGGCTGACCCCTCCCCCGCCCGCCCCGGCTCGCACCGTGACGAGCCGGGGCCGAGCGGCCGAAAGGCGCCCCTGGTCAGCTCGTTGTCGCGGCCGTACGATGCGTGTGCCCGGTCGGACCGGGTGACAACTGAATCGTCGTGTGGCCAGGGGGAAGCCGGTGTGAATCCGGCGCTGACCTGCAACCGTGTGGGGCGTCCGCGCCCCGAGTCGGATAGCCCGCCATGCGGCTCGTACCGTCTCCCACTGTCACGGACTGCAGCGCGGAGCCTTGAGTCGCCGACTCGCCCCAGCCTGCTCCCGCCCCCTCGGGAACCGGTGCTGCCGGGCGGTGCCGCAGCGGCGGGGCCCGGCTGCACCGGCCCTGCCCGAAAGGCACCCCATGCGCCCGCACCTCGTCCGTCGCTCCCTCGTCACGACGGCCGCCCTGGGACTCGCGCTCGCCACCGCGCCCGCCGTCGCCCACGCCAAGCCGGCACCGCACACGAACGCCCCGGTCAAGGTCGGCCTCACGGTGCAGGGCCCCAACGGGCTTCTGTTCAAGGGGAAGATAAAGACAAAGGGGCACGACGTGACCACCGCCACCGGCGGCACGCACCCGTGCGACGGCACGAACGGCGGCGCCAACCCGAGCGCCGTGCCCACGCCGACGGCCGCGCTGGACGACGCCGCGAAGAAGAAGCACTTCACCTGGGACGGCACCTGGTACGCCTCGTTCGATGACTTCTCCGTGGACACGATCAAGAACGTCAGCGGCGGCGGCGCCGCCTACTGGAGCATCTCCGTCAACGGCACGCCGACCCCGGTCGGTGGCTGCCAGTTCAAGCTGAAGGCCGGCGACGAGGTCGCCTATACCTGGACCTCCTTCTAGCCGGCGGTGGCGGGTGCCGCCTCCGGCCCGGGACGGGTGCTGACCCCGGTGAGCCGGGGTCAGCACCCGTGGGGATCAGGCGCCCCAGCGCAGGGCGATCGTGTCGCCCACGTTGATCACCTTGTTGCGGGCGGCTCCGGCGAAGGCCGAGCCGTCGACGCTGACCTTCCAGATGTCGGAGCCGCTGTTGGCCTTGCCGTTGACGTTGGTGATCGTGCCGGTACCGGAGGACGGGGTGACGCTAGTGACGCAGCCCGACGGGGTGGCACTCGTGGTGGCGGCGTTCAGCACGTCGCCGAGGGTGGCGGTCGTACCGGTCGGGGTGAAGGCCACCGAGCAGACCTTGAGGCCGCCGGCGCCGTCGTCGACGGTCAGGGCCAGCTTGGTGGCGGTGCCGGCGGTGAAGCCCGACTGGGCGACCCACTGCGGGGCACCCGGGGTGACGGGGACCGGCGGGGCGGTGGTGAATCCGCCGCCGACGACGGCGCGCAGTGCGTCGATGGAGGCGTAGGCGGAGGCCGAGGTGTCGGCGGGCTTGTACTTGAATCCGCCCGCCGGGTTGTACTGGTTGGCGATCAGGAAGTCGATCGGGGTCTTGCCGTTGGCGGTGAGGAAGTCACCGGTCTGCGGGTCGATGCCGCAGGCGTTCAGGCCCGCCACCCCCCAGCCGTTGGAGCTGGTGTTGACTCCGTACAGGGAGTTGAAGGCACCGGTGGTGGCGACGAGCTTGCCCTTGAGGAAGTTCTTGGCCTGCACGACGTCCGCGTCCGTGTTGAGGACGCCGGAGACGCACAGGGCCGCCATCGCCGCGCCCGTCATGTCCACGTCGCCCGCGGAGTTGAGGACGGTGGGGTTGCCCTCGGCCTTGTTGTAGGTCCAGCCGCCGTCCACGTGCTGGTTGGCGCGGATCCGGGTCACCATGGAGTCGGTGAGCGCCTGCGGGATGCGGTGGGCGCCGCCCTGGGTCTTCGCGCCGCGCAGTGAAAGGGCCGCGAAGACCGTGCCGTTGAAGTTTCCGGACGGGCTGAAGTAGCCCGCCTCGGCCGTCTGCCAGAAGGAGTAGATGTTCGCGACGAGGTTGCGCGAGGCCGAGACGCGGGCCGGGTCGATGCCTGCCGCGTACGCGTTCAGGGTGCCGCGCTCGTAGTCGGTGACCACCGGGGAGGCCTGCGGCCAGCCCGCCGTGGAGAGCAGGTTGCGGTAGACGGTGCGGGCGTTCTTCGTGGTGTCGCCGCCCGGGTAGACGTCGGCGACGGCCGTACCGGCGGCGGCGAAGGCGCTGAACGCCCACTCGTTGGACAGTCCGGACCCGGCGTACGAACCGTCCGCGGCCTGGAGCGACTTGAGGTAGGCGACGCCGTTGGTCTTCGACGTCGCGATCTGCGCCGGGCTGGAGGTGGCGAAGGCGGGCAGTGCGGTGAGGACGAGGGCGCCGAGCGCGGCGGGCACCGCGAGCGCGAGGCGGCGGAAGGTACGGGGACGGGACATGGCCTGCTCCTGGAATCGGCGAACGCCGGCCACCGCCGGAGCACGCCCGCACGTCACCGCGCACGAGCACGGCCGGGGCATGGTCGGAGGGCCGCCGTCCGGAACGCGTGGTACGGCTTCCTGTAGTACGTCGCCGCCTGGGCATTCGGGCTCGGAACGGCCCCCGCCGTCCCACACCGCTGCGCGTCAGCTCCGGCTTCGCACCGGATTCCCCCACGTGGCAGCCCAGGACGCTACCGGAGTGATCAAGGGTCCGCCAGCCACCCGGAGGGCGGGCGGGTGCCGGACCCGCGCCGTGCCCGGGGGAGCGCCCCGTGAGACTCATGCCACCTTGACGCGTCACCGGCATCCGTGTTGCACTCCGGCTGATAACTGCTCAGTACCAGGGGAAGCCGGTCGAATTCCGGCGCTGACCCGCAACCGTAGGCCCGGGGCGTCCCGGGTGAGCCGGAATGCCTGGGGCTGGGTCACAGTACGAAGAACGCCGTCGCGGACTGCGGTGTGGTCGTCGCAGCCTCCCCATGGCCAGTGAGCCCTGCGGGGGCGCATCGCCACGTACGCAGCCGCCCGGCAGAGACGAGGGCCGCGGTGGGGACCGAACAGCAGGCGCAACGGCATGCGGGGACGAGACGGCGGTTCTTCTCCCTCGTGACCGCGTCCTTCCTGACGCTCGGTGCGGGAGTGGCCTTCCTCACGGTTCCCGGCTCCGCGAGCGCCGATCCGATCGAGCAGTGCACGGCCACCACCGGCGCCGTCGTCGCCGTGGACTTCGGCCCCTTCGGCGGCAAGGTCGAGCGCGGCTGCGACACCACCCCCACCACCGGCTACGAACTGCTGCACACCGGCGGCTTCACCACCGAGGGCACCGTCCACGACGGTGACGGATTCATCTGCCGGATAGGCAACGGCGCCTTCGACTCCGGTACGCAGTACCCCACTCCGGCCAAGGAGGACTGCGTCCTCACCCCGCAGGCCACCGCGTACTGGTCGTACTGGACCGCCTCGCCCGGCCAGAAGAGCTGGACCTACAGCTCGCTCGGCGCCCTGGCCCGCACCCCGAAGCCCGGTGATGTGGACGCCTGGGTCTACGGCGGCACCGACGTCGGCGGCACCTCGGGCAAGCCCGGCTTCTCCCCGGACGACGTGCGCGCCGGGGGAGGTTCCACCCCCGATCCGACCGTGCCGACGGCCCCGCCCACCGTGCCCGCGGGGTCGGTCGACGTCGCCGCGGCCACCCGCTGGGTCACCGGGAAGCTGACGGACGGGGAGCGCGTCGTCGACGAGGGCGCCACCGCCCCGAACCATTTCCTCACCACCGAGGCCGTGTTCGCCCTGAAGGCCGGCGACCCGGACGGCCCGGCGGCCAAGAAGGTCGCGGACTTCCTCGCCGCGCCCGCGCAGACCGATGCGTACGCCTACCCGGCCGGCAAGGACAAGATCCCCGACGCCACCGCGGCCGCCCGTCTCGCGCTCGTCGCCGAGGCCACCGGCAAGGACCCCCGCGCCTTCGGCGGTCACGATCTGCTCGGCGACCTCCTGACGTACGTCTGCCCGCGCGACATCGGTGACGGCGAGAACGTCGAAGGCTGCCTGACCAAGGGGGACTTCCGCACCACCGGCCAGTCCGAGGCCCAGGCCATGGCCGTCATCGCCCTGCTGAACGGAGGGGTGACACCGCCGGCCGACGCCGTGAACCGGCTGACCGGGCTCCAGTGCGAGGACGGCGGCTTCACCTCCATCCTCATCCGCTCCGGCGAATGGTGCGACAGCGACGCGAACTCCACCGGGCTGATCACGCTGGCCCTCAAGCGGGCCGGCGGTCACGACGCCGCGGTGCGGAAGGCCCGCGGCTGGCTCAAGAAGTCCCAGCTGGCGACCGGTGCTTGGCCCTCCGCCGGGTACCTGACGACCGGCAGCCCGGCCTCCACCGCCTGGGCCGCCCAGGCCCTGCGCGCCCTCGGCGACGAGGCGTTCGCGGACGCGGGCGTCTCCTGGCTCTCCCGGCACCAGTTCCCGGGGGCCGGTTTCGGCTTCGAGGAGGACGACACCGAATCACGGCTGTTCGCGACCGCCCCGGCCGCCGTTGCGGGCGCCAGGACCGACCTGGTCGCGCTGACCGCGAAGAAGACCACCCCGCCGACCACCCCGCCGGTCACTCCCCCGGTGACCCCGCCCGTCACCCCTCCCGCCGGTGACGGGCCGGATCTGAGGAAGGGCTCCGCGTACCTCGCCGACCACAGCCGTCTGATCCAGGGCCGCTACTACGAGAGCGGCCCGGGCACCGGCTTCGCCGACTACGGACTGACCATCGACGGCGCCTACGCGCTCGCGGCCACCGGCCGCGACGACTCCGCGCTGCGGGGCATCGTCGACTTCCTCGACAAGAGCGGCAAGGACGGCAAGGGACGCACGATCAACGACTGGACGCTGATCGGCACCAAGTACGCCGGTGGCGGCTCCCTCGGCAAGACCGCCCTCCTCGCCGAAGCCGTGGGCCGCGACCCCCGCGACTTCGGCGGCCAGGACCTGCTGGCCGCGCTCGCCAAGGGCATCTGCGCGGCGAAGAACGACACGCCCAAGCAGTGCGCGGCGAAGGGCAACTACGCCTACGCCACCTCCGTCTTCTCCCAGTCCCTCGGCGTCATCGCCCAGGTCCGGGCCGGCGAGACGGCCGCCGCCGCCGAACCGATCGCCTACCTCAAGAGCCTCCAGGAGCCCTCGGGTGCCTGGCCCAGCCTGATCGGCGAGGCCAGCGGGGCCGAGGTGGACTCCACCGCGATGGCGGCCATGGCCCTCGATCTGCTCCCCGACGCGGCCTCGCAGCAGGCCGTCGACCGGGCCGTCGCCTGGCTGGCCGCCCAGCAGAAGGACGACGGCGGTTTCCCCGGCGCATCCGGGAACTCCGTGAACTCCGCGGCCCTCGCGGTGCAGGGGATGTCCCTGGACGGCACGAAGTACGCGGACCGCATCGCCAAGGCCCGTAAGTTCCTCGCCTCGCAGCAGAACGGCGACGGCGGCTTCACCATCGCCAAGGGCGGCCAGCCCGGTTCCGACGTCCGGGCCTCCGCGCAGGCCGTCGGCGGCGCCACCGGCATCTCCTTCGGCCTGCTGACCCGCGACCTGAGCGGCACCGGCCCGCAGCCCGAACCCGGCACCTCGGTGCGGCCCTCCTCCTCCCCCTCCTCGCCCGTCATCGTGACCCCGGGTGAGAGCGGGGGCGGCTCGGGCTCCGGCGCGAACGGCGGGGGCCTCGCCTCCACCGGCGTCCAGGCCGGCGGGCTCGGTGCGGCGGCCCTGCTGCTGACCCTCGGCGGCTGGGGCCTGACCCGCGCCGCGAAGCGCCGCCGCGCGGCCACCGGGGGCGAGGCGTGACCCGCGTCCTGCGGGCCCTGTCCCGTACGGCCGCCGCGCTCGGGCTGACGGTGGCGGCCCTCGCCGCCACCGCGGCCCCGGCAGGGGCGGCCCCGCTGCCCATCGGGCAGTGCACCACGTCCTCCGGGGCCGTCCTCGCCGTGGACTTCAGCCGCTGGGGCGGGCCGGTCTACCGCTCCTGCGGCTCCACCCCCACCACCGGCTACGAGCTCCTCAACCAGGGCGGCTGGGCCACCACCGGCACCGGCCACGACGGCCCCGCCTTCATCTGCCGCATCGGCTACAGCGGCTTCCAGGGCGGCAAGCAGTTCCCCACCCCGCAGCAGGACGACTGCGTACTGACGCCTCCCGCCTCCGCCTACTGGTCGTACTGGCACGCCGACCCGGGCCGCACCACCTGGGAGTACAGCCAGCTCGGCGCCATGCTCTACAAGCCCGAGCCGGGCAGCGTGGACCTGTGGATCTTCGGCGGCACCGACATCGAGGGCACCGAGGGCAAGCCCACCGTCACCCCCGACCAGGTGCGGGCCAAGAACACCGCGCCCACCGGCGGACCCGCGCCCAAGGACACCCGCACCGCGGCGCCTCCGCCGCCGGACGTCGACACGGGCCCCGCGCCGGAGCATCCGGCCGCGCCCGGGCCGGCGGCGGCGCCCGGGTCCACCGCTCCGCAGAGCCCGTCGGCCTCGCCGAGCCCCTCCGAGAGCGCCTCCCCGGCTCCTTCCCCCTCGGCCTCGTCGAGCGCGCCCGCGGCCGCCGCGTCCGCGCCCGGTCCCCGGGTCGTCGAGGCGGCCCCCGCCGCCGACGCCGCCCACGACGCGGGCTCGTACCTGCCCGCCGTCGCCACCGGGGCCCTGGTGCTCCTGATCGGTGGCGCCGCCGCGTACACGGCCCGGCGCCGCCGCCGCGGTACGGAGTAGCCGCGTGTCCCGCACCCTCCCCGTGGCCGCGGCCGCGGCCAAGCCGCCCGTGCCGCCCGTATCCGCCGTCGGGCCGGACACGGGCGGCCGGCGGCTGCCCCGCACCCTGCATCCGGTCGCCTGGTGGATCTGGGCCCTCGCCCTGGCCACCGCCGTCAGCCGCACCAACAACCCGCTGCTGCTGTTCCTCGTCCTCGCCGTCCTCGGCTACGTCGTCACCATGCGGCGCACCGAGGCCCCCTGGGCCCGCGGGTTCGCCTACTACCTGTATCTGGCCCTCACCGTGGTCGCGATCCGGGTGCTCTTCCGTGCCGTCTTCGCCACCGGCATCACCCCCCGCGACCACTTCCTCTTCTCCCTGCCGCACATCCCCACACCCGACTGGTACGCGGGGATCCGGCTCGGCGGCCCCGTCTCGCTGGAGGCCCTGCTCTCCGCCGCCACCGACGGACTGCGGCTCGCCTGCATGCTGTGCTGCATCGGCGCCGCCAACACCCTCGCCAACCCCATGCGCGCCCTGCGCGTCCTGCCCGGCGCCCTCTACGAACTGGGCGTCGCCGTCACCGTGTCCATCAGCGTCGCGCCCCAACTCGTGCAGAGCGTGCAGCGGGTGCACCGGGCCCGGCGGCTGCGGGCCGGCCGTGCCAAGGGGTTGCGCGCTCTGCGGGGCATCGTCGTACCGGTGCTCGAGGACGCCCTGGAGCGGTCGCTGCGCCTCGCCGCCGCCATGGATTCCCGCGGCTACGGCCGCGCGGGCACCGCCACCCGCCGCTCCCGGCGGCTGACCGGCGCCCTCATGCTGCTCGGCATGTGCGGTCTGTGTGCCGGGGCGTACGGACTGCTCGACGCCACCGCTCCGCGGCTGCTGGGCCTGCCGTCCATGGGGGCCGGCGCCCTGCTGTGCTTCGCGGGGCTGCGCCTCGGCGGCCGCCGCATCACCCGGACCGCCTACCGGCCGGACCCGTGGCGTGCGGCCGAGTGGGCCGTGGCCGGCTGCGGGATCCTCTCCGCGGCCCTCCTCTTCACGAACGCCGGTTTCAACGCCGCCGAACTCAACCCTTCGATCTACCCGCTCAGTTGGCCCACCCTGCCGCTCGTACCCGCCGCCGCGATCCTCCTCGCGGGTACCGCCGGCTTCCTGGCCCCGCCCCCGGCCCCGCCCGCCCGTGCGGCCGTCCCCGCCCAGCGCACCGAGGAACCCAAGTGATCACCTTCGACGAGGTCACCGTCCAGTACGACGACGCGGACGAACCGGTCCTGCGCGAGGTGAACCTCACCGTGGAGGAGGGCGAACTCTGCCTGGTCGTCGGCCACACCGGGGTGGGCAAGTCCACCCTCCTCGGCGCCGTCAACGGCCTCGTTCCGCACTTCACCGGCGGCACCCTCTTCGGCAGCGTCGTGGTGGACGGACGGAACACCGCGGAGCATCCCCCGCGCGAACTCGCCGACGTGGTGGGCGTGGTGGGACAGGACCCGCTGGACGGGTTCGTCACCGATACGGTCGAGGAAGAACTCGCCTACGCGATGGAGCAGTTGGCCGTGCCTCCGGCCACCATGCGCAAGCGCGTCGAGGAGACCCTCGACCTCCTCGGCCTCGCCGACCTGCGCCACCGCGCCCTGCACGAACTGTCCGGCGGCCAACAGCAGCGCGTCGCCATCGGCTCCGTCCTGACCGCCCACCCGCGGGTCCTGGTCCTCGACGAGCCCACCTCGGCCCTGGACCCCACGGCCGCCGAGGAGGTCCTCGCCGCCGTCACCCGCCTCGTGCACGACCTCGGCGTCACCGTGCTGCTCGCCGAACACCGCTTGGAGCGCGTGGTCCAGTACGCCGACCGCGTGATCCACCTCCCGGGCAACGGGCTCGTCGTATCGGGCCCGCCCGCCGAGATCTTCCGTACCTCGTCCATCGCACCGCCCGTCGTGGAGCTCGGCCGCACGGCCGGCTGGTCCCCGCTGCCGCTGTCCATCCGCGACGCCCGGCGTGCGGCCGCCCCCTTGCGGGCCCGGCTGGCCGGCCGCACTCCCCCGCCGGTACGCCGCGCGCCGACGGCCGCCCTTCCGGAACTGCTCACCGCGCGCGGGGTCACCGTGGCCTACCACGGCGTCCCGGCCGTACGGGAGGTCGACCTCGCGCTCCACGGCGGCGAGGTCACCGCGCTCATGGGCCGCAACGGCTCCGGCAAGTCCTCGCTCCTCTGGGCCCTCCAGGGATCGGGTCCCCGCAAGGCCGGCACCGTGTCCGTCGGCGGTCCCGACGGCGGCACGAAGCCGCGGGATCCGCAGAAGCTGTCCGCCGCGCAGGCCCGGCAGCTCGTCGGTCTCGTCCCCCAGACCCCGACCGACCTCCTCTACCTCGAATCGGTCCGGCAGGAACTCGACCAGGCCGACGCCGAGTCCGGCATCGGCGCGGACGGGATCCGGGCCCGCACCATCCTGGACCGGCTCACACCCGGCATCCCCGACGCCACCCACCCCCGCGACCTCTCCGAGGGGCAGAAGCTCGCCCTGGTCCTCGCGATCCAGCTGACCGCCGCCCCCCGGGTGCTGCTCCTGGACGAGCCCACCCGCGGCCTCGACTACCGCGCCAAGAGCCAGCTCATCGGCATCGTCGACGATCTGGCCGCGGAGGGCCGGGCCGTCGTGATCTCCACGCATGACGTCGAGTTCGTCGCCCGGGCCGCCGACCGCGTCGTGGTGATGGCCGAGGGGGACATCGTCGCCGACGGCCCCACCACCGAGGTCATCGTCGCCTCCCCCGTCTTCGCCCCGCAGACCGCGAAGATCCTCGCCCCGCTGCCCTTCCTGACCGTCGGCCAGCTGGCCGCCGTGCTCCCCGCCCCCGACGGAACGGGCCCGCACGCGTGAACACGTACGCCGCGGCCATCCGCATCCGCCCCCGGGCCGCAATCGTCATCACCATGGCGGCCTTCCTCGGGCTCGTCGCGTTCTTCTGGCCCTTCCTCGTCGCACCTGGGAAGTTCGGCTCGAACTACGCTCCGCCGCTGATCTTCGGCGTGCTGCTCGCCATCGTGCTCTGCGTCGTCATCTCGGAGATCGCCGAGGGCGGCATCAACTCCAAGGCCCTGGCCATGCTGGGCGTCCTGTCGGCCGTCAATGCCGCCATCCGCCCCCTCGGTGCGGGCACCGCCGGGATCGAGACGGTCTTCTTCGTCCTCGTCCTGGCCGGCCGCGTCTACGGACCCGGCTTCGGCTTCACCCTGGGCTGTACGTCCCTCTTCGCCTCCGCCCTCATCACCGGCGGGGTCGGGCCCTGGATGCCGTACCAGATGTTCGGCTGCGCCTTCGTCGGCATGCTCGCCGGCTTCCTGCCCAAGGCCACCGGCCGCCGCGAGGTCGCCATGCTCGCGGTCTACGGATCGGTCTCGGGCTACCTCTTCGGTTTCCTCCTCAACCTCTCCTTCTGGCCCTTCTCCCTCGACCCCGACAGCTCCATCGCCTACCTCCCCGGTCTCCCCTTCACCGAGCAGTTCCAGCGCTACCTCGCCTTCGACCTCGCCACCTCGCTCGGCTGGGACACCGGCCGCGCGGTCACCAACTTCGTGTGCGTCTGCCTCGCCGGCCCGGCGGTCCTCACGGTCTTCCGCCGGGCGGCCCGCAAGGCACGCTTCCAGGCCGCCGTCCGCTTCGCACCGCGCACGCCCCCGGCCGGGCAGAACCTCCCGGGCCGGCCGGCGTCCTGAAGCCCGGCCGGCACCGGCGTCGGCGCCGGGCCGGGCGCTCCGCTGCGCGCCCGGCCCGTGGCGGTCAGGTCGGGGGGACGCTCAGCAGGACCACGCCGGTCGAGACGACCACGGCCGCCGCGATCCGGCGCGCGCCGAGCGCCTCCTTGAACAGGAGCGTTCCGATGACCGCCGCCCAGATGACCCCCGTCTCCCGGAGCGCGGCCACCTCCGCCGTCCCCGTGCGCGTCTGGGCCCACAGGACCGTGCCGTACGAGACCGTGGCGACGGCCCCGCCCACCAGCGAGAGCCGGTGGAACGGGGTGAGCAGGTCCGCCAGGGTGCGCCGCTTGGCCCGCGGCATCGCCACGAGCACCAGCGCACCCTCCAGGACGGTCATCCAGGCGGTGTACGCGATCGCCCCCTGCGCCAGCCGCACGCCGACCGCGTCGATGACGGTGTAGCAGGCGATCACCGCCCCCGTGGCGAGTGCGGCGGCGACGGCCGGATAGGGGAACGGCGCGTCCGCGCGCGGACGTTCGACCGAGAGCGCCGTCAGTCCGCCGCAGATCGCCAGGAGTCCGGCGATCTGGCCCGGTCCCAGCCGTTCACCCAGCGCCGCGACGGCGACGACGGCCACCACCAGGGGGGCGACGCCCCGGGCGATCGGGTAGACCTGGCTGAAGTCGCCCAGCCGGTAGGAGCGGCTGAGCAGCACCATGTACCCGGCGTGGGCGATCCCGGAGGCCACCAGGTACGGCCAGGATCCGGCCGCCGGTACGGGGAGCAGCGGCAGCAGGGCCAGGCAGAGCAGGGCCTTGGTGATGCTGATCTGGGTCAGTCCGGCGTCCCGGTCCGGGATCGCCTTGGCCACGGTGTTCCAGACGGCGTGCAGCAGGCCGGCCGTGAGCACCGCCGCCACGGGCAGCGCCGCCGGGGGCACCGCCCCGGCGAGCGTCGCCCCGGGCAGCCCGGCGCTCAGGGGGGTCAAGGCCTCGCCCCGCGCTCAGCCCGCGCCGCCGGGCCGGGGCGGGGCCTGGTGGCGGTGGAGGTCGTGGAAGAAGCCGGGTACCTCCGCGAGGTCGCCGGAGGCGGCGAGCCGGTCGTGGACGTGCCGGGCCACCGCCAGGTCGAGGACCCCCAGCCCGAAGGGCGAGAAGACCACCGGGCGGCCGGCGGGGACGTCGAGCGTGCCTTCGAGGGCGTCGAAGAGCGTGCCGGCGACGAAGTCCCGGTGACCGACGGACTGTTCGGCCAGGTGAGGTGAGGTGCCGGCCTTCAGGCAGTGGTCGATGTCGTCCACGACGTTGTACGCGCCGAGCACGACGTCCTCGGACAGGTCGCGCAGCGACAGGTGCAGCACCAGCGGGGCGTGGGCGAACCACTCCGGATCGGTGACGTGCGGTTCGCCTGCGACGGTGGCGAAGACGACGAGGTCACTGCTGCGGATCAGCTTCTCCGCACTGTCGTGGACCTCTGCCGCGGTGCCCGAGGATTCCCGGAGGTAGCTCCGGAAGCCGTTGGCGTGTTCCTCGCTCAGATCGTGGACGCCGACGGCCTCGAAGTCGAAGCCGGCGGCCGCCAGGTAGTCGTGTACGTAGCGTGCGATGAGCCCGGTTCCGACGAAGCCGAGGCGCCGGGGCCGGACCCTGCGGGCCCGGCTCAGCGTGGTCGCGGCGAGCGCCGCGGAGGCGGCGGTGCGGGCCGCGCTGATGATGGAGCTCTCCAGGCAGGCGAACGGGTAGCCCGTGGTGGTGTCGTTGAGGATCAGGACCGCCGACGCCCGGGGCAGGCCCGCGGCCACGTTCTCGGGGAAGCTGGAGATCCACTTGATGCCGTGGACGTCGGTGTCCCCGCCCACGGAGGCGGGCAGCGCGATGATCCGCGCGGAGGGCCGGTCGGGGAAGCGCAGGAAGTAGGAGTCGGGGTTGACCGTGCGGCCGGCGCCGTGGAGGCGGTAGGCCGTCTCCACGACGTCCACGACCTCGTTCTCCCGGCCGCCGATCACGCGGTGCACTTCCGTGCCGGTGATCACCGCGAAGGTGGGGGTCCCGGTCACCGGACCGCCCCCGTCAGCACGGCCGTACGGGGCTCCGCGCCCGGGTCCGCGTTGATAGCGCCGTGCACCCGCAGGACGATCTCCTGCGGGGTGTGGGTGACGCGCTTGCCGGGGCCCCCGGTCCGCGCGCCGGTCAGGACGTGCAGCAGGCTCGGGCCCGGGCCGGGGTCGGCCGCGCGCAGCTCTTCGAGCGTCTCCACCCGCAGGGCGCCCCGGTATCCGGCGGCGCGGGCGACGGCGGCGAAGTCCGTGCGCCGTACGGTCTGCTGGCCTCCGGTGCTCTCGTGCATGCCGTTGTCCGCGACCACGTGCAGCAGGTCGGCCCCGCCCGCCTCGGCGAGCAGCGGCAGCACCCCGAGGTTCATCAGCAGGGAGCCGTCCCCGTCCAGCGCGATGACCTTGCGGCCGGGCCGGGCCAGGGCGAGTCCCAGGGCGATGGGGGCGGCCATGCCCATGGACCCCACCAGGTAGAAGTTGCCGGGCCGGTCGGCGGCGTTGAACAGTTCCCGGCTCGTGAAGCCGCAGGTGGAGACGATGACCGCGGTGGGATGGCGGTCGAGGAGCTCGGCCGCTATGTCGGAGAGGGTCAGCGGGGCGGTGTGGGGCACGGACATCAGATGCCTTCCCGGACGATGAGCACCGCGCAGCGCTGCTCCCTGTCCATCTGGTCGAGGACGCCGGCGACGGAGCCGGTCACGTCGGACGGGTCGAGCACGGTGTACGGAAGCGCGAACAGGGTGAGCAGCCGCAGGAGTTCGGCGCCGATCACGTCGTGCTCGACGGCGTCGTTGCCGTCGTGTCCGCGCCAGCTGACGACGAGCAGCACCGGCACGTCGTAGATCAGGTTGAAGGAGGTGATCACGTTGAGGCAGTAGCCGAGCCCGGAGTTCTGCATGAGGACGACCGACTTCTCGCCGGCCACCGCGGCGCCGGAGGCTATGCCGAGCGCGCTGTCCTCGCGGGGCGCGGAGACGTAGCGCAGGCCGGTGTGTCCGGGTGCGCCGGGGGCGGCTTCGAGGAGGGTGAACGCCCCGGCCAGCAGACTGCACGGAACTCCGGTGGCCAGGGTGAAGCCGTGCTCCACCAGGCTGTTCAACAGGTCGCGAGCGACGGTGGGGCTCGCGGTGACGGTGCTCATGGGGTCCTTTCGTTCGGGTAGAGGTGCTGTTCGTACGCCGGGCCGTAGCGCTGTTTCAGCTCGGCCAGGGACTTCTCGGTCCACTCGGTGGCCTGCGCGATCCGGGCGCGGGAGGCCACCGCTTCGGGCTGCCAGGTCTCCGGCTGCCACAGCCGGGCGCGCAGGGCGGACTTGGCGCAGTGGAAGTAGATCTCCTCGGCGCTGACCACCAGGGCCAGCGCGGGGCGGTTGCCCCTGACGGTCATCCGGTCGAGGAAGGGGGCCCGGCTGACCAGCCGGGCACGGCCGTTGACGCGCAGGGTGTCGCCGCGGCCCGGTACGAGGAACACGAGTCCCACCCGGGGGTTGGACAGGATGTTGAGCCAGCTGTCGGCGCGCCGGTTCCCGGGGCGGTCCGGGAGCGCGAGGGTGCTGTCGTCGAGGAGGAGGGCGAATCCGGGCGGGTCGCCCCTGGGCGACACGTCGCACCGCCCGTCGGCGGCCGAGGTGGCGAGGAGGCAGAAGGGCGAGGCCGCCAGCCACTGCCGCTCGAACGCGCCGAAGGTGGCGGACTCCTTGCGGTGGACGACCTGATGCGGCTCGCCGACGAGGCGGCGCAGCTCCGCCTCCGAGGTGATCTCGCCCCAGTCCTCGGTCACTTGCGCGTCCTCGGTCACTTGCGCGCCCACATGCGCAGCATGTAGCGGTTGACCTCGTCCGGGCGGTCGTGGTCCATGTCGATCTCGCGGGGCGCGAAGCGGTCCGTGAAGGCGGTCCGTGAGTGCAGGAAGCGGTCGTCGGCGGAGACGAGGGTCTGTCCGCGCTCCAGCCGGATGCGGTACTGCACCGCGGACTGGTCCATCACGGCGTCGAAGAGGTCGAGCGCGGCCTTCTGCTCGGCGGTGATCGGTTCGCCGACCTTCTCGTGGGCGCCCTCGATGTACGTCCGGAAGTACCGGACGAGCGCCTCGCCCTCGGGCGAGTAGGAGATGATCGGCGCCCGGAAGAAGCCGTCCTCGGTGGTCATGCCGCGCTTCTCGAACCAGAAGTCCCCGCCGAGGGTCTCCAGCGCGTCCGGGTAGGCCTCCAGGGCGCTCTGGACGGACCGGGCGTCCACGAGGATCGACTCGCCCCCCACGTAGGCGCTCTGCCCGCAGGACAGCACCAGGTAGTCGATCGGTTCGGAGTCGTTGACGGCGTCGTTGTGCATGTGGGAGCCCTGTTTGGTCTGGTGGTAGCGGGCTCCTTCCTCGACCGTGCCCTGGTGGCCCCGGTCGTAGACCTCGATGAGCCGCCACCCCTGGTGGTTCTGGACCATGGGGCGTCCCAGGGCGGTTCCCAGCAGCCATGCGTAGAGGGCCTGGCCGCGCAGGGTGTCGACGCCCTCGATCCGGTCGTAGACGAGGAAGTGGACCTTGGAGTCGATGATCTCGCGGCTGGCGTCGACCTCGGCGAGGAAGGCGGGGCAGCGGCCGGGGTCCACGTCGGAGTCGTCGATCCTCGTCGCGGTGGACGCCGCGCGGGCGGATTCGCTCAGCTCCGCGACGTACCGGGCGACCTCGGCCTGCGCGCGCGGGGAGAAGACGTGGAAGGCGTCGGCCGGTACGGCCAGGGTGCCGGTGCCCGGTGTGGCGGGTGCGAAGGGCATGGGTGTGCTCTCTCGGTGTGGGAGGGGACGGGTCGTGCTCAGCCGGCTGCGATCTCCTTGAGGACCGCGGCCCTGCTGCGCGGGTCGCGCATGTCGACGTTGACCCGGAAGCAGCGGGAGCTGCAGACCAGGCCGGTGAGCTGGCGCTGCATCTGGAGCAGTGCGCCGGTGAAGGCGCCGATGTCGCCCCCGTGGTGGACCATGAGGTCGTCCTTGAGCCCGTAGGTGGTCACCGCCAGGGCGAACTGGCCCAGGAAGGCCTCCATCACCGGCGGGGAGACCTCTTCGATGCCGCGGCGCCGGTCGGGGTCGTGGTCGGCGATGACGATGTTGCGCACGGGGGCGCTGTCCACCCGGGGGCCGGGGAAGAGCAGGTCCGCCGGGGCGAGGTGATCGCCGCTCTCCAGGTGGGCCCGCAGCCGGTGCCGGTCGATCAGCTGGGCGGTCGCGGAGTCCCTGCGCACCCGTACCGCGGTGGGGACGGCGTGCGCCATGCCCTCCTTCACCAGGGTGTGCGTGTTGGTGAGGAAGCCGGCACCGTCGAGGCAGGCCTGGGACAGGAAGACGGTCTTGCCGCCGCCGTTGGGTCCGACGAGCAGGGTGGCTCCGCCGTCCTGGACGAACCCGGCGGCCTTGAGGTGCAGGTAGCCGTGGTCCACCGCGAAGTCGGTCAGGATCCGCTTCACGAAGTAGGGCCAGACGGTGCGTTCGAGGCGCCGGCCGAAGACGTACGAGGAGTTCCCCCGGGTGAGCAGGTGCGCCGGGGAGCCGAAGATGTGGCTCAGGTAGTAGCCGCTGCGGAAGCGCTGGGCGCGCAGGGAGCGGTCCGCCAGCCGTGTCAGCTCGGACTCGTCGAAGGCGTCGCGCGCCAGGTCCACGCAGTGCACCGCGTAGTCGGGCACGGCGTCCGCGGACGCCTCGCGGGAGAAGTAGTCGTAGGCGCCGAAGGTCTCCAGGTTGGAGGCGATCCGGACCGTGAGCAAATTGAGGTCCACGGTGCGGGCGGAGCGGACGGGGAGTGCCTCCAGGTCCACGGCCGGGGCGGGCGCGGTCACGGCCACCCCTTCAGCTCGGGCAGGCCGGCGGCCGCGGCCGGCGTCGTCCCGGCCGTCGTCCCGGCCGTCGGCAGGACGGCGACGGGGCGGCCGCTGAGCCAGCCCGCCAGGGACTGCGCCGTCCCCCGGATCACGGCTCCCGCGTCCGCGTCCGTGTCCGATCCCGTGGCCGCCGTCGCCTCGCCCCGGACCGTGTCCGCGCCGACCGCGGTCCGCACCCCGTCGGGGAGTCTGACGCGCAGGAACTCCACCAGGTGCAGGGACAGTTCGTCGCTGAGCTCCTCGGTGGTCCGTCCCAGGCCGAGGTCGATCTCGTGCAGGGCGCTCTCGCGCCACCAGGCGAGCTGGGTGGCCAGGAGCGGCGAGTCGCGGTAGGCGCAGGGGCGCTCCCAGTCCTGCGGGTCGAGCGCCGCCCAGGCCTCCTCCAGGGCGGTGAGGCCCTCGTCGAGGCGGTCGCGGAGCCAGTCCGCCGGCCGGTCGTGGAGTTCCTCGATGCGCCGGTCGCGGGTAGGCCGGCCACCGTCGTAGACCTCGATCCGCTCGCCCTTGCGGGTGTACGAGGCCTGCCGGGCGAAGGCCTGCGCGAGGTCGGCGAGGTGGATGAGGACGTGGCCGCGGGTCCACCCGGGAAGGTGGATCGCGGTCCGGACCTCCGCCTCGGACAGGTCCGCCGCCGCGGCGCGCAGCCGGGTGTGCGCGAGGGCGATCGCGTCCAGGCGCCGGCGTGCGGCCCCGTCCTGCGCGCCGCCTTCGGTGCCGTGCTGATCGGGGGTGGGGGCGCTCATGTGCGGTTCCCTTCGGTCGGATCGGCCGGGTCGGTCCCGCGGCCGGTGGAAGCGTTCCCGGCGGAAGCGGGCTCGGCGGAAGCGGGCCCGGACGGCAGGAAGGCGTTGGTCCAGGAGAGGATGTCCCGGAGGACGTGGTGGTCCTTGTGCGGCCGCAGCGCGCCGATCTGGTGGTACATCACCCCTTCGCTGGGCGGTCCCAGCACGGTGAGGCGGGAGTCGACCGTGCCGTCCGCCCGGTACGGGTGGAACTCGGCGGTGAGGTCGAGGCCGCCGGGCACGAAGTCGGGCTCGCCGACCCCGGGGTTGGTCCACTTGCGGACGAGTCCGCGGCGCAACAGGTTCGGGTAGATCGGACGGATGTCCTGCGCGGCGTCGAAGGAGTGGACGCGGGCGTCGACCAGGACGTCCACGTGGCGGGCGGCTCCGGTGACCGTGCCGGTGAGGCCGAAGCGGCCGGTCCGCGGGTCGCACACGACGCGGGTGTCCGGCCCCGTGGAGACGTCCAGGATCCCGTCCTCGATCAGGGCCCGCACCTTCTCCATCGCCTCGCACGAAGCGCCCTGGCAGAGCCGGTTGTGGTGGCCGGTGTAGATCCCGAGGAAGTCGCGGTGGGAGCCGGCGCGCAGGCCGCCGAAGTCGACCGCCTCGATGACCACGCCGCGCAGGTCGCGCCAGGCCCCGTCGGCCGCGGCCTTCGCCGGGTTGTCGAGGTTGCCCTGGGCGGCCCACAGGATGTCCTGGTCGAGGAAGGCCAGCAGCGCGCTGCGGTACTCCTCGTCCGTGCGGTAGCTCCCGCGCGGGACCGGTTCGACGGTCGCCTCCCAGGAGAACCCGTGTTCCGCGGCCCGCCGGTGGTGCTGCCAGGGCGAGGGGGTGGCGGCCACCGCCGCGGCGAACGCCTCGGGGTCGGCGACGAGGCCGAGGAGGTGCTCCGCCGGCCCGGCACCGTGGACGGTGGTGAGGAACCGGCGCAGCGCGGTGTCCACGGGCGGTGCGTCGGGTCCGGCGGCCGTGCGGGCTTCGGCCAGGGACAGCTCGCCGGCCAGGATCCGGTCCAGGGTGGCGGCGAGCCGGCCGGCCAGCTCCCCGATCGGCCCGGTCAGCAGGTCGACGGCCTCCCGGTGGCTGGTGAAGGCGTCGGCGTCCGCGAGGAACTTGGTGTACGCGGGCTGGGCGGCGGCCACGGCCCGCTCGCGGAACTCCGGCCCGTAGAGGGTGCCCTGGTGGATCAGCTGCATCTCCAGCACCACGAGCGGGAAGAGGTGCGCCTCGAAGTCGAGCTGGCGCTGCTCGCGGCCGTTGATCCGCACCGGCCGGCCGACGCTCGCCCGCAGGTCGGTGACGGCCTGGACGGTCAGGAACGCCCCGCGGTACTCCAGGGCCGCGATATCGCGTTCCTTCTGGTTGTAGGGCCGGGAGAAGGTGAAGAGGCCGGACCGGCTGAAGGCGACGACGGATGCCGGTTCGGCCCCGCAGCGCCGGTAGCGCAGCCGGCCGTCGTCCGCGCGCCGGAAGGTTCCGCCGCGCCCCTCGGTGAGGTAGAGGATCACGTCGATCCCGGTGAGCCCCATCCCCATGCAGCCGACGGTGGATCCCGGCGGGACCACGGCCGGGTCCAGCGACCTTTCGAGGGGGTAGGCGGACGGGACGAGGGTGGCGGGGTGCTGCTCGGTGAAGCGGGCCCAGTCGGCCTGCCGCGGGTTGCGGGCGGGGTCGTTGGTGGAGTGGCCGGTGAGCAGCAGGACGAAGTCGGCCTCGTACGGCGGCTCTCCGGACGGCGTCGCTCCTGTCGCTGCCCCGACGGTCGCTGCCCCTCCCGACGGTGCCCCGTCGGGCCGGGCGGCCCCGGGGCCGGCGGCGCGGGTGAGCAGGGCCAGCCGCTCGCCGCGCTCCTCCAGGTCGACGACCTCGTCGTGGCGCAGCTCGACGGTGACGCCGGGTACCGAGCGCAGGATCTCCAGATAGCGCCGGAAGCGGTCCTGGAGGGCCTCGCCGTGCAGGTAGCGCTTGGGCCAGTCCTCGGCGATGAGGTCGTAGACCGGGTCCGCGGTGGTCGCGAACCGGTCGCGGCACCAGTCGAGGAACGTCGGCCGGTCGGGCCGGGCGAGCAGCGGACCGGCGTCCACGACGCTCTCGTCGGCGCCGAAGGCCACCTGGCCCACGATGCGGTTGAGGTAGCTGGTGCGGGTCTGGCGGGGGCTGTGCACCTCGCCGGAGCCGAACTCGCCGGACAGGTCGTAGACCACGATCTCCAGGTCCGCGCCGCGGGAGCGCCCCGCCTCGCCCCGCGTCCCCGCCGCCACCAGGGCGGCCAGTCGTTCGAGGACGTAGGTGCAGGTCGGGCCGCCGCCCACGAGGGCCAGCCGGGTGGGGCCCGCCGCGGCGGCGTCTTCGGTGTGCACCGGCTCTCGTCTCCCTCGGGTGGGTGGTGGCGCGGATGGTGTGGACGGCGTGCCGGGGGTCGCGGGGGCGGGCATGGGCGGCCGGGTGGCGGAGGTCATCGGGCCGTCGCCTCCGTGCCTTCCTTGACGACCTCGTCCAGGGCGGCCAGCAGACCGCGCATGTCCCGGTCGGTCAGCCTGCCCATGGCGGCCAGCCGGAAGCCGCCCGCGTCGGCGGCCTGGGTGGCGTAGATGACGTATCCCCTCTCCTTGAGGCCGTCGTGCAGCCGGTCGTAGGTCATGCCTTCGGGGAGGAAGGCGTTGGTGAGGGAGTTCGCGCGGTGCTCGGGGGCGAGGAGCAGCTCGATGCCCCGCTCGGCGAGGCCCCGGCGCAGGGTCCCGGACCGTGCCGCGTACCGGGCGGCGCGGGCCTCGGTCGTCTCCTCGACCGCCAGGTCCAGGGCGGTGTCGAACGCCCGGAGTACCTGGATGGCGGGCGTGAACTGTGGTGCACCTGCGATGACTTGGGCGTCGTAGTGGGCCCGGAGGCTGAGCGAGAAGGTACGGGCGTCCCGCGGGTCCAGGGCTTCGAAGCGGCCGGCGGGCGCCGTGACGAAGCTGATTCCCGGCAGCCCTTCGAGGCATTTGTTCGCGGTGCCGACGCACCAGTCGATGTGATCGCGGACCACGTCGAGTTCCTCCGCCCCGAGGCTGCTGATGGCGTCGACCAGCAGCTGGCGGCCGTGGGCGTGGACCAGCCGGCCGATCGCGCGCAGCGGGTTGAGCATGCCGGTGCTGGTCTCGTGGTGGACGACGCCGACGTGGGTGATGCCGGGATCCGCGCGGAGCAGCCGCTCGACCTCGGGGAGGTCGACGGGCTCGGCCCAGCCGAACTCCAGCCGGGTGGCGGGGATGCCGTGCGCCTCGGCGATCTTGTGGAGCCGTTCGCCGTAGTGCCCGTTGTCGAGGACCAGCAGCCGGCCGGACGGCGGGACGACCGAGGAGACGGCCGCTTCCAGTGCGGCCGTGCCGGAACCCGTCAGCAGGACGGTGGCCTGGGTGTCGTCGCCGCGGCTGAGCCGGTTGACCTTCGCTGCGACCGAGGCGAACAGCGCCCGGGTCTCCGGCTCTCGGTGGCATTCGTCGGGCGAGCCGAGCGCGGCGCGCACGGCGGGATGGACGTTCACGGGGCCGGGGTTGAGCAGCACGGTCCGGCCGGGCCGGGGCCGGGAGGCCTGGATCAGCGTGTACGGCAGCTCCTTCGGCCAGTCCTCCAGGGGGGCGAAGAGGTGTCCGAGGCCGGGCGCGGTGCGGTCGCCCCGGGTGATGAGGCACTGGGCGCCGCGCCGGGCGTGCGCGGCCAGTGCGCCGACCTTGCCGCCCATCGCCCCGGTGGCGTCCTTCGCGCCGGCCGGCCACAGCAGGGGCGCCACGGCCTCCAGGTCGTCGGCGTCGAGGCGCGGCAGGACGGGGCTGTCGGGCCCGGGGCCGGTGAGGATGCCGGGCACGTCGGTCAGGGCGACGATCCGGACGGGGCCGTCGTACGCGCCCTGCCCGTCGGGACCGCCCTGCCCGGCGTGGTCGCCCTGCCCCTCGGGTCCGTCGAGCAGCAGGGCCGGAACCTCGTCGCTGCTGACGATGCGCAGCGAACCGTCGGCGGTGAGGACGCAGTCGCTGGACAGGACCGGGAGCGCGCCTTCGGCAAGGAGCTTGCGGACGGTGTCGGCGGTGGCGGCGAGGGAGCCGTCGGGGCGCTCCGAGAGCATCGCGGTGACCTGCAACGGGACGGCTCGTACGCCCAGTTCGCGCAGGGCGCTCGTCCAGGCCCAGCGCATGGTGAAGGCCGGTTCGGTCAGCGCGAGCGCGGACCAGGGGTCGCGCGCCGGGTCGACCGTCACTCCGACGGCGTGGCACAGCGCCCCGCCGCCGGTGATCAGGACGACCCGGCCGGGGTGTCCGGCGGCCAGGTCCCGCACCTGCGCGGCGTAGTCGGCGATGGCGGACAGGTCCGTACCGCCCGGGCCCCGCTTGTCGGAGATCAGGCTGCCGCCGATCTTCAGCACGAGCAGTCCGGGGGCGCTCATGACGCCGTCCCGGTGCCCAGCATGATGGTGGAGTGGCCGCTCTCCTCACGGCGGCCCGTGTGGAAGAGCCGCGCCAGGAAGCCGAGGGACCAGCGGGCGCGCTGGCCGTCGAGCGTGCCGAACTCGTCGAGGTAGTCGAGGTTTTCGGGCCGCAGCCGGTCGAGCACGGCGGCGGGCACCGCGTCCGGGTGCAGGAGGTCCACGAAGTGGAGGGTGTAGTAGACGATCTCCCCGGCGTCGTACTGGGCGACGCGGGCGAGGAACAGGATCCAGTCGTCCTGCGTCATGGGGGTGACGACCAGGGCGACGTCGAGGAACTTGCTGAGCTGGAGGTCGATGCTCTCCTCGATGAAGAAGAGGCTGGTGGCCTCCTTGTGCAGGTGGACGCAGAGGTCCAGGAGCCGGTCCTGCGGTTCCTGCACCCAGCTGTCGACGCCGCACACCACCCGCGGGACGGCGCGCGCCAGCAGTTCGGCCGCGGGAGCCGAACGGCCGGACTTCTTCTGGAAGATGTCGTGGGTCAGATCGACGTCGAACTCGTGGACCTCCAGGCGGCCGCCGGGCTTGCGGTAGGGCAGCTGCTGGCTGAGGTTGATCCGCCAGAACATCTGCGTCTCACGGCTGTACGGTTCGATCCGGTCCCCGTCGGCGGCAAGGGTGCCCTGGAGGTAGCCGAGGTGCTCCAGCGCCTCGCGCGCCCGCGCCGCGTCGGCCCGGTCCAGGAGCAGGTCCAGGTCGGTCATGCGGCGCAGCGCCGGGTCGCCGTACTCCCCCTCGGCCAGCGGGAAGCCCTTGCGCACGGCGTACGGGATGCCCCGGTCTCCGAACGCGCGGAATATCTGGGCGAATTCGTCGGCGAGGGCGTGGTTGCGCTGGCGGTTGCCGAGGTAGGCGCTGGTGAAGACCCAGGCGTACGGGAACGATCCGGGGGTCTTCCGGTCGAGCCGGTGCCGCTGCACGTGCCGGCCGACGAGCGGCAGGAGTTTGTGCCGGGCCGCGGCGTCGACGAAGGCGCCCCAGTCCAGGTCGGGCCGGGCGGCGAGGTCCCGGACCTCCGCGAGGCGTTCGGCGGTCAGCTCCGGGCGGGCCAGCGCGAGCAGGAGCTGTGCGTGGCCCGGCAGCGTGGCCGCCTCCGTGGCGGGGGTGAGGTCGGGGGTGACGTCGGGATCGGCGGTGCTCATCGTTGGCCCTTCCGGTGGGAGGTGTCCTGCAGGGAGCTGTGGTCGACCTTGCCGTTGGCGGTGAGCGGCAGCCGGTCCAGCCGTGACCAGCGGCCGGGCACGAGCGCGGGCGGCAGGGTGGCGCTCAGGAAGCACTTGAGTTCGGCCCGGGAGGGCTCGTCGGTGCCCGGCGAGGGCACGTAGTGGGCGGCCAGCTCGCCGTCGGTCACGGTGACGGCACACTGGTCCAGGCCCGGGTGGCGGCCCAGCGCGATCTCGATCTCGTCGAGCTCCATCCGGACGCCGGCCACCTTCACCTGCCGGTCCCCGCGCCCGAGGTAGTGGACGGCGCCGTCCTCGACGCGGGCCAGGTCGCCCGTGCGGTAGAGGCGTCCCGTCGGCGAGTGCGGGTCCAGGCAGTCGGTGAAGAACGCCGATGCCGTCGTGACGGCGTCGTTGACGTAGCCCCGGCCGACCGGGAGACCGCCGACGAACAGGTCGCCGGCCTCACCGGGCCCGGCCGCCCTCCAGGATCCGTCGACGGCGTCCGCGACCAGGACGTACAGGACCGCGTTGGCGACGGGGACCCCGACGGGCAGCCGCGGCCGGGTGAGGTCGGCCTCGGTGACCGTGTGGTGGGTGACGTCGTCCGAGCACTCGGTGGGCCCGTACGCGTTGAACAGCCCGACGCCCGGCAGGGCGGACATGATCCGCGCGGCCACGGTGGGCTTCAGCTCCTCGCCCGTGGAGACCAGCGCGCGGAGCCGGGGCAGGGTGCCCGCGCCCTCGCGTTCGGCCTGCGCGGCGAGCCAGCCGGCCATGGTCGGGACCAGCTCGACCACGGTGGCGCCGCTCCGCCCCAGGGCTCCGGAGAGCCGGCGCGGGTACGCCAGGTCCGGGTCCGCGACCACGGCGACCGCGGCCCCCACCAGGAGCGGGGCGAGCATCTGCCAGAGGGAGATGTCGAAGGCGAGCGGCGCGGTGAAGGCGAGGACGTCGTCCGGGCCGAGGCCGAGGCCGTCGATCTTCGCCCAGAGGTGGTTGAGCATGCCGCGGCGCTCGACGACGGCGCCCTTGGGGGCTCCCGTGGTGCCGGAGGTGAAGATGACGTACGCCGGGTCGTCGGGCGCGACGGCCGCCGCGGCCCTGCTCGGGTCCGTAGGCGTGTCCGTGGCCGTTTCCGTACGAGCGTCCGTACGAGCGTCCGTACGTGTGTCCGTGCCGGGATCCGTACGGCCGGAGGCGGCCGGGCCGCTGCTCAGGGCCGGGACGCCCGCCTCCTCGGCTCCCGCCGAGGCGGCGGAGACGTCCGCGCCGGGGCAGCGCAGCAGGCAGGCGGCGTCCCCGCGGCGCAGGACGTCGGCGACGCGCCGGGCCGGCCAGCCCGGCTCGACGGGCAGGTACACCGCGCCGATGGACTCGGTCGCGAGGAAGGCCGCCAGGACGTCGGCGCCCCGGGCGCCGACGACCCCGACCACGTCCCCGCGCCGGATTCCCCGGCCGTCGAGCAGCGCGGCCAGGGTGGTCGCGCGCTCCAGGAGCCCGGCGTACCCGACGGCCCGCTCACCGTCGAGGACCGCCGTACGGCCGGGCTCCTCGCGGGCGAACCGGGTCACGGCCGCGTACACGGTCCGTCCCCCGGGCACGGGCCGCGGATTGCGCAGCGCCAGCACGGCGGCGCGCTCGGCCTCGGCGGCCGGCAGGCGGAGCGTGCCGAGGACGGGACCGGCGAAGGCCGGAGCGCCGGGAAGGGCTGCGGCTTCTGCGGTCATACGAGGAGCTCCTTGGTCCGGGGGCCGTCGGCCAGCCCTGTGAAGTGACGCGCCACCCAGGCGTCGTCGTAGATCGTGTCGAGGTAGCGCTCCCCCAGATCGGGGGCGATCGCCACGGCGGTCAGCCCCCCGTCCGGGTCCTCCTTCTCGAGCCACTCCACGGCCGCGCTGATCACCGTCCCGGAGGAGCCTCCGAGCAGCAGCCCGTGCGCCGCCAGGCGGCGGCACATGCGGACCGTGTCGGACTCGGTGACGCGGACGACCTGGTCCACCAGGGCGGCGTCGACCAGCGGCATGGGCTCGCCGGCCCCGAGCCCCGGAATGTGGCGCGGGGCGGGCGATCCGCCGAAGTTGACCGATCCGTACGCGTCCACCGCGATGATCCGCACGGCGGGCAGGTGGTCCCGGAAGTACCGGGCGCAGCCGGTGAGGGTGCCACCGGTGCCCACCCCGACGAAGAGGACGTCGATGTCGGCGAACTCCTTGGCGATGGCCGGCCCGGTGAGGTCGTAGTGGGCGAGCCAACTGGCGCTGTTCTCGTACTGGTTGAGCCATAGGTAGCGCGGGTCGGCGGCGCAGAGCCCACGGACTCTGGCCTTCCTCATGGCGAGCCGGCCCGCCGATCCCTCCTCGACGACCTCCACGCCCGCGCCGAGCGCCCGCATCAGCCGTACCGCGGCCGGATTGCACTTCGCGTCGGTCACGCAGTGGAAGCGCACGCCGCGGGCCGCGGCGACGATCGCCAGGGAGACGCCGAGGTTGCCGGAGGAGGACTCGACGAGCACGGTGTCGGGGCGGATCAGTCCCGCCCGCTCGGCCTCGTCCACCATCCGGGCCGCGACCCGGATCTTGACGGAGCCGCCGAAGTTGAAACCCTCGCACTTGATGCGGAGGTTGGCGCCGAGCAGCTCCGTCAGATCGACGTAGACGTCCGTGTCGAGCAGTTCATGGGCGCCGGTGACGACTGGCACGGCAGCTGCCCCTCTCGGTACGCGGGTGCCGGGACCGTGCGCCCGAGCCGGGCCTCGACTCAGGCACTGAGCTTGCGCCATTCCGCGAGGCGCTGCAGTTCGAAGAGGTCCCCGACCGAGGCGATGGACTCCTCGATGCCGGTCGTGTCCCCGTCCCGGTAGATCGCCCGGTAGGCCTCGCGCAGGGAGGAGACGGACGCGCGCAGGCCCTGGTTGGCGTAGATGACCACGGAGACGCCGGCCGCGCGGACGTCCTCGATGTGCCAGTCGGGGTAGGTGGTCGGCACGATCACCACCGGGACGCGGGCGTCCCAGCCGTCGAGGAACTCCAGGATCTGGTCCCTGGACTTCTCCTTGGAGTGCACGAGCACGGCGTCGGCACCGGCGTCGGCGTAGACGCGGCAGCGCTCCAGGGCCTGGTCCACGCCGAGTCCGCTGATGAGGGCCTCGGTGCGGGCGATGACGTAGAAGTCGGTGGTCCGCTGCGCGGCCTTGGCCGTGGTGATCTTCGAGGCGAAGGCCTCGGTGCTGAGCAGGGCCTGGCCGTTGCCGACGAAGCTGTTCATCTTGGGGAAGAGCTTGTCCTCGATGCAGACCGCGGTGATGCCGGCGCCCTCGAACTCGTGGACCATGTGCGCCACGTTGAGGTTGTCGCCGTAGCCGGTGTCGCAGTCGGCCACGACCGGGATGGTCAGTGCCTTCTGCATGCTGGCGGCGGCTTCGAGGTACTCGGTCATGGTCAGGATGCTCGCGTCGGGCAGGCACCTGGAGGCCGACACCTCGAAGCTGGAGGACCACACGGCCTGGAAGCCCGCCTCCTGGGCGAGGGCTCCGCTCAGGGCGTGGTGGGCTCCGGCGACGCGGACCACGCTGGATTCGGCCATGACGGAGCGGAAGGACTGCGGGGTGGCTCGCAACACGTGCGGACTCCTCTGGGATGCGGAAGGAACACCGGCGCCGGAAGGGCGCCCGGTGGGCGGGGAAGTGCCCGGTGGGCGGAAGGCCGCCCGGTGGGCGGAAAGGTGCCCGTGGAAGGGCGGTACGCGGTAGGGCGGTACGCGGTGGAGCGGTGCCCCGCAGTGGCGCGGGGTGGGACCGGGCCGGGCGGACCCGGGCCGGTCAGTCGCGGTGCGCGTCGAGCGCGCGGTGGTCGATCTCGCCCTTGCGGGTCAGCGGCATCGCCGTCAGCCGGACCCAGGGCCGGGCGACCAGGTGGCCGCCGGGCAGTCCGGCGAGAGCGGTGCTCTCGTCCGGCGGGCTCTGCTGCCCGTCGGGGGTGTAGAAGGCCGTGAGCCGGGGGGCGGACGGGGCGTTCCCGTTCTCCTCCACGGCCGGCCGCGGGATCACGGCGGCCCGGCGGACGCCCGGGAGCCGCTCCATGGCCAGTTCCAGGTCCTCCGGCGCCACCTCGTGCCCGTCGGTGAGGATCCGCCGGTCCACTCGGCCGTGGTGGTACACCGTGCCCTCCCGCAGCGAGGCGAGGTCACCGGTACGGAAGGCCAGCCCGGTCGGGGAGGCTCCGTCGGAGGTGTCGCGCAGGAAGCAGCGCGCCGTGGCGGCCGGGTCGTCGAGGTAGCCCGGCCCCACCGGTACGCCGCGGACGAAGAGCTCGCCCTGCTCTCCGGGCTCGGCGTGCCGCCAGGTGCCGTCCGGACCGGGGAGCAGGACGCTGATCACGGCGTTGGCGATGGGGCGCCCGCGCGGCAGCCGGTCCGCCCCGGCCATGTCCCCTTCCCGCACCACGTGGTGCAGGACGTCGTCGGAGCACTCGACCGGCCCGTTGGCGTAGATCAGCCGTGCCCGCGGCAGCACGGACCGGGTGCGCGCGGCGAGCGCCGGCGCCAGTTCACCGCCGGTGCCGATGATCCAGCGCAGTGCCGCGCACGGCCGCTCGGCGCCGCGCCGCTCCAGTTCGCCCAGCAGCCAGCGCAGGGTCTCCGGCACCAGCTCGACGACCGTGGTCCGGGAGCGATCGAGGGCTCCCGCCAGCCGGCGGGGGAAGCCCGTGTCGGCCTCGGTCAGCACGACCACCGTGGCACCGGCGAGCAGCGGGGCCAGCATCTGCCACAGGGCGGTGTCGAAGACCACGGGAGCGCTGAAGGCCACCCGGTCGTCCTCGTGCAGTTCCAGGTCGGCGGCCTTGGCCCAGAGGTGGTTCATCATGCCGGCGTGGGCGGTGACGGCTCCTTCCGTGCCGCCCGCGAACTCGGCGGTGTAGAGGGCGTACCGCGGCTCGTCGGCGGGCACGGAGGTACGGGGCTCCGCGCGCCGCGGGGCTGCGCCGTCCGTTGCGGTGCCGTCCGTTGCGGCGCCGTCCGTTGCGGTGCCGTCCGTTGCGGCGCCGTCCGTTGCGGCGCCGTCCGTTGCGGCGCCGTCCGTTGCGGCGCCGTCCGCTCCGGTGCCGTCCGTCCCGGTGCCGTCCGCTCCCGCGCCGTCCGTTCCGTACGGGCCCGTCGGCGGGGTCAGTTCGTGGTGGGTGAGTCCGGCGGCGCCGAAGGCCGAGGGGTCCGGCCAGGTGCCGTGCGTGAGGACGCGGGTGGCGCCCGTCCGTGCGGCGACCTCCGCGATGCGCCCGGGGCTCCACGTGGCGTCGAGGGGGACGTAGAGCGCGCCGATGCGTTCGAGGGCCAGGAAGGCCACCAGGGTGCCGGGGCCGCGGCCGCCGGCGACCAGGACGCGTTCGCCGGGCGCGCAGCCCGAGCTCCGCAGGGCCGCCGCCGCGCCGTCCGCCCAAGCGTCCAACTCGGCGTAGGTGAGGGTCGTGTCCCCTTGGACGACGGCCGGGCGGTCCGGGTCGGCGCCGGCCCGGCGGCGTACGTGGGAACCCACCGTGGCGGTCAGGTCGAGGGCGCGGCTCCGTAAGAGCGAGCGGTCGGGTCCGGTGATCCGGAGTTCGGCGAGAACCGCCGCCGGCGCGGTGGCCGTCCCGCCCGCGGCCGGCGGGGCTGCGCTCTGGGCGGATGTCACCGGAGGGACTCCAGTGCCTTGCGCAGGGAGCCCGGCGTGGCGAAGGTCTCCGGGCTGAGCAGTTCCTCGGGGAACTCGATGCCGTAGTGGTCCTCGATGGCCGTGATCATCTCGACCACCGCCAGGGAATCGACGCCGACTTCTGCCAGGGCGACGTCGTCGGTCAGTTCCTCGCCGGGCGGCAGGTCACGGCAGTACCGGCGCAGAAAGCCCATCAGGTCCTGCGGATCGATCAGCACTTTCAACCTCCTATTGGTCTAGACGACACCTTGCTGGTCTAGACAATTTCGTCTTTCCTTGCCCTGTCGGCCGCCTGCGCCAAAGCACCGACCGCGCCCTCGTGGAGATCCGTCGCGTGCAACATCGCCAGCACGTCCGCGCGCAGCTCTTCGACCCGCTCGATCCCTTCCGGCGGGCCACCGGAGAACGTCCGGGTGAACAACCGGCTTTCACTGAACCTGAACCGCAGGGTGGAGACGGTGATGTCACCGGCCGGCTCGAACTTTCCGAGTCGCACCACCCCGGTCGAGCCGCCCGGGCTGTTCACGGCCTCCACCCCGTCCCCGCTCTGCAGGTCGACGTGGAGCTGGAGGTAGTCGGCGCCCTCCCCGGCCAGCGCCCCGCCGTACTCGGGCACGGCGCAGGCCAGCTCGGGAACGCTCAGCCCGGCCCGCCGCAGCCCGTTGAAGACATCGGCGTGCACCCGCCGCACCAGATCGGCGAAGCGCTGGTCAGGGTCGATGCGGCAGGGGATCGGCCGGTCCAGGACGAAGTTGCCCGCCATGGCCCGTGCCGTGTCGCCCCGGCGCGTGGAAACGGGCGTGTGCAGCAGGAAGGCGGTCCTGCCCGATCGCCGCCATACCGCGACGGCGAGCAACGCGGCCACGACGGAGAACGCGGTGGCCCGCAGGTCCTCCACCAGGACGCGCAGCACGGCATGAGCACCACCGCCGGGCGTCTCCCGGTCGACCTGCGATCTGACATATCCCGAACGGTCGGCCGAGCGCGGCATAAAGGAATCGATCGGTGGACATCCGCTCAATGCCGATCGCCAGTGCCTCAGTTCCGCCGCCCGCGCCTGATCGGTTATTTCGCGAGACTTCCAGAATTCGGCGAGCGGCACAAGGGGAGTCAGTTCACCACCGGCCAGCAAGGAATTCAAATCATCCTTCAGAATGGCTGCGGACTGCCCATCGCATACGAGGTGGGCGAACATTCCCAGCAGGTACCGAGGGGTATCACCGTCCGCCTCCAACAGCTCGAACCGGGCACGTTCGGGATCCAGCGGGACATTGTGGAGTTCATTTCTCCGGCGCACGAAGGAGTCGAGCGGATCCTCCGCCCCCGTCGCCACCCGGACGAGCCCGGGGGACGCCTGCCGAACCGCCTGCACTCCCGACCAGGACCCGACGGACGTGCTGCGCAGGAGCTCATGACGGCTGCTCAGCCGATCGACGGCCGCCGCCACCTCGGCCGCGCCCACACCGGCGGCGACAGGGGTCCCCATGCTCACATTGTGGAATATCCCCGGCCCGAAGAGGCCTTCCAAAAAGAGCATGCTGGACTGCTCGGCAGCCAACGGGAACATTTTCTCCACCCTTCCCCCACCTCCTCCGTCAGAGCCCGTGACTCCACCCGGACGGACCGGTCGGTATCGCCCTTGCCCTGCCCGTTCGGCGTCCTCTAGCCTTCGGGAGCACTTGACAACGATTGTTCGCCGCTCCGCCCCGTGGATGCAATGATGCAAACATGGTCAGGAAGTGAACGGCCTAAAGGAGACAGTTCCAGATGCACGGGGGAGTTCATATGGAGCCCACTCACACAGAAGAACAGGAAACGGACGAACTGGCCCGATCCGTTTACCTGCACTGCCTAGTCAGCGGCCTTTACGATCCGGAGGGGCTACGACGCGACCTGGGACTGACGGCCGCCCAGATGGACCGGGCCCTGCAGAGCCTGCTGCGCCTGCGCCTGCTGCGTGCGGACAGCGACCACGGCTGGCTGCTCCTGCCCGCGTCTCCGCAGAGCGCGGCCTCCGACCTCATGGACCCCTGGCAGCAGGAGATCGACGAGCGCCGGCGCCGCATGATCGACGTCAGCGACCGGCTGCGGGACTTCGCCGCGACCTACGCCGACTACCTGCACGGCCACATGCCCGTCGGATCCAGCATCCCCGTCGACACGGCCGAGGACCTGTCGACCCGCCTGAAGGAGGCCATCGGGCGGTGCCGGAGCGAACTGCTCATCATGCGCCCGGTCGACCAGTCGGCCGCCGAAGCCGGTGACGTGGCACCGGACGTCGAGTCGGCGGCCCTCGAAGGACTCGACCCGGCCGTGGAGGTGCGGGTGCTCACCCAGCACACCGTCAAGTCGAGCCCCGCGGCCCGCGCCCTGCTCCAGCCCCTCCACGGCAGCAGGGTGACGATCCGCACCGCGGCCACGCTGCCCGCCCGGCTCCTGGTCTTCGACCGGGAATCCGCCCTTCTGCACCACTCCCCCGAGTCGGCGACCCAGGCCACCCTCGTCACCGACACCCGGATCGTGGGCTTCCTCTCGGCTCTGCACGAGAAGGTGTGGCAGAGCAGCACGGAGTTCCATCCCGGCCGGACGGGCACGGCCCGCCTCGACGCCAGCGACGTCCAGACCTCGATCCTGGAGCTCCTGACCGCGGGCCACTCGGACGACGCGGTGGCCCGGATGCTGAGCATCTCCGTACGCACCTGCCGGCGCCACGTGGCCGACCTGCTGAGCCAACTCGGCTGCAGCACGCGCTTCGAGGCCGGCGCCGAGGCGGTCCGCCGCGGTCTCGTCGCCCGCTCCTGACGCACCGTGCCGCGCTCTGCCCTGCCTGCGCTGCCCTGCCCTGCCCGCACCGCACCGTCCCGCACAGTCCCGCACCCGCCCCGGAGAGAGGGAACAGCCGTGACCCTGACCACCGACGCCGTCGACGAAGCGGCGGCGCCACCGCTGTGGACCAAGAACTTCCGGCTGTACTTCACCGCCCGCCTGGTCTCGCTCCTCGGTGACGCCATGCTGCCGGTGGCGCTGATGTACGGCGTCGTCCAACTCGGCTACGGGGCCTCCGGCGTGGGCTTCGTCCTGGCCGCGCAGATGCTGCCGTTCGCCGTGCTCATCCTGTTCGGCGGGGTGCTCGCCGACCGGTTCACCCCCCGCCGCATGATGATCGGCGCCGACGCCGCGCGCTGCTGCCTCCAGATGGCGGCGGCGACCGCGTTCGGCACCGGGCACGCCCCGCTCTGGCTCCTGCTCCTCCTCGCGGCGGGAAGCGGGACCGCCTCCGCCGCGTTCCAGCCGGGTGTCGCCAGCATGGTCCCCCAGGTGGCGAAGGACCTGCAGCGGGCCAACGCCACCATCCGCGTCGCCGAGGCCATCGCCTCGATGGCCGGGCCGACCGTCGCCGCCGTGCTGGTCGCGCTGTTCGGCGTGGCCCTGGTGCTCGCCGTCGACGCGGCGACCTTCGCCGTGAGCGGCGTCTGTCTCCTGCTGCTGCGGCTCGCTCCCGCGCCGGCCCCGGACCGCAAGACGTCGACCTGGCGCAACCTCCTCGAAGGCTGGCACGAGTTCCGCTCCCGGACCTGGCTGTGGGTGGTCATCCTGGCCTGGGCCGTCAACGGCATCACGACCTTCGGCCCGCTGCGTCCCCTCACCACGCTCCTGGTGGCGGACGAGCACGGGGCCACCGGACTCGGCCTGGTCTGGACGGCGTTCGGGGCGGGCAACGTCCTGGGCGGCCTGGTCGGCATGCGCTTCCGCCCGAAGCGGCCGCTGGCCGCCGGGGCGGTCGCGATGTTCGCCTGGGTCGTCCTCCCCCTGTCCAACGCCCTGGGGCTGCCGCTGTGGTCGACGTGCGCGTGCTTCGTCGTGGGCGGCGCCGCCTGGGCGTTCTGGAGCGTCATGTGGGCCACGAGCGTCCAGTCCCAGGTCCCCGCCACGGTGCTGAACCGGGTCTACGCCTACGACGTCGCCGGGTCGCTCATCGCCTTCCCCGTCGGCCAGGCGCTGGCCGGCCCGGTCGCCGACCTCATCGGCGCGCGCACGCTGCTCTACGTGTCCACCCTGGTCGCGGTCGTGACTTTCGCGGTACTGCTCTCGGTCCCGGCGGTCCGCTCCCTGCGGCGGGCGGAACCGCCCGCGTGACCGGGGAGCCGGTGTGCCGGTCCCGGGCGGGCGGGGACCGCCACCAGCCGCCGGAGCCGGCGTGCCGGGCAGTCAGCCGTCGGACGCGGGGAGGGCGTACAGCCGGGGGAGGTTGACGACGATCGCCTCCTGGGTGCTGCGGGCGATGACGACCACGGCCTCCTCGGCGGGGTCCGGGTTCTCCTCGCGGTGCGGGACGAACGGCGGGACGAAGATGTAGTCGCCGGGGGACGTGACCAGCCGTACTTCCTCGGGGTGTTCGCCCGTGTCGTCGAGGAAGACGAACTCGGGGTGTCCGCTCACCACGTAGATGGCGGTCTCGGACTCCCCGTGGTGGTGGTCGGAGGAGGCCGTCGAGGGCGCCACGTGGGTCTGGCCCATCCAGAGCTTCTCGGAGCCCACGGTCTTCCCGCTGACGGCGGCGAACCTGCGCATGCCGCCGCTCTGGGCCGTGTCGCCGTCCAGGGAACCGGCACGGACGTGGTGCAGGCGGGTGCGCAACGGGGCCGCGGGACGGTCCGGGGCATCGGGAAGGTGCGGGTGGAAGCCCTCACCGGGGGCAGTCAGCGGCTCGCTCATGGCGGGGACGCTAGAGGGGCGCCGGAAAGGATGTCAAGAGGTGTCCTTTGCCGTTCACCTGCGGCAATGTTCCCGCAATGCGGGCCGGAGAGCCGGATGACCCCCTCCCGCGGACGGGGCGTCGGGCATGATGGGCGCATGCATATCTCCGCGAAGGCGGACTACGCCACGCGCGCCCTCCTGGAGCTCGCCTGTGAGCCCTCCCGTCCGCTGACCTGCGAGGCCATCGCCTCCTCGCAGCAGATCCCGTTCCGCTTCCTGAAGTCCGTGGTGGGCGAATTGCGGAAGGCCGGCCTGGTGCGCAGCCAGCGCGGCTGCGAGGGGGGTTACTGGCTCGGCCGGCCCGCCGAGGAGATCACCCTGCTGGACGTGGCGCGCGCCGTGGACGGCGAGCTGATCTCGCTGCGCGGCGAACCGCTGGCCGGGCTGGACTACCCCGGCGCCGCGGTGGGGCTGCCCGGGGTGTGGCAGCGGGTCGAGGCGCAGGCGGCGGCCGTCCTGGGCGGGGCGACGCTGGCCTCGCTGCTGCCCGCCGGCGTCCTCGCGGGGGCGGCCGGCCCGCTCCCCCGCGAAGGTGCCGCGTGACGGGCTCGCGGGGCGGGGCCGGGGCCGGGGCCGAGGCCGCCTCACGGGGCGGCGCCCGGGACGCCTCGCAGCCCGGGGCCGAGGCCGCCCCGCGGGGTGATGCCCGGGACGCCTCGCGGTCCGCGGCCGAGGCCGCCCCGCGGGGTGATGCCCGGGACGCCTCGCAACCAGGGGCCGAGGCCGCTCCGCCGCCCGGGGCGCGGCCGCCGGTGCTCGAAGTCGTCGAGTACACCGACCCGTTGTGCCCCTGGGCCTGGGGATCGGAGCCGGTGTTCCGCCGATTGCGGGCCGCACTGGACGGACAGGCCCGCTGGCGCCGGGTGTTCTGCATCCTCTTCGACGAGGACGAGGAGCCGGCCCCCGACCCGGCGGCGGAGACCGCCTGGTACGCGCGCTACGTCGAGGGGATCACCGCGCACACCCTGGCCCCCCGCGCGGCGCGGCTCAGCCGGGTGGCGGCGAGTTCCTGGCCCGCCTCGCTCGTCGCGAAGGCCGCGGAACGGCAGGGTCCCGAGGTGGCCGACCGGGTGCTGCGCCGGCTGCGCGAGAGCGTCTTCGTGCTCGGCGTGCCGGCGGACACGGCCGCGCTGGCCCTGGCCGCGGTACGGGGCGTGCCCGGCCTGGATCCGGAGCGGCTGGCGGTGGACGCGGGGGGCGCCGAGGTGCTCGGGCAGGTGCGCGCGGACCGCGCGGAGGCACGCCGCCCGGTGGCCGAAGTGCTGTCCGTACGGGGCGGGTCGGCGCATCCCGGTACCGCCAAGGAGACCGACGGGGGGTACCGGTACGCCCTGCCGACGCTGCTGCTGCGCACCTCCGCGGGCCATCGTGCGGTGCCCGGCTGGCGGACGTTCGAGGAGTGTGCGGCGGCCGTGCGGGAGCTGGCCCCGGAGCTGCCGGTGACCGGCGGCAGGCCGTCTCCGGCGCGGGCGCTGGAGCGCTACCGGAGCCTGAGCGACCCGGACCGGCCGATGCTCGCCGGGGGCCCGTGGCCGCCGCCGGGCGCGGTGCGGGTGGAGACCGGGAACGGCCCGCTGTGGCTGCATCCCGGGGAGGCGGTGGTGCATCCGGCCGCCGGCCGCGGGAATCCCGCGGCACCGTGACGGGCCGCCGAAAGGCCTCCGACAGGCGCCGGCAGGCCCCTGAACAGCTACTCGTACCCGTCCCGACGAATGAGACACCAATTGGTGTCCATTGACAGCCCCGGCGACTGCCCCCAGGATGTGGCACATGCTTACGACGCACCCCGGTGTGGTGTGCCGCTACGTGGACCTGCGGCGCACGTCCAGCGCTCTCTGTCGCTGACCGACCAGCCGCCCCCGGCCCACAGGCGCCGGACCGCGCCCGCCAACAGCCGCACCGCCTCCGGTGGTTCCGGTCGGCCGCGCTCCCACTGAGCCGCGCCGCCCACCTGCACCGACCGGGCGGTCCGGCTCCGCGCCCCGCGCTCCGTCGTACCCCTCCCTCCCCTTCCTCCGTCGTACCCCGGGTCCGGTCCCGGCCGCCCTCCGTGACCCTGCCGGCGCACCGCGCCGGCAGCGCGGGGCGGCCCGGCCGCGCCCCGGAGCCTTCGCCTTCCCGTCCGCTGCCCCCGACCGCCGGCGTACCCGCCTCCGGTCGTGTGCGGCACCGGACCACTCCGCATCCCCGCTCCTCCTGCCCTGACCGGGCCTGGACCAAGTCCAAGGAAAAACAGCCATGTCCGCACGCCTCGTGACCCGCAGACCCGGTACGGACCTCCCGCAGGTACGCCGCTCCGGACGGCCGCGCCCCGCCGTGCTCGCCGCCGCCCTCGTCGCCGTACTGACCCCCGCCCTCGGCGCCTGCGCCGGTGACGCCGCATCGGTCGGCGGTGGGGGCGGCGGCAACTCCACGCTGAAGTGGACCTCTTCGTACTTCCCGGCCCACTGGGACCCGGTCGTCTCCGGCAGCGGCGCGCAGTTCCGCGAACTCGCCCTGGTCTACGCCTCCTTGACGCGCACCGACGAGAGCGGCAAGGCCGTGCCGGACCTCGCCGAGAGCTGGCAGTACAACGACAAGGGCGACCAGGTCACCTTCCGCCTGCGCTCCGGACTGAAGTTCAGCGACGGCGAACCGCTCGACGCCACGGCCGTCAAGGCGGCCGTGGAGCGGGCCAAGAAGCAGAAGAACTCCGCGCTCTTCGGGGACCTGACCTCGATCGCGTCGGTGGATGCCAACGGTCTGGACGCCGTCGTCCACCTCACCCAGGTCGACTACCAGATCCCGCAGCTCCTCGGCCAGCGGGTGCTCCAGATCGCCAGCCCCAAGGCGGCCGGCACCCCGGAGAAGCTGGACCAGAACCCGGTCGGCGCGGGACCGTTCACCGTCACCCAGCTGGTGCCGGGCACCAAGGCGGTCCTGAAGAAGAACCCCGCCTACTGGGACGCGAAGAACATCCACATCGACAACGTGGAGCTGACCTCGGCCCCCGACTCCTCCACGGTGGTCTCCGGCCTGCAGACCGGCGTCTACAACTTCGCCGACATCAAGCCCAGTCAGGCGGAAGCGGCCAGGAAGGCCGGTCTGGACGTCTTCGTGCAGCCGGGGTTCAACGCCGCCAACATCAGCCTCAACACCAACAAGGCGCCCTTCGACAACGACAAGGTCGTCGACGCCGTCCGCCACGCGGTCAACCGCCAGGAGTTCGTCGACAAGCTCACCTTCGGCTTCGGCTCGGTGACCAACCAGCCGTTCCCCAAGGGGTACGTGGCCTTCGACCCGGAGTCGGAGAACGCCTACCCCTACGACCCGGCCAAGTCGGTGCAGCTGCTCGCCGAGGCGGGCTACAAGGCGGGCGACCTGAAGCTCAGCCTCGTCATCCCCGCCGAGGACCCGCAGGCGGAGATCGTCCAGTCCCAGCTGGCGAAGGTCGGCATCACCGTCACCATCAAGATCGACAAGAACTGGTCCACCCCCTTCTTCGCCAAGGACCTGACCTTCTCGCTCTACGGGACCACCGGCCGGGACTCCGCGGCGCAGACCCTCACCGCCCACTTCGGCCCCAACGGCCCGCTCAACCTCAGCTCCCCCTACCAGCCCGCCGGCTTCGAGGCGGCGATCGCCAAGGTCCGCCAGACCCCGCTGGATTCGCCCGACTACACCAAGGTCCTGCAGGCGGCGACCCGGGCCGGCCTGGAGAGCAAGGCGCTGGTGTTCACGTACTCCTCACCGAACCTCATCGCCAAGAGCAAGTCCATCTCCGGCCTGCCCAAGAACCCCGCCCACATCGACTGGACCGGCGTCACCATCTCCGGCAGCTGACACCCGTCCACGACAGAGAGGGGGCAACCCCATGGCAACCACCGCGCTCCGCACCGCGGCCGCCCGGCGCCCCGGGGTCGCCGCGGCCAGGGTCCGGCACACGGCGGGCCGGGTCCTGGCCACCCTTGCCCGGTCGGTCGCGATCTTCGTGCCCGTCTTCCTGGTCGCGACCTTCGTGACGTTCTCGCTGCGGTCCATGAGCGGGCTCAGCCCGGCCCGGATCCAGCTCGGCGAGGACGCCACGCCCGAGGCGATCCACCGGCTGGAGGCCCAGTGGGGCCTCGACAAGCCCTTCCTGGTCCAGTACTGGGACTGGTTCGGCGGGGTCCTGCACGGCCGGCTCGGCACCAGCTGGAGCAACGGCGCGGACATCTCCACGCTCATCGGCCTGGGCCTGGGCGTGAGCCTGTCCATCGCGACCTTCGCGCTGCTGATCGGCGTCACCGCCGGGTTCCTCCTCGGCACCGTGGCGGCGCTGCGCCGCACCACGTGGATCGACCGCGCGATCACGGGCTTCGTCACCCTGATCTCGGTGATGCCCGCCTTCGTCGTCGGCATCGTGCTGGTCGCGGTCTTCGCAGTGGGACTGCACCTGTTCCCCTCCGCCGGGTACGTGCCCGCGGACCAGGGGTTCGGTCCCTGGCTCGCCCACATCACCCTCCCGGCGGTGGCGCTGAGCTTCGACGTGGTCGCCGACGTCGCCCGCCAGCTGCGCGGCAGCCTCGTCGCGGCCTACCGGGAGAACTACGTGACGGGCGCGCTGGTCCGGGGGCTGAGCCCGCGCCGGATCTTCTTCGGGCACGTGCTCCGCAACGGCCTCGGACCGGCCCTCGCCACCCTGGGCCTGAAGTTCCCGGCCCTGGTCGGAGCCTCCGTGGTGACGGAGTGGATCTTCGGCCTGCAGGGCTTCGGCCGGTTCGCCAACGACGCCGCCCAGGCCGGCGACGTACCGGCCGTCCAGGGGGTCCTCGTGGTGTCGATCGCCCTGGTCGTCACCTTCAACCTGATCGTCAACCTGGTGCTGGCGCGCGTGACGCCGGCCTCCCAACGGGGGGTGTGACCATGGTGCGCCGCGTTCTCGCACTGCCGTCCGGACGGATCTCCGTCGCCGTACTCGCCCTGATCGGCCTGCTCGCGCTCCTCGGCCCGCTGATCGCCCCGCAGGATCCGCTGGCCACCAGCGACCAGCTGCTCGCGGCCGCCTCGGGCGGCCACTGGCTGGGCACGGACTACCTCGGCCGGGACGTCCTGAGCCGTCTCCTCGACGGCTCCCGCGTCAGCGTGCTCGGCTCGCTCGAAGTCGCGCTGACCGCCCTGGCCGTCGGCGCGCTCCCGGGGATCCTGTCCGTCCACCTCGGCCGGGGCTTCGAGTGGATCACCCTGCAGCTGACCGACACGCTCGTGGCGCTGCCGTTCCTGCTCTTCGCCGTCGCGGTGATCGCCCTGCTCGGCAACGGCCTCACCCAGGCCATGCTCGTCACCGGCACGCTGGTCTCGCCCCTCTTCTACCGGGTGGCCCGCGCGGCCACGCTCGCCGTGGCCCGCTCCCCGTACGTGGAGGCCGCCATCGTCTCCGGCGCCTCGACCGGCTGGGTCGTACGCCACCACGTGTGGGGCAAGGTGCTCCCGCCGATCGCGGTGGCGCTCGCGCAGACCATCGGCGTCGGCTTCATCATCGTCTCCAGCCTGACCTTCCTCGGCATCGGCGTCCAGCCGCCCGCGCCCACCTGGGGCGGCCTGCTCGCCTCGGACCTGAGCTACCTCGGCCAACGCCCCTGGGCCCCCCTCGTACCCGCGCTGCTGGTCATGGTCACCGTCTGGGCGAGCAATCTGCTCGCCGACGCGATCCGCGACGTCTCCGGCGAGGCGGGCCGCGCCCTGGTCAACAACCGCAGGGCCCGCGCCAACCGGCGCGCGAAGCCCGACCCCCTGTCCGTCGGAGGCACGCGATGACGACCCTGTCCCCACAGACCGCTCCCGGACAGCTCCGGAGCACCGGCCGCGACGGTGGAACGCCCGCCCCGGCCACCCCGGCGGCCGCACCGGTCCTCTCCCTGCGCGACGTCCGCATCAGCGATCACGTCACCGGGCGCGAGATCGTCCACGGCGTGAGCTTCGAGCTCACCCCTGGCAGGACGGTCGGCATCGTCGGGGAGTCCGGCAGCGGTATGACCCTCACCTGCCGCGCGGCCCTGGGCATCCTGCCCGCGCACTTCGAGGTCACCGGAGGTTCCGTCGAGATCGCCGGCACCGACATCGCCGGCCTGACGCCCCGGCAGTGGACCTCCCTGCGCGCCACCACCATCAGCGCGGTCTTCCAGGACCCCGCCTCCTACCTCAACCCCTCGATCCGGGTGGGCCCGCAGATCGCCGAGGTCCTGCGGGTCAAGAAGGGGCTGAAACGGCGGGAGGCCCGCCACCGGGCCCTCGAACTGCTGGCGGCCGTGCACCTGCGCGACCCGGAGCTGGTCTACGGCCAGTACACCCACGAGCTCTCCGGCGGCATGCTCCAGCGGGTCCTGATCGCCGCGGCGATCTGCGCGGACCCGCGGATACTGATCGCCGACGAGGCCACCACCGCCCTCGACGTCACCGTCCAGGCCGAGATCCTCGACCTCCTCGCCGACCTGCGCGTGCGCGCGGGCCTCGCCCTCCTGGTCGTCTCCCACGACCTCGCCGTCGTCGCCCAGCTGTGCGACGAGGTCCTCGTCATGCGGCAGGGCGAGGTGGTCGAGCAGGGGCCGACGCGCACGGTGCTCCGGCAGCCCCGGCACGCGTACACCCGGCTGCTCATCGCCGAGCACGAGCAGTACGGCCTCGACAAGTTCCTCGTACCCCAGGAGGCATCGTGACCACCCGGCCCGCACGGGACACGGACACCCCGGCCGGCTCCGCGCGGCGCTCCGGGCCCGTCCTCGAAGTCACCGGGCTCGACGTGCACTACGGCTCGCGCCGCCGTCGCCGCAGCGCCCTGCACGGGGTGTCGCTGAGCGTCGCCCCCGGCGAGACCCTCGGCATCATCGGCGAGACGGGCTCGGGCAAGTCCACCCTGGCCCGCGCGGTGCTGGGACTGGTCCGCGCCTCGGCGGGCTCGATCCTCGTCGGCGGCGAGGAGGTGACCGCGTACAACCGCCGCCAGTGGCGCGCGCTGCGCCGACGCGGCACCGTCCAGTACGTCTTCCAGGACCCGCTGCGCAGTCTCGACCCCGACCTCACCGTCGCGCGGTCCCTGGCCGAACCGCTCCTGATCCAGGGCGTCGCCGCCGGGGAGGCGGCCGAGCGGGTCCGCTCGTTCCTCGCCCGCGTCCACCTCGCGGAGGACCTGCTCGACCGGCTGCCCGGGGAGCTGTCCGGCGGACAGCGCCAGCGCGTCGCGGTGGCCCGCGCCCTGGTCACCGAACCGGAGCTGGTCATCCTCGACGAACCGGTCAGCGCCCTGGACTCCGCCAACCGGGTCCAGGTCCTGGAGATCCTCAAGGAGCTCCGCGCCTCGGGGGTCGCGCTCGTCCTCATCTCCCACGACCTCGGCTCCGTCGCCGGGACCGCCGACCGCATCGCGGTGCTCTACCGGGGCGAGCTCGTCGAAACCGGCGCCACCCGCGACCTCGTCGCCCACCCCCGGCACCCCTACACCCGGCTCCTGCTGGGCTCCGCGCCCACCTTGCACTCCGCGCCTGCCGACCGGGCCGAACGCGAGGCCCTGCGCGGCCTCCTGCACGCCTGAGCCCCCGCCCCCTCGCCACTCCCCCTCGCTACAGACAGGAACAGAGATGTCCCGCACGATCCACCTCGCACTGCACCCGTACGGCGTCGGAGGTCCCGGCCAGCACGGCCTGTGGAAGGACCCGCGCGTCGCGAAGAACGCCAGCATCGACATCAACTACTACATAGCCCAGGCCCAGGCGGCCGAACACGCCCTCTTCGACGCCCTGTTCATCGTCGACAGCCAGTTCATCAACGCCACCTACCCGGCGCACTACCTCAACCGCCTGGAACCGCTCACCCTGTTGTCGGCGGTCGCCACCCACACCCGGCACATCGGGCTGGTCGGCACGGCGAGCTCCACCTACAACTCGCCGTTCAACCTCGCCCGCCGCTTCGCCTCCCTCGACCACATCAGCGCAGGGCGGGCCGGCTGGAACGTCGTCACCAGCTTCGACACCGGCACGTCCAAGAACTTCGGGCTCGACGAGCACCTCGACTACACCACCCGCTACGGCCGCGCCCTGGAGTTCGTCCAGGTCGCCCGGGGGCTGTGGGACTCCTACGAGGACGGTGCGTTCCCCGCCGACCTGGAGCGGGGCGTCTTCCTCGACCCGGCGAAGCTGCACGCGCTGGACCACGAGGGCGAGCACTTCAAGGTGGCCGGACCGCTCAACCTCTCCCGCTCCCCGCAGGGCCAGCCGGTGATCTTCCAGGCCGGGGTCTCCGAGGAGGGCCGCGACCTCGCCGCCCGCGTGGCCGAGGGCATCTACGCGCCGGGCGGTTCGCTCCAGCAGGCGCAGGACTACTACGCCGACATCAAGACGCGCACCGCCGCCTACGGCCGCGACCCCGAGCACATCAAGATCTTCATCCACGGCAGCCCGGTCGTCGCCGCCACCGACGAGGCGGCCCGCCGCCGCGAGCGGGAGATCTTCGAGGAGGACAACGACTTCGACCGCAACCTGGCCCTGCTCGGACGGGCCTTCGGCGCGTACGACTTCAGCGTGCACGACCTCGACGCGCCCTTCCCCGACGTCGCGCACCTCGCCGAGAAGGGCGGCCGCACGGGCGCGGCCAAGCTCATCGAGCGGGCCCGGACCGAGAACCTGACGCTCCGCCAGGTCGGCGAGCTCGTCAACGAGTTCCACCGCTCCCCCTTCGTCGGCGCCCCGGACACCGTCGCCGACACCATCGAGCGGTGGTTCGAGGCCGGCACCTTCGACGGCATCAACCTGGCCTTCCGCACCGGCGACGACCTCGAACTCTTCGTGGACGGAGTCGTCCCCCTGCTGCAGAAGCGCGGCCTGTTCCGCACCGAGTACCAGGCCGACACCCTGCGCGGCAACCTGGGCCTGCCGGTCCCGGGCAACCGCAGCACCCGCGTACCGCAGCTCCTGAACGGCTGAGGGCGGGGCCATGAGCGAATTTCCGGCGACGGGTGGGCGCGACGTCCACACCGTCCGGTTCCCGGTCGCCACCCCGCCCGCCGAGGCCGACGTACTGATCGTCGGCGCGGGCCCCGTCGGCCTGGCCGCGGCCGTGGAACTGACCGCGCACGGCGTCCGGATCGCCGTCGTCGACCGCGCCCGCACCGCGACCCTGGTCCGGGCCGGGGCCATGGGCCACACCGCGCGCACCGTGGAGCACTTCCGGCGCTGGGGCCTGCTCCGGCGCATCCGTGACGCCTGGACCTACCCCCCGGAGTGGAACCGGGGCACCAGGCTGGTCACCTCGCTCGCCGGTCACGAGCTGGTGCCCGCGCCGGGCCCGTCGTTCAAGGGGGCCTTCCCCGGTCCCGGCGGCTCCCGGCCCAGGGCCCAGGAGGCACTGCGCCGGCCCCAGACGGTGCTCCAGCAGGTCTTCCTCGACCATCTCGCGGAGCGCGGGGCGAGCGTCGCCGGGGGCTGGGAACTGCGGGCCCTGCACGAGGACGGCGACGGCGTCCGCGCCGAGCTCGTCGACGTCGACTCGGGCGAGGCCCGCACCGTCCGGGCGGCGTACCTCCTGGGCACCGACGGGGGCTCCAGCACCACCCGCCGGCTGGCCGGCATCGGGCGCGAGGGGGAGCACGCCACCGAGAAGCGGCTGCGTCTGATCGTGCGCACCGGCGACATATCCGAGCGGGTCGGGGCCGCGCCCCACGGCAGCAACATCGTGGTCAACCAGAAGGCGTCCGGGTTCCTGGCCGCGGTGAGCACCCGCGAATGGCGGGTGTACGCCGGGCCGTACCCGCTCGCGTACGAGCCCGCGGAGGCCGAGCTCCTGGACATCGCCCGGGCCGCCTTCGGGTTCGACCCCGACCTCGAACTCGTCTCGGCGACGACCTTCTACCACGCCACCCGGATCGCCGAGTCGTTCCGCCGCGGGCGGATCCTGCTCGCCGGCGACGCCGCGCACGTCCGCACCCCCGGCGGCAACCTCGGCGAGGGCATCGGGGACGTGGTCAACCTCGGCTGGAAACTGGCCGCCGTACTGGCCGGCCAGGCCCCCGAGTCCCTCCTCGACTCCTACGGCGAGGAGCGGCGCCCGCACAACCAACGCGTCGCCGAGCACGCCCTGGAACGCGCGCGGCGCTCGCAGAGCACGCTCGCCGAGATCCGCCGCGGCGGCATCCCCGAGGACGCGGACCGCAGCGGCGAAGCCGTCCGGCGGCGCGCGGAGATCGGCGAACGGCTGCGCCGCGACCACCTCGACGCGGCGGGCGTGGCCTTCGACGAGCGCTACGACGCCTCGTCGGTGATCTGGTACGAGCCGGACCAGCTCGGCTCGGAGCCCCGCTGGCGCGCGGACGTCTACGAGGACGACCCGCGGCCGGGCCACCGCGCTCCCGACGGAGCCATCGACCCGTACGGCAGCACGCTGCACGACCGCGTCGGCGCCTCCTTCGCCCTGCTCGTCCTCACCGCGGACCGCACCGTCGAGCACGCCTTCGTCGCGGAGGCGGCGGCCCGGGCGCTGCCCTTCACGGTGATCCACCTGACCGATCCCGGGGCCCGCGCCGTGTACGGCACCGGCCATGTCCTCGTACGGCCGGACCAGCACGTCGCCTGGCGCGCGGCCGCCCTTCCCGAAGGCGGCGCTGCCGCCGTGCTGGACCACGTACTGGGTCACGGCGCCCCGGACTCCGGGCTCCACCCCGTAGCGCACATCACGACCGCAGGAGTATGAGATGACCTTGAACACCCGGCCCGCCGAGGGCGCAGACGGCACCGACCACACCGATCACGCCGACCACTTCGCCCCCGAGGGCCTGCTCACGCGCGGCACGGTCGTCGTGGTGCCCGGGCGGGGCGAGACCCCGGCGACCTACGCCCGCTTCGGCAGGCGGCTCGCCTCGGACGCCTACCGCGTCCGGGTCCTCGACCTGCCGCGAAGCGGTGACGAGGCCGGAGCCGGCTCCTCCGCCGCCGCGTCGGACGCCTTCGCCGACCGGCTGGCGGAGGCGGTCCGGGGCGCCGCGGGCCCGGACGGCCTGGCCCGGCCGCTCGTCCTGGTGGGGGCCGACGCCGGCGCCGCCGCGGTCGCGGCCCTCCTCGCCCGGGAACCGGGAGAGGAGGCCGTACGGCCGGACGGCGTCGTCCTCGCCGGGCTCCCCGGGTCCACCGCCGCGACGGTGGAGGCCTGGGAGGAGGAGCTCGACGTGCGCACGTCCTGCCCCACCCACCGGGGCGTACTCACCGACGACGCCCTGGTCCGCCGGGGGTCGCTGAGCGACCCGGTGCCGGACGCCCTCCTGGAGGCCGCGTACGAGAGCACCTCGGAGGTGCCGGCGCTGCTCCTCGTCGGGGACGCCGACCCGCTCGCCGACCGCGAGGGTCTCGCCCGCACCGCCAAATCACTGCCCCGGGCCCGGCTGTCGGTGGTCCGCGGCGCCCACCACGACGTCCTCAACGACGTGCAGCACCGGTCCGTGGCGGCCGAGGTCGTCACGTTCCTGGAGGCCCTGCGGGACGGCCTGGTACCGCTGATCGCAGTGGAGTCGAGCGCCTGGTGACGCCGTACGCCGCCCGCCCGTACACGTTCCGCACCACCCGCCGAAGGGAACCGGCATGACCATCTCCACGACATCCGCCCCCCAGCCCGCCGCGGCCTCCGCGCCCGCCGCCCAGCCCGCCGCGCCCGCCTCCGCGCTCTCCGCCGACGAGGTGCTTCGCCGCACCCTGCGCCGCCACGCCGCCGGGGTCACCGTGATCACCGTCCCCGGGCCCGCGGGCTTCACCGCCACCTCCTTCACTTCCGTGTCCCTCCGGCCGCCCCTGGTGGCCTTCTACCTGGGCCAGAGCGCCTCCACCGCGCCCGCCGTGCACGCCGCGGACCGGTTCGCCGTCCATCTCCTCGGCACCGGGAACACGGATCTGGCGCGACAGTTCGCGCGCAGCGGCATCGACCGCTTCGACGGCGTGGCGTGGACCCGGACCGAGGACGGCCTTCCGCTGCTGGACGGGGTTCCCGCCCACCTGACGGCCCGCATCACCCTGCGCCAGCAGATCGGTGACCACCTGCTGGTCGTCGGTGAGGTGGAGTCCGGCTCGGTCGACCAGGACGCGACCGCCCTGGTCCACCACGACGGGGCCTTCGCCGCGGCGCAGCCGCTCCCCGACTCGGCCTCCGGCTGACGGGACCCGCCCGGTCCCGGTCCCGGTCCCGGCGCCGAAGCCCGCACCCGTCCCCCCGGACGGGTGCGGGCTTCGTCACGTCCGGGTGCTCGGCCGCAGTTCGCGTTCCAGGGCGGACAGGGCGAAAGCGTGCGCGGAGGTGTCCTGCCAGCGGGAGCGTCCGAACATCACGTCCTCGGAGAGACCGCTCAGCATGGCCACGGCCCGGACGGTGAACTCGGGAAGGTCCACCTCGGCGAAGACCCCCAGGTCCCGGCCCTCACGGACGATGGCTTCCAGCCGCTCGTCCCAGCCGTCCAGCAGGGCGGTGAGGATCTGCCGGCCCGCCTCGTCGTGGCGCCGGGCCAGTACCTGCGTCCACAGCGCGTAGCGTTCGTCGCCCGGGTGGCGGGGCAGGTAGAAGCGGACGAACAGGTCCAGCTTCTCGGCCGGGGATCCGGCCCGGTCGGCGGCCTCCTGGAGACGGGTCCAGAGGTCCGCCTGGCTCCAGGCGAGGACTTCGAGCAGGAGCCGGTCCTTCTTGCCGAAGTGGTAGAGGATGTGCCCGGTGCTCATCCCGGCCCGTGCGGCGATGTCCGACATCCGCAGGGCCGCCGTGCCCTTCTCGGCGATGACGCTGATGGCCGCCCGCATCGCCCGCGCCCGCGCCTCGTCCCCGCTGGGCTGTCGCTTGCGGTCGGCCGGGGACCGGGCCGCGGAACGGTAGCCGGCCCCGGCGCCGGCCGCATCGGCCCCTGCCCCGGCGCCCGCCGTCCCGTTCTCTGACGTCGACATCGCTCACCTCGGTTCCGGAAGTTTAGATTCTTACTCTAGACTGAAAATCTAGTCAGTGCGGCGAGGAGCGTGACGCCCGTCGGCCGGCCCGACGCACCGGCGCCCCATATGCCCGACCCCGGCCATCCAGGAGAGACCCGTATGACGCGCGGATTCGATGTTGTGGAGACCTCTGTCGCCGACCTGCGCACGGCGCTGGAGAAGGGCGAGACCACCGCCGTCGGCCTGCTCGACGCCTACCTCGCGCGGATCGAGGCGTACGACCGGCCCGGTACGGCCACCGCCCTGAACGCGATGGTCGTGATGAACCCGGACGCCCGTGCCGAAGCGGAGGCCTCCGACGCACGCCGCGCACGCGGCGCCGCGCTCGGCCCGCTGGACGGCATCCCGTACACCGCGAAGGACAGCTACCTCGCGAAGGGCCTGACGGCCGCGTCCGGCTCCCCCGCCTTCGAGCACCTCGTCGCCCAGCGCGACGCCTTCGCCATCGAGCGGCTGCGCGCGGGCGGGGCCGTCCTCATCGGCCTGACCAACATGCCGCCGATGGCGAACGGCGGGATGCAGCGGGGCGTGTACGGCCGCGCGGAAAGCCCGTACAGCGCCGACTGGCTCACCAGCGCCTACGGCTCCGGCTCCTCCAACGGCTCCGGCACCGCGACGGCGGCCTCGTTCGGCGCGTTCGGCCTCGGCGAGGAGACCTGGTCCTCGGGCCGCGCGCCGGCCTCGAACAACGCGCTGTGCGCCTACACGCCCAGCCGCGGCGTGATCTCGGTCCGCGGCAACTGGCCGCTCGTACCGACCATGGACGTCGTCGTCCCGCACACGCGCACCATGGCCGACCTGCTCGAACTGCTCGACGTCGTCGTCGCCGACGACCCCGACACCCGCGGGGACCTGTGGCGCGCACAGCCGTGGGTGGCCCTGCCCTCCGCCTCGCAGGTGCGCCCCGCCTCCTACCCGGCGCTCGCACCGGCCGACGCCGAGGCCGCCCGCGACCTGCTCGCCGGCAAGCGCGTCGGCGTGCCCCGGATGTACATCAACGCCGACCCCGAAGCCGGGACGAACCCCGACGGGGGCATCGGCGGCCAGACCGGGCAGCCCGTCGACACCCGCCCCTCGGTCATCGAGCTGTGGGAAGCCGCCCGCCGCGACCTGGAGGCCGCCGGCGCCGAGGTCGTCGAGGTCGACTTCCCCGTCGTGTCGAACTACGAGTCCGACCGCCCCGGCGCACCCTCGCTGTTCACCCGCGGACTGGTCGGCCGCGAGTTCCTCACCTTCGAGATCGAGGACCTGTCCGCCTGGGCCTGGGACGACTTCCTGCGCGCCAACGGCGACCCGGCCCTCTCCACCCTGGCCGAGGTCGACGCCGGCCGCATCTGGCCCAAGCAGCAGGGCGAACTGCCCGACCGCTACGAGGGCTTCGACGACACCATCGGCGACTACCCGCGCTTCGTGCGCGAGCGCCCGTACGCCTCCCTCGCCGACATGCCGCTCCTCGAAGAGGGGCTGCGCGGGCTCGAGGAGACGCGCCGGGTCGACCTGGAACTGTGGATGGACGGGCTGGGCCTGGACGCGGTGGTCTTCCCCGCCGTCGCGGACGTGGGCCCCGCGGACATGGACGTCCGCGTGGAGTCCGCCGACCTCGGCTGGCGCAACGGCGTCTGGGTGGCGAACGGCAACCTGGTCCCCCGCCACCTCGGCATCCCGACCGTGACCGTGCCCATGGGCACCATGGCGGACACGGGCATGCCCGTCGGCCTGACCTTCGCGGGCCGCGCCCACGACGACAACGCCCTGCTGACCCTGGCCGCGGCCTTCGAAAGCACCGGCACCCGCCGCACGGTGCCGCCGCGCACGCCGCGCCTGTAGGCGGGGTCACCGGCCGGCGTCCGCCCGTCAGGGCCGGCGCCGGCCGCGCCGTTCCTAGTCTCCGGTCGTGCCGTCGAGCAGCTCGCGCAGGATGTCCAGGTGGCCGTTGTGGCGGGCCGTCTCCTCGGTGAGGTGGAGCAGGATCCAGCGCAGGTCGACACGCGGACCCTTGCGCTCACGCCGCGCCTGCTCGTCCAGGCCGTGGCCGGCGACCAGTTCGCGGTACCGGGCGCTCTGCGCGGCGTACTCGTCGAGCAACTGCCCAAGCGGGAAGTCGACGGCGATGCGCATCTCGCGGTCGGGGTCCTCGTCGGTCCAGGGACCCTGGTCCTCCTCGCCGAGGAAGACCACCTGGAACCAGTAGTACTCGACCCAGCGGAGGTGGTTGATCAATCCGCTCACGGTCATCAGCGGCGAGCCCGGCAGGAGCGCCGTGCGGGCGTTCTCCGCGGAGAGGCCCTCGCACTTGGCGCGGGCGGTGTCACGTGCATAGTCGAGGAACGTGGTGAGCTGAGTGCGCTCGTCCCACGCGGGCGGTATGTCGTCTGTTCTTGTCATCGCGCGAAGCCTCCCGGATCACCCCGCCCGGTGTCGAGGCATTTAATGGGTTCCGTACGGGGGAACCGGCGCAGAGTGATGAGGAAGCGATGAGCGAACTGACGAAGCCCGAGGTCGAGCGTCCGCAGGGCGAGGCTCCGGAGGAGCTGACGATCCGGGACCTGGTCGTCGGGGACGGGGCCGAGGCGAAGCCGGGACGGGTCGTACGGGTGCACTACGTCGGGGTGACCTTCGCGTCCGGCAAGGAGTTCGACGCCTCCTGGGACCGGGGCGAGCCGTTCAAGTTCGCCGTGGGCGGCGGCCGGGCCATCAAGGGCTGGGACCGGGGCATCCGGGGGATGAAGGTCGGCGGCCGCCGCGAGATCATCGTTCCCCCGCGCCTGGGCTACGGCAAGCAGTCGCCCTCGCCGTTGATCCCGGCCGGCTCCACGCTCGTCTTCGTGGTCGACCTGCTCTCCGTGGTCTGAGGCCGCCCCGGAGCACGCCATTGCGCCGCTTCCCCGCATGTGCGACGCCCCGTCAGGCCGGGGCAAACGCGCGGCGTACGCTGAGGTCCCGCTACCGCGGGCGCGTAAAAGCGACTTAAGGAAAGGCCGATCGTGCGCACTCCCCTCTCATGGCTCGCCGACAGGTACTCACTCGGAGCGAGAAGCGTCAGAGCGGCGGCACTCGGTTCGGTCGTGGCAAGCATCGCGATCATCGTGACCGGCGGAATCGTCCGTGTCACCGGATCCGGTCTCGGCTGTACCGATTGGCCCATGTGCACGGGAGAGACGCTGGCCCCCACCGCGGAAATGGGGATGCACGGCGCCATCGAATTCGGGAACCGACTCCTCACCGGTGCGCTGTGCGCCGTGGTGGGCTGGGTCATCATTACCGCGCGCCTCCAGGAAAAGCCCATGCCCGCGGTGCTGCGCGGCGGTTGGGCGCAGTTCTGGATCGTCGTGCTCAACGCGGTCGTCGGCGGAGTGACCGTCTGGATGCGGCTGAGCCCGTACATCGTCGCCGCGCACTTCCTCGCCGCCACGCTGCTGCTCACCGCCGCGGTGTTCACCTGGCACGCGGCGTACGCCGATGCCGGCGCCGATGCCGAGGGCGCCACCGACGGTGACGTCACGCCCGCCCCACCCGTCCCTCCCGCGCCGGCGTCCGTCGCGCGGATCCGCTCGCTGTCGGTGGCCCTGGTCGCGGTGACGGGCCTGCTGGTCTTCGTGGGCACGCTCGCCACCGGCTCCGGTCCGCACGCGGGCGACTCCTCCGACGTGACGCGGATGCCCTTCGACTGGACGGCCGTGACGGTCGTGCACGGTGTGCTGGCCGCATCGGTCCTGGTCCTGGCCCTGCTCCTGTTCTCCGCACTGCCCAAGGACGGCTTCGGAGCCGCGCGCCGCAAGGCGGCCGCCTTCCTGGCCGTGCTCCTGGGACAGGGCCTCGTGGGGCTGGTGCAGTCGCTGACGGCCCTGCCGGCCCTGCTCGTGATGCTCCACCTGCTGGGCTCGGCGCTCGTGTGGACCGGGGTGCTCCAAGTGCACTTCACAGTCAAGAGGGCCTGTTCCGGCCATTCGAGTCCGCTCACCGGTGCACCGGTGCCGCGCGCCCGGGGTGCCGCGACCCACGCCTGATCCACCAGGAGACCAGTACATACTCCCCGCTCCCGCTTGTCAGGTTGAACATCAATCGAGCGGAAGGCGGTGACACAAATGAACGACCACGAGGTTGTCGCATACGAGGCGCCCGAAATACCGCCGATCACATCCTCTACACCGACGGCCGCTCCACCTACATCCAGGGGACCGCGTCCGGACTGCGCCAGGTGTTCTACGCCCGGTGCCGGGACGGCTCCCACGCCGCTTCCGACGCGGTCGAACCGCCGGCCCGGGCTCAGCGGGGCCACCCCGCGCATCGAGATGGCCGCCTGGGGCATGCTGCACCCCGGCTTCGACTACGGCCTGACCCGCGGCACTTAGTGGCACGGAGTCCACCGGCTGCCCGCCGACCAGCGGCTGCGCATAACCGCCGACCGGGCCGAGTCCACCACCTGGTGGCATCCCCGGCGCCGGCGCTGCCGCTCGCCGAAGGCGCTCCGAGGGCGCGGGCCGCACTGGAGGAGGCGGTGGCCGTGCGGATCGCCACGGCCGGCGGACTCTCCGCGGACCTGTCGGGCGGCATGGACTCGACCTCCCTGTGCTTCCTCCTGGCACAGCAGGGCGCCTCCTTCCGGTCGTTCGTCGAGCAGTCCTACTTCGGCGACCTCTACGCACAGCGCGGGTTCCGCCCCTCAGGACGGGCCCCACCGCACGGCCAGGGCGGCGATGTCGTCGTCGAGGCGGCCTCTGCTGTAGCGGAGCAGATCGCGGTGGAGGGCCTTGAGGAGATCGCGGGGCGGCGCGGCCGGCTGGCGGCGCATCCAGGTGGTCAGCGGGAAGAACTCGCCGTCGCGGGCGCGGGCTTCGGCGATCCCGTCGGTGTAGAGGAGCAGCACGTCGTCGGGGGCGAAGCCGAAGCTGTCGACGGTGTAGTGGTCACCGATCAGCTCCGCCAGGCTGAGCAGCGGGGACGGAATGGCCGCGTCGAGGATGCGGACCCTCCCGCGGTTCAGGACCAGCGGCGGGGGGTGTCCGCAGTTGAGGATGTCGATGCGGCTGCCCCCGTGCGGGATCTGGACGAGGAGGGCCGTGGCGAAGCGCTCCATCGGCCCCTCGGGGGGAAAGGCGGCGTTGTAGCGGGTGCTGCTGGCGTCCAGTCTGCGGGCGACGTCGACCAGGTCGCCCTCTCCGTAGGCCGCCTCGCGGAAGGCGTTGACGATCGCCGCGGCCGCCCCCACGGCGGGCAGTCCCTTGCCCCGTACATCCCCGATGAGCAGCCTGACCCCGAACGGAGTGTCGACCACCTCGTAGAAGTCCCCGCCGATGCGGGCCTCCGCCGCGGCCGCGAGGTACAGCGCCTCGATCTCGATGGCGCCGAAGCGGCGCGGCATGGGGCTCAGCACCACCTGCTGCGCGGCGTCGGCCACGAGCCTCACCTGGAAGAGGGTGCGCTCCCGCTGGAGCCGGACGTGGCTTCCGTAGGCGGCGGCCACGGTCACCGCGATGATGCCCGAGGCCGTCCACCAGGTCCCCAGATCGGGGAAGACGAGGCTGAGGCCGATCATCAGGAGGAGGCAGACCGTGCCGAGCAGGACGGTGGGGAGCACCGGCCACATGGCCGCGGCGAGGGCCGGCGCCGCGGGCAGGAGGCGGCTGAAGGCCATGTCCGGCGGGGTGGTGTAGGCGAGGCTGGCTATGACGACGGTCAGGAAGACCGGCGACAGCCGCACAAGTCTTCCCTGGCCGCGGCGCCTGCGGAGCCGCGACCGTCCGGACTCGATCACACCTCTCAGGGTATCCGCGCACGGGGGATACAGCGCTCCGGCGAGGGGCGGGCCCCGCCCTGTCGCCCGCCCTCCCGCCTGCCGTGCCGCCCGTCCCCCCGGGCGCGGACGGACTCAGCCGGCGTCGGCAACTCCGCGGTCGGGGGCGCTCATGTCGCCCGTCGCGGGAATGCCGTCGGCAAGCCCGTAGCGCAGGTACACGGTGCCCTTCGGGCTGGCCTCCGGGGGTGCGAGCAGGGTGAGGCTGGTGGGGACCGCGCCGTCGTCGAACACCTTCTTCCCGACCCCGAGCACGATCGGGTGCACCCAGAGGTCGAGGCGGTCGAAGAGCTTCTCGCGCAGCAGGGTCTGCACGAGGTTCAGGCTCCCGACGACCTTCACGTGCTCGTGCCGCTCGCGGATCTCGCGCACCGCTGCGGCGAGGTCCGGGCCCAGCTGCGTGGATCCGGCCCAGGAGAGGTCGGGCTTGCCCCGGGAGGCCACGTACTTCGGGACGCCGTTGAACAGCGCGGCGATCCCCTCGTCCTCGCCGCCCTTCTGGTGGGGCCAGTAGGCGGCGAAGATGTCGTACGTCCGCCGTCCGAGCAGGAGGGCGTCCGTGCCCTCGTACGCGGCGCCGATCTGCTCCCCGGCGACCTCGTCGATCAGGGGCGCCTGCCAGCCGCCGTACGGGAACCCCGCCGGATCCTCGTCGGGGCCGCCGGGCGCCTGCCCGACGAGGTCGAGGGTCGCGAACATCTCGATCTGGATGAGGCCCATGGTCTGCTCCCGGTGAGTCGGTCGTCCGTGTCACAGGGGTAGACCCCCGGACCTCCGCAAACTCATCGCCGCGGCGGAACCTGATCCCCCGGTTCGCCCACAGGGGTGGATCCCCGCGGTCAAAGGGCCCATCGAGGTCCGCGCCTCGGCCGCCCGGCGCACGTCCGGCAGGAAGCTGCTGCCTGCTCTCCCCGGCGCGCCCGGGGTGTCCGTACGCCCATGATCCACTCACACCCCGTTCCGCCCTGGCGGCAATGAGCCCGAGCTGCGATGAGCCCGAGCTGCGATGAGTCCGGGCGTCGCCGCCGGTCTACCCTCCAGACCCCTGGCCCCGAAGGAGCGGCAATGACCGATACGACGATGCTCGACCTCGGACCGCAGGCCCGGATCGTGGCCCGCCTCGCGGAAGGCGTCCCGGACGCCGGGCTCTCCGGCCCGACACCGTGCCCCGACTACACGGTCGGCACCCTGCTGGGCCACCTCACCGGCCTGGCCGCCGCCTTCCGCGACGCCGCCCGCAAGGAACTGGGCCCCACGACGGACACGGCCCCCACCACCGCCCTGCCGGTCCTCCCCGCCGACTGGCGCGCGGAGCTCCCGCGGGTCCTCGGCGAACTGGCCGAGGCCTGGACGGATCCGGCCGCCTGGACCGGCATGACCCGCGCGGGCGGTGTGGACCTGCCGGGCGAGATCGCGGGGCTGGTGGCCGTCAACGAACTGGTCGTCCACGGCTGGGACCTGGCCCGGGCCACCGGCCAGGAGTACGCACCCGACCCGGCCGCGCTGGACACCTCGTACACCTTCCTCGTGGCCGCGACCGGGGAGGAAGGGGGCGCCGGGGACATCTTCGGCCCCGTCGTCCCCGTGCCGGACGGGACCCCGCTGCTGGACCGGGCGGTCGGCCTGAGCGGGCGCGATCCCGGCCGGCGGCCCTGACGCCCGACGGCCCCGGTCACAGCGCTAGGGGGTGTCTTGTCGATCAGGCCGGATCAGGGAGCGGGGGCTGGTGCCGTGCATCGCAAGGCGGAGGAAAGAGTCGACGCGAATGGGGTCTCCCCTGCTCGAGCGAAGCCGAGAGCTTGGGGAAGTCGGCGAGTGACGACAACGCGGCGAGGCGCGGTGCCAGCCCCCGCGAGCCCGGCCTGATCGACAAGACACCCCCTAGCCGTGGCCCGGTGGACGGCCGGGCCTATCGACCGGTTCGGCGGCCGGCGCCACCGGACGGCCCTGCGGCGGGGCCGCCCGGCGCCGCCTCAGGTGAGGGGCTCCGGCGCCGGGACGGGGCCGGGCAGCGGCCCCGGCTGCGGGTGCGGCTCGGGCCCCGGGGCGGGCGGCGGCACGGGATCGGGTCCGGGCTGCGGCGGAGCCGGGGGTACGGGGTCGGGCCCGGGTACCGGTACGGGTCCGGGGAGCGGCCCGGGCTGCGGCCCGGGTCCCGGTCCGGGCACCGGGGTGGGGCTGGGCGGGACGGGATCGTTGGGTGGGGTTCCCATGGCTGCTCCAATCGATCGGGTACGCCGCGCGCCTGCCCACCCCGGCCCGGCTCAATCCCTGCGGGGAGAGCCGGTGCCGGGCGCGGTGGCGGGGGTGGTTCGGTGCTGATTGGCTGGGGGGTACGGCACTCCCCCCGAACCGAGGACCGGTCATGAGCAACGAGAGCCAGCCGAGCCTGCGGGCCCGGCAGATGCGTGACAAGGCCCAGGAACTGGAGCAGGCGGCGCAGCGCGCCGCGGATCCGGCCGAGCGGCAGCGGCTCATCGAGAAGGCCCTGCACATCCGGCGCAAGAGCGAGCAGGAGAACGGGCCCGGCAGCGGAACCATGGACCCCATGTAACCGGTGAATGCAGCCGGGGAATGCAGCCGGAGATGAACCGGTCCGGCGACACCCGTGACGCTGCCACGGTTCCGCGGCGTGTGGTCGGGTAGGCGCGGGGCGTGTCCGGATACGGATGCGCAACCGTGTGAGGAACCACCATGAGCGAGCGCGGGTCACCGGAGCGGACCCGGCGTCTGGTGCTGCACGGCAGCACCGATGTCGTCAGCAGGTGCCGCGACTTCGCCCGCGCCGCGCTGACCGAGTGGCAGTGGCTGCCCGAAGCCGGGAACCACCACGACCAGGGCCTTCACGACGAGGGCCTCGGGGCCGGGATCGCGGACGACGCCCTGCTGGTGGTCTCCGAGATCGTGGCCAACGCCCGACTGCACGGGGGCGGGCCGAGCTCGCTCCTCCTGCGCCGCACCGCCGGGGGGCTGCGCATCGAGGTCACGGACGCGAGTCCGGACGCCCCGTTCCTCCGGCACCCGCCGGACCCGGCGCGGCCCGGGGGCCACGGGCTGGTCATCGTGGACCGGCTGGCCCGCACGTGGGGCTCGGAGCCGGCGGAGGGCGGAAAGTGCGTGTGGGCGGAGCTCGACGCACCGCCCTGGGCCCGGTCCGGCGGACCGTGGGAGGGTGGGGCCATGGGGCCCAGAGCATGAACGCGGTGAGCAAGCCGGAGAGCAAGTCGGAGAGCAAGAACGCGGACGGCGAGAGCACGCGGTCCGCCGCCCGTCTGGTGCTGCTGCGCCACGCCAAGTCCGCCTGGCCCGACGTCGCGGACCGCGAACGGCCGCTGGGCCCCCGCGGGCTGCGGGACGCGCCAGCGGCGGGCCGCTGGCTGCGCGATGCCGGGTGTCTGCCCGCGCTGGTGCTCTGTTCCACCTCCCGGCGGACGCGCGAGACCTGGGCCCTGGCGGCCGCGGAGCTCGGCGCCGCGGTTCCGGTGCGCTTCGACGAACGGGTGTACGCGGCCGAGCCGGAGGAATTGCTGGCGGTGGTGTCCGAAGTCCCCGACGAGGTACGGACGCTGCTGCTCGTCGGGCACAACCCGGGTCTGGAGGAGCTGGCCGTCGGCCTCGCACGGGAGGCCGGGGACGCCGCGGAGGCCGCGGCGATGGAGCGGCTGTCGGCGAAGTTCCCGACCTCCGCGATCGCGGTGCTCACCTGCCCCGGCCCCTGGCGGGAGCTCGCGCCGGGTTCGGCCCGGCTGACCGGCTTCGCCGTCCCCCGGGGCGCCGCCCGCTGACGCGGGCCGCGCTCCCCCGTCAGTCGGCGGACCGGCGCCTGCCGCGCTGGCGTCTCGGGTAGGGCAGGAGCCGCGGCGAGCGTTTGGCGGCCACGTCCTCGATCCAGCCGAAGGTCAGCACCAGCAGGCCGACCAGCGGGATGGCCACCAGGAGCGCGAACCACTGGCTGGTCAGCAGCCATTGGAGGTTCGCGTAGAAGAAGTGGACGCCCCAGAGGAGGTCGATCAGCGGGACGGCGATCACCAGCGCGGTCTGGTGCCACAGGTAGACGCTGACGGCGCGCGCGTTGAGCAGGCTGACCAGGCCGTTCCAGCGTTCGAGCGCCCTGGGCCACTGCTCCCAGGACGGGCTGACGTGGAGCAGGATGGCGACGAAGCCCAGCGACCACAGGGCCTGGGCGATCGGCCAGGACTCGATATCGGTCTGCACGGTCGGGTCGACCGGCCGGGTCCCCAGGTACCAGAGGCCGGCCACCATGAGCAGCGGCGCGATGGACGGCACGACGTACTGCGGGATCCTCTTGAGGATCCCCTCCTGGTGGGCCATGCCGAGGATCCAGCAGGAGCCGAACATGGCGAAGTCGTTGGCGGTCTCCCAGATCCGTCCGTAGATGAAATCCTGGTCGGCGAAGAACTGGTTCATGACGATCAGCACCGCGAGGGGGCTGAACAGCGTCACCCAGGGAAGCCGCCGCAGCGCCCGGAGCATCAGCGGCGAGAACAGGACGAACCACAGGTACGCCCGGAGGTACCAGAGCGGGACGATGATCTGGCTGGCCCAGGTGCTGTCCGTCAGGCCGAAGCCGGGCAGGTCCTCGGAGAACGGCGGAGTGCTCAGCGGCAGGATCCAGAACGCCAGCTTGCCCCACCACCAGGTGGGGTGGCCCTCGGAGTCGGGGCCCCAGCCGTCGATGATCTGCAGCGTGATCATGATCGCGCCGAACAGCCACATCGGCGGCAGCAGACGGCGCAGTCGCCCGCGGATCACGCCGAGGGCGGGGCGGCTGAGCGAGCGGGCCATCAGCGAGCCGGCCAGCGCGAACATCACGCCCATCGACGGGAAGACGAGGGGCAGCCAGAACCAGCCGAAGTTGTGGTAGACCATCACGCGCACGAGGGCCAGCGCGCGCAGCAGGTCGAGGTAGCGGTCGCGGCCGCCCTTGCGCGGGGCCGGCGCCTCGGACTCCGGCTGCTGCTCCGGCTCGGGCGCCGACTGCGGCTCCGGCTCCCAGTCCTGCTCCCACCGCTGTCGCAGGAGTTCGGGGACCCTCAACTGGACGGTGTCCTGATGGCGCCCGAGGTTGGTGTATCCGGTCATGGTCAGACCTCCACGGGTACAGCGACCTCGCCGGTGCGCCGGAGCTTCTGCCAGCGCAGGCGGCCACCGGTCATCGCCGTGATCGCGGACTGCAGCAGGACGATGTACATGAGCTGCCGGTAGACCACCTGCTGGATCGGCAGGCTGATCAGGTACCAGGGCTTCTCGCGGTCGAGATGGAAGGCGTACCAGGACAGCACCGCCTGGAGCAGGATGAAGCCGCCCCAGCCGGTCAGGGTGATCGCGGCGTCCCCGAAGAACACGCCGTATATCAGGAACATGTCGACCAGCGGCGCCAGCAGCGGGGCGACCACGCCGAACAGCACGACGAGCGGCAGCCCGATCCGGCCGAAGCGCCCGGCCGGGCCGCGGGAGGTCACCGCGGCGCGGTGCTTCCACATCGCCTGCATGGAGCCGTAGCTCCAGCGGTACCGCTGGGACCAGAGCTGCTGGAGGCTGGCGGGAGCCTCGGTCCAGGCCCGGGCGTGCTCGGCGTAGACGATCCGCCAGCCGTCGCAGAGCACCGCGATGGTGATGTCGGTGTCCTCGGCGAGGGTGTCGTCGCTCATCCCGCCGACCCTGCGCAGGGCTTCCTTGCGGAAGGCGCCGACCGCCCCGGGGATGGTCTGGATGACGCCCAGCATGTCGTACATGCGGCGGTCCAGGTTGTGGCCGAGGACGTACTCGATGTGCTGCCAGGCGCCGATCAGGCTGTCGCGGTTGCCGACCTTGGCGTTGCCCGCGACCGCGCCGATCCCCGGGTCGCCGAAGGGCTGGACCAGCTCGCGCACGGTGGACGGTTCGAAGACGGTGTCGCCGTCCATCATCACGATGATCTCGTGCGAGGCGGCCGCGATACCGGTGTTGAGGGCGCTGGACTTGCCTCCGTTGGCCTTGCGGATCAGCCGGACGAACGGCAGGTTCATCGCCTCGACTATGTCCGCGGTGCCGTCGCTGGAGCCGTCGTCGATGACGATGACTTCGATCGGCTGGTCGCTGACGGCCAGGGAGTTGAGGGTGTTGGCTATGCACTCGCGCTCGTTGTACGCGGGGACCAGTACCGTGACCTTTTCGGTGACGGGCCGTCCCCAGGTGTCGCGGCGCTTGGCGCGGCGGGCGTGCATCGGTGCCAGGATCAGCATCAGCCCGAACCGGCCGAAGTTGAGGAAGCCGACGAGGGCCAGCAGCCCGATCATCACCGGCAGGGTGTGCACGGCGAACTGGGTGGCCCAGATGTATCCCTTGCCCGCCCACAGCTGGAATCCGGTCACCGGCACCGTGGCACTGGTGGCGCCGAGCGCCTCGGAGATGGTGGTGAACCGGTATCCCTGCGCCTGCAGTTGGTCGATGATCTGCTCGAGCGCGGCAACGGTCTGGGCCCGGTCGCCACCCGCGTCGTGCAGCAGGATCATCTCGCCCGCACCGGGCGTCTCCGGCATGGCCGCCTTGACGATCTCCTCGACACCGGGACGCATCCAGTCGTCGGTGTCCCGGTCGATGAACGCGGTGAGGTAGCCGTGCGCGCCCACGTACTTGATGACCGGATAGTTCCAGTCGTCCATCGCCGCGGCGTTGGAGGAATACGGCGGGCGGAACAGCGCGCTGTGGACGCCCGCGACTCCGGCGAGTGCCAGCTGCGTCTGCGCCAGCTCCCAGCCGACCCGGCCGTGGGACTGCAGGGCCATGTCGGCGTGCGTGAAGGTGTGCACGCCCAGTTCGTGGCCGCCCGCGACGATCTGCCGGATCAGGTCCGGGTTGCGCGCGGTCATGGCGCCGGTGACGAAGAAGTCCGCGCGGATCTTGCGGGCCGCGAGCACGTCCAGGATCTTCGGGGTCCACTCCGGCGAGGGACCGTCGTCGAAGCTCAGCACCACGGTGTGGTCGGGGATCCGGTAGCTCACGGGGTGCGCGTTCTTGCTGCCGCGCGCGTCGATGATCGGACCGCCTTCGAGCAGGTCGGCCGGCACCGTCGTCTTGTCGACCGAGTCCGCGACCCGGGCGTCGTGGAAGGCCTCGTTGGTGGCGAGGCCGCGCAGTACGAGAAGCGCAAGCAGGCACGCCAGCAAGGACAGCGGCATGACGAAGCGCAGCGGCGGCGCGGCCAGTCGGCGCGGCCTCAGCAGGGACTGCCGGCGGCGGCGCTGATGGCGGGACAATGACGCTCCTGTGAGATGGGTGGTGCGGACGATCAGGGGGTCGGGACCGAAGGGCGCGAAGGGCTCGAAGGGCGCGAAAGACGCGACGGGCCGGCGCCGGCGGGCCCGCCGGCCGTGGGGGCCGCCGGGTCGGCCATGGGTTTGACCGTGCTGCCCGTGGGCTTCGGTTTGCCGGCCGACGGTTTCGGCGTGGCCACCGCGGACTTGGACGCCGCGGCCGAGGGCTTCGGCGTGCTGCCCGACGGCTTCGCCGGGGTGGCCGGGGCCTTCGTCTGGGACGTCGCGGACGGTGTGGCCGCCTTGGACGGGGAAGACCCCGGTGCGGCCGGTGGCACCGGGGATCCGGGTGCCGCCGCGGGTGACGGCCGGAGGCCGGGCGACAGCGAGGGGTGTGCGGGTATGCCCATCGCCGGAGCGTCGGCCTGCAGGCCGACCAGGCTGCTGCCCATGGCGACGGCCAGGACCGCGCCGACCACGGAGACCGGCCAGCCGAGACCTCGCAGCAGACGGCCGCGCAGACCTGACTGGTCGACGAAGACCGGGTCGGGAAGGGGCTCTTCCAAGCCCGACTCGTAGCTCGCCCCGTGGTTCGACCCGGACATTTCAGGCTCTTCCTGGTGCGCCGATCTGTGTTCAAGGGAACTGATGACTGAGCGCACCTTGCAGGGCCTTTCAGGGCAGGCTACGTAGACCATGGGATGGCAGGGCGAACGCTAGTGCACCCGTCCGAATCGACTTGGGCCCGATGTGCACGTTTGGAGCGATCTGCTCCGGCTTCGTAATCGGATTGGAATACCAATTAGCGGTACCAGTCGGTAAGTCTGTACGCACGGTTTACGTACGGTTGCGGACGCCCCTCTTCCCGGTTTCGGTCCGGGCCGTTTCGCCGGAACCGCGACCGCCACGGCCCCGGAGGGCGTGGTGGCGGAGGCCGTGGCCGCGGAGGCCGAGTCGAACCTTAGGATGACCACTTCGTGCGATCAGCATTTGATTGATCTTCATGTAAGGGCGTGTTCAGGCACCGCCCCTACGTCCAAGGAGCCCGTGTGAGTCAGCCCCGCCGCACCTCTCGTCGCCGCGCGTGGACCGCGCTCACGCTGCCCGCCCTCCTGTGCGTGCTCGCCGCCTGCTCCGGCAGCTCCGGCGGCGCCGGCAGCGATGACGCCGCGCCCGCCCGGAGCGCCTCGCCGACTCCGTCCGGACCGCCGGGGACCCTGTTCGACAACTTCCACTACACCGGCTCCGACGACCCCGCCCTCGACGCCAACGGCTGGGAGGTCCGCACCGGTGTGGGCGGCCCGGGCATCAAGGACACCTGGACCGCCGCCGGCGCCACCTTCCCCGAGGACGCGAGCGCCCAGGGCGGCAGGGCCCTCCAGCTGCAGTCTTCCACCGACGGCACCAAGCAGGGCACGAAGCAGGTCGAGGTGCAGACCACCGGCACCCCCCTCTTCACGGGCACCTACGCCGCCCGGGTCTACCTGAGCGACAAGCCCGTCAGCGGCCGCAACGGCGACCACGTCGTCGAGACCTTCTTCCCCATCTCCGCCTCGGACTCCTCGGAGAACTACAGCGAGCTCGACTACGAGTACCTGCCCAACGGCGGCTGGGGTTCGGTGGGTCCGCAGCTCGACACCACGAGCTGGTTCAAGGCCGATCCGCCGGACCGCGTCACCCACGCGCTCAAGAAGCAGCGCCTCGAGGGCTGGCACATCATGATGATCACCTTCATGAACGGAAAGGCCACCTATTCACTGGACGGAAAGGACCTGTTCACCAGCTCCGGGAAATACGTCCCGCGCGAGAAGGTGGACATGCATTTCAGCAACTGGTTCATCGACCTCCCCTTCACCGGCGGTTCACGCACGTGGAACATGAAAGTCAACTGGTTCTACTACAAGGCCGGTGAGGCCGTTTCCCAGGCGGACGTCCAGAAATCGGTGGACGGCTTCTACAGCGCCGGAACCAACCACATCAACACCGTGCCGAAGTCCTGACTCCCCCGCACGACGCGAGCCCCGCCGAACCTGACGATCCGTCACCACGGCGGCGCCGCACGCTTCCTGTCGGAACGACAGATTCCGTCCACGCCCGTCCCACTGCCGCCACCCTCGGCCCAGGGGGCTCCAAGAAAGCGGCGCGGCGAGGATGTACCGGTGTTCTAGAAAGACCTCACCACGTAGGACTACTGACCTTGAAGTCGTCTTGTCGTAGGGGCTGACGGTTGGTGATCCTCGCGGTATGCCGGAGGTATGAGGTATCCGCAGGGTGGGGGTCTGACCGCGGAGAGGCAAGCGTTCCGTGAGCGGGTCCGGATGGAAGCGGTCGCGATGTTCGCCGATGGGCGGGGCAGCACGGAGATAGCGAAGGAGTTACGGGTCAGTGTCCGGTCCGTCCAGAGGTGGCGGCGGGCCTGGCGGGAGAACGGCCATGACGCGGTTCGTTCCCGTGGCCCGGCGTCGCGTCCGAAGCTGAGCGATGGGCTGTTCGCCTTGCTCGAGGAGGAGTTGGCCAAAGGCCCGATCGCGCACGGCTGGCCGGATCAGCGATGGACGCTGGCCAGGATCAAGACGCTGATCGGCCGACGGTTCCACAAGAGCATGACGTTGTCGGGGATCTCGCAGATGCTCCGGCGTCGTGGCTGGAGCCATCAGGTTCCGGCCCGTCGGGCGGTCGAGCGTGACGAGGCGGCGGTGGCCGGCTGGGTGAAGGAGGTGTGGCCGCACCTGGAACCACCGCGGCGTCGCTCGGGGCCTGGCTCGTCTTCGAGGACGAGGCAGGATTCTCGATGACGCCGCCGACCTCCCGCACGTGGGGCAGGCGGGGTTCCACTCCGGTCATCCGGGTGAGAGGCCGTTCTCAGCGCCGTTTCTCCATCGCGGCCCTGTGCTGCTACAAACCCGGCGAACGGTCCCGCCTGATCTACCGGCCCAAACGGCATACCGATCACAAGAGCGGCGGCCGTAAGAGCTTCGCCTGGACCGAGTACCGCGACCTCCTCATCGCCGCCCACCAGCAGCTGGGCGGGCCGATCGTCCTTATCTGGGACAACTTGAACGTCCACAAAGACCGCCGCATGCGGGCCTTCATCGATGCACACGACTGGATCAACGCCTACCACCTGCCGCCCTACGCACCCGACTTCAACCCGGTGGAAAGCATCTGGTCGATCCTCCGCCGGACCAGCCAGGCCAACACCGCCTTCACCGATCCCGAGCACCTCATCCGCCGGCTGCGACACGGGCTCCGCCGGATCCAGTACCGCAGCGACATCATCGACGGATGCCTCACCGGTACCGGACTCACACTGCCGACACCACGCCTGCAAGCTCAGTAACAGAACGAGGATGCCTTCACGGACGGAAAGTCCGGCTTCTACGCTCCGCCAGGGTCCGGGTCGCGACGCCCGTCCGAGAATGTCTAGCGGGTGGCGAGGCGTTCCAGCAAGGTGGCGCTTCGGGCCAGGATCGTGCGCTCCTCCTCGGTGAGTTCGGCCTCGATGGCCTGGGCCAGCCAGCCCGCGCGGCGGCCGCGTTCCGCTTCGAGGGCGGCCCGGCCCGCTTCCGAGAGCTCGACCAGCGACTTGCGGCCGTCCGTGGGGTGCGCCCGGCGCGTGATCAGGTTCTGGTCCAGGAGGAGTCCCACCGCGCGGGCCATCGACTGGGGGCGTACGCGCTGGTCGGCGGCGAGGTCGCTGGTGGTCATGGCGCCGTCGCGGTCGAGGGCGCCGAGCACGGCGACCTGGCCCAGCGGGATCCGGTCCTCGTGCTTGACGCGCCGGGACAGCTTGCCCATCGCAGTACGCAGTTCTGCGGCGATGGCGGCGGCTTCCGAGGTGGGCATGAGGCACTTTACCCCGCTGATCAGCATGGACGCCGCCGGCGACCAGCACAGCAATGCTGTTCAGCCAAACTGAACAGCATTGCTGTAGGGTTTGCCGTGTCGGGCTCAGCGCCAGCGCTGTCGCAGCCGGGGCCACGGCACGCTCGAACGGGGAGGAACCACCATGTCCGCACAGGCAGTCGGACCCATCGACGCCACCATCGAGACCGTCACCGCCCGCCGGATCATCGACAGCCGGGGCAACCCCACCGTCGAGGTCGACGTGGTCCTGACGGACGGTTCCCTGGGCCGCGCGGCCGTTCCCTCCGGCGCCTCCACCGGCGCCCGGGAGGCCGTGGAACTGCGCGACGGGGACTCCACGCGCTGGCACGGCAAGGGCGTCGACCAGGCCGTGGCCCACGTCAACGGGGAGATCGCGGCGTCCGTGCGCGGCCGGGACGCATCGGACCAGGCCGGCCTCGACGCCGCCCTGGTCGCCCTGGACGGCACCGCCACGAAGTCCCGGCTCGGCGCCAATGCCGTCCTCGGCGTCTCCCTCGCCGCCGCCAAGGCCGCCGCGGCGGCCCACCGCCTGCCCCTCTACCGCTACCTCGGCGGCGACGGCGCGCACCTCCTGCCGCTGCCGATGATGAACATCGTCAACGGCGGTGCCCACGCCGACAATCCGCTGGACTTCCAGGAGTTCATGATCGCGCCGGTGGGTGCGGACACCTTCGCCGAAGCCGTCCGCATGGGCAGCGAGGTCTTCCACACCCTGCGCCGCGACCTCCTGGCCGCCGGCCACTCCACCGGGGTGGGCGACGAGGGCGGCTTCGCGCCCGCGCTGCGCACCGCCGAAGAGGCACTCGACTTCGTGATGGCCGCCATCGAGCGCACCGGCTACCGTCCCGGCACCGACATCGGTCTGATCATGGACCCGGCGTCCTCCGAGTTCTTCCGCGACGGGGTCTACGACTACGCGGGCGAGGGGGTGCGGCGCACCCCCTCGGAGAACGTCGACTACCTGGTCAAGCTGATCGACTCCTACCCCGTCCTCTCCATCGAGGACCCGATGGCGGAGAACGACTGGGAGGGCTGGCGCGAGCTGACCGCCCGCGTCGGCGACCGCTGCCAGCTCACCGGCGACGACCTGTTCTGCACCAGCGAGACGCTGCTGCGCGAGGGCATCGCCACCGGTGCCGGCAACTCGATCCTGATCAAGGTCAACCAGATCGGCACCCTGACCGAGGCACTGGCCGCCGTCGCCACGGCCCACCAGGCGGGCTGGACGGCCGTCATGTCGCACCGCTCGGGCGAGACGGAGGACACCACCATCGCGGATCTGGCGGTGGCGACCGGCTGCGGGCAGATCAAGACCGGCTCGCTCTCCCGCTCCGACCGGACGGCCAAGTACAACCAGCTGATCCGGATCGAGGAGGAGCTGGGCTCCTCGGCGCGCTTCGCGGGCCGCTCCGCCCTCCGCGGGGCGTGAACGACGGGGCCCCGCACCCCCGGGTGCGGGGCCCTCGGCCCGTCGCCGCTCCCAGGCCGCCCACTCCCAGAAATGGAATACATCCGGCATTTCGCCGCCCGGTCCCACGCCTCCCGTGGTTGCATCCTCAGCGGAAGGGTGCAACCACGGGAGGCGTGGGACCGGGACCTGGAGGTGGCTGGATGTCCGGCTCGGCTGGCGACCCCGGGCACATCCGGGCACGGGAACGGCGGCGCCGGCGGGGCTCGTCGCTCCACCGCCCCCAGCGCGCGATGCGCAGGGATCTGGCCCAACTGGTCTGCGCGGTCGCCGGGCTGGCCCTGGGGGTGCTGGTCCCCCGATCTCGCTGGGTCCTCAGGTGGACGCCGGACCCGTGGTGACGCTCCTGTTCACCCTCGGATTCGGTGTCATCAGTCTGGTGAGCATCATCTATTCGATGCTGTTCCTGGTCGTCCAGTTCTCCGCCACCAGCTTCACCCCGCGCCTCGGCCTCTTCCGGGACGACCCGATCGTGTGGCGCACGTTCGCCTTCACCATCGGCGTGTTCGTCTTCAGCATCACCTCGGGGCTGGCCGTCGGTGCGCGCAGGACGACCGTGTCGACCCTCGTACCCGGTACCGGCATGGTGCTCACCCTGATCGCGCTCGCCCTCATGCGGTCGCTGCAGACGGGGGCGTTCCGGTCGATCCAGCTCGGCCATTCCCTGACCGCGATCGCCACCCGCGCGCACCGGCTGTTCGAGGACGTGTACGTACGGCCGTACGAGCCGGGCGCGGACGCGGCCCCGCCGCCCGCGGCGGCCGGGACCGCCGTCCTGTGGACCGGGCCGGCCGTGGTCGTGCAGCAGATCGACGTGCGCGCCCTGGTCGCCGTGGCGAGGGAGCGCGACTGCTCCCTCGCCTTCCTCGTCCCGCCGGGAACGACCGTGTCGCGGGGCATGGCGCTCGCCGAGGTGACCGGCGGCGACGTGCCCGAGGCGGTCCTGCGCGGCGCGCTGGAGACCGGGGTCGAGCGCACCTTCCCCCAGGACCCCGACCTGCCCTTCAGACTGCTGGCCGACATCGCGCTGCGCGCCCTGTCCCCGGCCGTCAACGATCCGGCCACGGCGGTGGAGAGCCTGGACCGCATCGAAGACCTGCTGACCCTCCTCGCCGGCCGCGAGCTGAGCGTCGGTCACTTCACCGACGAGTCCGGCCGGTTGCGGGTGACCGTCCCCGTGCCGGACTGGGAGCGGTTCCTGCGCACGGCCGTGGACGAACTCCTCTACGCCGCCGCCGGCTCCCCGATGGCCCTGCGCAGGATGCACGATCTGCTGGGCAGGCTGGCAGAGCGGGCCCCGGAGAGCCGGCGCCGGGTCGTACGGGACCGGCTCCACTGGGTGGACAGGTCCGGCCGCGAGCGGTACCCGCTCACCTGGCCCCCGCCCGAAGCCGGCTGACCGGCCGGACCACCGGGATCAGCCGGAGCAGCGGGAACACCCGGAGCAGCAGCAACCGGCGCCCCGACGAAGGCGGCTTCACCCGGAGGTACGGGGCGATCCGCCCCGCGTCGCGTGTGCGCTGCCGATGCCGTCGAAGGCGTTGACATGGGCGGCGGGGACGTGGCTCTCGTTGGCCTCGCTGCCCCGGCCGAAGTGGTTGAGGAGCAGGTTGAGCAGGACGGCGACGAGGCATCCCGCCGTGATGCCCGACCCCAGCACCATGGCGACGGGCGCGGGGAGGCGCTCGTAGAAATCGGCCGATGCGACGGGGAAGAGTCCGAAGGCGAGGGCGACGGACACGATGATGCCGTTGTGCCCGGTGGCCAGGGAGGCCTTGGTCAGGGTCCGGATCCCGGCGACGGTGATCGAGCCGAAGAAGACGACCGCCGCTCCGCCGAGCACGGGCAGCGGTACCAGCGCGACGAGGGAGCCCAGGACCGGTACGAGGCTCATGAGGACCAGGATCGCTCCGCACAGGGTGACCGCGTACCGGCTGCGGATGCGGCTGATCGCGACGAGCCCGACGTTCTGCGCGTAGGCGGTGCTCGCGAAGCCGCCCAGGGCGCCGCCGAGTGCGGTGCCCAGCCCCTGGGCGCGCAGGCTGCCGGCGATGACGCGGGCGTCGACCGGGCGGTCGACGACCGATCCCACCGCGATCAGGGAGGCGGTGGATTCCGTCATGGAGACGAGCATGATGACGAGCATGGTGGCGATGACCGGCACCTCGAACCGCGGGGCGCCGAAGGCGAAGGGTTCCGGGAGCGCGAACAGCGGTGCCTGGGACAGGGTGTGGAAGTCGACCTTGCCCATCGCCGCCGCGGCGGCCGTACCGGCGATGAGGCCGAGCAGGATGGCCACCCGCTGCAGGAAGCGTCCGCTGAGGAGCCGGTGGAGGAGCAGTGTGAAAGCGAGGGTTCCGGCGGCGAGCGCCAGGTTGGACGGCGAGCCGTAGCCGGGGGATGCGGGGGCGCCGCCCCGGGCCCATTCCCCGGCCACCGGCAGCAGCGACAGGCCGACCAGCGTGATGACGGAGCCGCTGACGACGGGCGGGAAGAAGCGCAGGAGCCGGCAGAAGGCCGGGGCCAGGAGGAAGCAGACGGTCCCGGCGACGAGGGTGGCGCCGAACACCAGGGGCAGGGTGTCCTGCCCCCGTGACACGGAGGCGGCCAGCACCGGGGACACCACGGCGAAGGAGACGCCGTTGGTGACGGGCAGCCCGGCCCCGACACCCCAGAAGCGGAGCGTCTGGGCCACGGTGGTCAGGCCCGCGACGAGCAGGCTCGCGGCCAGCAGCGCGGTGAGCTGCGCCGCCGTCAGGCCGAGGGCGCCGCCGATGATCAGCGGCGGCGCGGCGAGGCCGGCGTACATGCTGGCCACGTGCTGCAGGGCGGCGGGGATCATCCGCCGCGCGGGCAGCACTTCGTCCGCGGGATGGACGGGGAGGGGCGGAACGGGGCGTTCGTGCGGGAAGAGCGTAGGGGAATGCAAGGGGGAGAGTCCCTCCGAGAGACCGCCCGGCCGGCGGGCGGCGGGGACGGTCGGGGGCGAAGCACGGCCGGAAGAGCCGGACAAGTGGACGGACTTGCCCGGAGGGAGACGGGAATCGTGCCGGTTCTCGGGGTGGGAGAACGACCAGATTCCTCATTGCGGAATTCACTTTCCACTGTGGACGACTGCGACCCTACGAACCGGCCCCCCGGCCGTCAACTCCTCCAGAGGAGCGAATCGATTCCTTCGATTCTTTGGATGTACGCACAATCCCCCGCCGGCCAGGGCCTCCGGCGCGGGCCCGCGGGGCCCCGAGGCGGTTGCGGAACCTCCGGGTCTTGGCTGGGGCGCCCCGCCGCCCTACGGTGTGCGGCTATGCCGACCCAAGACGATCTCCACAGACCTTCCGCGGGCGAAATGTCCCCCTATCCCCCGCTGGACCCCCACCGCGCCACCCGGGTGCGCGAGCGGCTCGGACTCACGCACGGCCAGGTCGCCTGGGCCGTCTCGGCCTTCCAGGGCCACCCGCTCCACCCCGGCACGCTCGCGGCCTGGGAGCAGGGGACGCTCGTACCGACCGCCCATCAGATCAAGGCGCTGGCCGCGGCGTTGTGGTGTGCGCCGGGCGATCTGCTCGGCGAACCGGCCACGCTCCTGCAGTGCCGGACGCTCCTCGGGCTGACGGTGGAGCAGGCGGCCACGGGTGTCGGCATGACCCGCGACCGCTACGCCGAGTCGGAACGGCGCAACCGCTGGCGCGGTTCGGGGCGGCAGACCCAGGCGCTGTTCGAGGTGCTGCGACCGCCGCCCGCCTGCTTCGTCGGGGCGTGCGGCAGGACGGGGCAGCTGCGCGTGCTCTTGCGCGAGGCGGTCACCGGGTGGTGGCCGAACTACGTGCGTCCCGTCGCGAAGATCGTGCCCGTGGAGCCGGCGGAGGTCCAACGCGCCCTGGAGCAGCTCCACCTGGAGTACCAGCGGATCGACAACCACGGCCGGACGGGCACCGCCGCCGAAGCCGTCGAGCGCGAGGCCCTGGCCTTCCTCGACCGGATCGACGAGCAGCTGTGGCAGCGGCTGCGCCCGCAGGGAGCCTGACCCCGACCGCCTCCACCCCGACCGCCTCCACCCCGCCCGTCTCCCGGATCGCGGGTCTTGACACGACCCCCGCCGCGTGAGGCACTAGAGCCACCCAGCCATACGGAAACTGCTTTCCGCATCGTGGACGATCCGTTCATGCAGTCTTCGGCAGGGCCGTCGGGGCTCGCTCACCCCGCGGCACCCCGGTTCGGGCAGCTCTCCCGGTCCCGTTTCCCAGGGCACCTCCATGCCCCCCGGGCCCTCCTGTCGCCAACTCGACTGCGGCATCGCACCAGTCCACACGGCCCCCCGAGGCTTCGGCCGCGCCCCTCGGCGCGCCCTCCGCCCGGCAACCGCCGTGCCACAGCAGTCCTGGAGGTTCCTTCCATGTCGCCCACCGCCACGCCCGGCTCCACGCCGCCCGCCGGCTCGCCGTCCCCCGGTTCCCCGCTTCCCCCCGCCCCGGACCCGGCCGCGGCCCCCGCCGCGAAGCATCCCGTCGACCAGACCCTCCCGTTCGGAAAGCTCCTCGGCGCCGGGCTCCAGCACGTGGCGGCCATGTACGCCGGTGTCGTCGCCCCACCCCTGGTCGTCGGCATCGGCGTGGGACTGAGCCAGGGCGAGATCGCGTTCCTGATGAGCGCCAGCCTCTTCGCCGCCGGCATCGCCACCCTCCTGCAGACCCTCGGCTTCTGGAACATCGGCGCGCGCCTCCCCTTCGTCAACGGCGTCTCCTTCGCCGGCGTGGCCCCGATGCTGGCCATCGCCAAGGCCGAGGGCCCCGAGGACGCACTGCCCGTGATCTACGGCGCCGTGATCGTGGCCGGGGTGTTCGGCTTCCTCCTCGCCCCCTGGTTCTGCAAGCTCATCCGGTTCTTCCCGCCCGTGGTCACCGGCACGGTCATCACCCTGATCGGCCTGTCCCTGCTTCCCGTGGCCTTCAACTGGGCCCAGGGCGGCAACGCGCGGGCCGAGGACTACGGGGACGTGAAGTACATCGGCCTCGCCGCGGTGACCCTGCTGATCACCGTGGTGCTCCGCAGGGTGCTGCGCGGGTTCCTCAAGCAGATCTCCATCCTGCTCGGACTCGTCGCCGGCACCCTGATCGCCCTCCCCCTCGGACTCGCGGACTTCAGCGCCGTCGCCGACGCCGACGTGATCGGTTTCCCCACGCCCTTCCACTTCGGTGCTCCGCAGTTCACCGTAGCCGCGATCGTGTCCATGGTGATCGTGATGATCGTGTCGATGACCGAGAGCACGGCCGACGTGATCGCCCTCGGCCAGATCGTCGACAAGCCCGCGGACGAGAAGACCCTCGCCGCGGCGCTGCGCGCGGACGGCCTGGGCACGGCGCTGAGCCCGCTCTTCAACGGTTTCGCCGCCAGCGCCTTCGCACAGAACGTCGGCCTGGTCGCCATCACCAAGGTCCGCAGCCGCTACGTCGTGGCCGCGAGCGGCGGCATCCTCATCCTGCTGGGGCTCTGCCCGTTCCTCGCCTCGGTCGTCTCCCTGGTGCCGCAGCCCGTCCTCGGCGGCGTCGGCCTCGCCCTGTTCGGCACGGTGGCCGCCAGCGGAATCCAGACCCTGGCCCAGGCGGGGCTCGAACGCGGTGACAACGTCCTCATCGTCGCCATCAGCCTCGGCATCGGCGTGATCCCCATGGCCAGCGAGGGCTTCTACCACGGCTTCCCGGAGAGCATGCGCATCATCCTCGACTCCGGCATCAGCACCGGCTGCGTCGCCGCGGTCCTGCTCAACCTCGCTTTCAACCACATCGGCCGCCCCGGGCAGGACGACATCCAGGAAGGGCAGCCCGCAGCCGCCGTACCCGTGCACTGAGGCCGGACAGCCGGACAGCCGCACAGCCCGACGGCCGGACGGCCGGCACGCGGTCGCTCCGCGTGCCGGCCGTCCTGGTTCCTACCGTCCTGCCCCCAGCGGGGATCAGCCGTTCGGGGCGAGCTCCGCACGCACCCGGCGGGCCGCCTCGACGAGGTGCTCCAGGGAGGCCCTCGTCTCGGGCCAGCCGCGGGTCTTCAGACCGCAGTCGGGATTGACCCAGAGCCGTTCCGCGGGGATCGCCCCGAGTCCCTTGCGCAGCAGGGCCGCCGCTTCCCCGGCCGAGGGGATGCGGGGCGAGTGGATGTCCCAGACCCCGGGGCCGACCTCGCGCGGATAGCCCGCGCCGGCCAGCTCGTCGGCGACCTGCATGTGGGAGCGGGCCGCCTCCAGGCTGATGACGTCGGCGTCGAGCTGCTCGATGGCCTCGACGATGTCCCCGAACTCCGCGTAGCACATGTGGGTGTGGATCTGGGTGTCCGGCCGGACCCCGCTGGTGGTGAGGCGGAAGGACTCGGTGGCCCACGCCAGGTAGCCGGCGTGGTCGGCGGCGCGCAGCGGCAGCGTTTCGCGCAGGGCCGGCTCGTCGACCTGGATGACCGACGTGCCGGCCGCCTCCAGGTCCTCGACCTCGTCGCGCAGGGCCAGCCCGACCTGCCGCGCCGTCTCGCCGAGGGGCTGGTCGTCGCGCACGAAGGACCAGGCAAGCATGGTGACCGGGCCGGTGAGCATGCCCTTGACCGGCTTGGCCGTCTGAGCCTGGGCGTACGCGGTCCAGCGGACGGTCATCGGGTCGGGACGGGAGACGTCCCCGGCGAGGACGGGCGGGCGGACGTAGCGGGTGCCGTAGGACTGGACCCAGCCGTGCTGCGTGGCGAGGTATCCGGTGAGCTGCTCGGCGAAGTACTGGACCATGTCGTTGCGTTCGGGCTCCCCGTGCACGAGCACGTCGAGGCCGGTCTTCTCCTGGAAGGAGACGACCTCGCGGATCTCGGCCCGGATGCGCTCCTCGTAGGCCTCCGTCCCGATGCGTCCGGCACGCAGGTCGGCGCGGGCGGTGCGCAGGTCGGTGGTCTGCGGGAAGGAGCCGATGGTGGTGGTGGGGAGCAGGGGCAGGGAGAGGTGGGTGCGCTGGGCGGCGGCCCGTTCAGCGTAGGGCTGGGCGCGGCGGCCGTCGGCCTCGGTGATCGCGGCGGTGCGGGCGCGGACGGCCGGGTCGTGGGTGATCCGGGAGGCGGTGCGGGAGGCCAGGTCGGCCCGGTTCGCGGCGAGTTCGGCCGCGATCGCGTCGGTTCCCCGGGCCAGTCCGCGGGCCAGCGTGCTGATCTCGGTGGTCTTCTGGCGGGCGAAGGCGAGCCAGCGCCGGATCTGCGGATCGATGTCCCGCTCGGCGTCGGCGTCGATCGGGACGTGCAGCAGGGAGCAGGAGGCGGCCACGTCGACCCGGTCCGCGAGGCCGAGCAGGGTGCCGAGCGTGGTCAGCGACTTCTGGTAGTCGTTGATCCAGATGTTGCGGCCGTTGACCACGCCCGCGACCAGGCGCTTGCCGGGGATTCCGCCGACGGCGGCGAGGTCGTCGAGGTTGGCGGCGGCCCGGTCGGTGAAGTCGAGGGCGAGTCCCTCCACAGGGGCCTTGGCGAGGACGGGCAGGGCCTCGCCGAGCCGGTCGAAGTAGGAGGCGACGAGCAGCTTGGGGCGGTCGGTGAGGCCGCCGAGCTCGCGGTAGGCGCGGGCCGCCGCGTTCAGTTCGGCCGGGGTGCGATCCTGGACCAGGGCCGGTTCGTCGAGCTGGACCCAGGCGGCGCCCGCCGCGCGCAGTTCCGCGAGGACCCGGGCGTAGACGGGCAGCAGCCGGTCGAGCAGGGCGAGCGGCTCGAAGCCGGCGGCCGTGCCGGGTGCGGGCTTGGCGAGGAGGAGGTAGGTCACCGGTCCGACCAGGACCGGGCGGGCCGTGTGGCCGAGGGCCAGGGCCTCCTTCAACTGCGCGACCTGCCGGGCGGGTTCGGCGGTGAAGACGGTGTCGGGGCCGAGTTCGGGGACCAGGTAGTGGTAGTTGGTGTCGAACCACTTGGTCATTTCGAGGGGGGCCACGTCCTGGGTGCCGCGCGCCATCGCGAAGTAGCCGTCCAGGGCGTCCGCCGCGACGGCGGAGCGGTGGCGGTCGGGGATCGCGCCGACCATGACGGTGGTGTCGAGGACGTGGTCGTAGTACGAGAAATCGCCGGTCGGGACCTCGGTGATGCCGGCCCCGGCGAGCTGGGCCCAGTGGGTCCGGCGCAGGTCGCGGGCGGTGTCCCGGAGGGCTTCGGCGCTGACGCGGCCCTTCCAGTAGCCCTCGATCGCCTTCTTCAGTTCGCGGTTCTGTCCCTGGCGGGGGTGGCCGTACACGGTGGCCCGTACGGGTGCGGCTGCGGACCCGGGTGCGGCTGCGGACTCGGTGGTCACGGAACTCTCCTTCGCGAGCGTGTCTCCATGAACCCGGTGACGGGCCGCGGAGGCGAAGGGTGCCGCAGCGGGCGGCCCGCCCGCCGGGGTCGCGTACGCATGGGTACGCGACGGCAGGAGCCGCCCGAGGTGCACGCCGACCCGCCCACGAGGTCACCGGGAAACCGTGCGCGGTCGATCGCGCACGGGCAACGGGCAGGTCTTCGGACTCGCGGGCTCGCGGACCAGAGGTCCGCACCTACTGGCCGTCGCTTCCCAGGACCGGTTCCGGTCCCAGTGCGTATGACGGCGGTCGTTCCCGCTCACCGCTGCGGGGCAGTCCCGGATTCCCACCGGGTTCCCTCTTACGACGCATCCCGCCTGGCGGACGGGGGCGAACCAGCTGCGAGGCCCACAGTAGGGCGGGCGCCCGGGGAACGGGCACGGCTTCCCACATGTCGGACGGTGAAATGGGACACGCGCGGACCTTCGCCGCCCGCCCGGACGGCCGAGTACGGCCGAACGGGCGAATGACGCTGACGGGTCGACACATGACAAAGAGTCACGATTATGCTAATTGTGGTCAATTGTCTGATTGTGGGTTGTACTGGACGACAGGCAACACCGTCCAGGAACTGGAGCGTTACGTGGCATCCACCACTCTCACCGTCTGGAAGTTCGCCACTCCCGAGGGGGCGCAGCAGGCGGAGTCCGCGCTGCTCGCCCTGCAGAAGGAGCAGCTGATACAGGTGCACGACGCGGCGGTCGTCACCTGGCGCGAGGACGCCAAGAAGCCGAGGACCCAGCAGCTGAACAGCCTCACGGGAGCCGGCGCCCTCTCCGGCACCTTCTGGGGGATGCTCTTCGGTCTCCTGTTCTTCGTGCCGCTGCTCGGCGCCGCCGTGGGCGCGGCGGCCGGAGCCATCGGCGGATCCCTCTCCGACGTCGGCATCGACGACCAGTTCATCGACGAGGTGAAGTCCGAGGTGAAGCCCGGCACTTCCGCCCTGTTCCTGCTCTCCTCCGACGCGGTGGTCGAGCGGGTGCGCAGCGCCTTCCCCGGCGGACGGGCGCAGCTGATCCGTTCCAACCTCTCCGGCGCGCAGGAGCAGCAGCTCCGCGAGGTCTTCGCGGCCTGAGGCCCCGCGCCCCGAACCGACGCCGCGGCCCGGGGCCGGGGGGGTACTCCCCCCGGCCCCGGGCCGCGGCAGTGCGACCCCCGCCTCCGTGCGGAGGGCCCCCCGAGCCGAGGAAAGGACCCGCGCGGTGAGCGTTCCGCGGACGGCAGGACCCGACGACGAGGCGGCCGCGACGGGCCTCGTACCCCCCTGGCTGCGCCGCTACCGCGGCCGTTGGCTGCGGGGCGACACGCTGGGGGCCCTCACCGCGTGGGCGCTGATCGTGCCGGAGTGCGTGGCCTACGCGCAGATCGCCGGGGTCCCCCCGCAGAACGCGTTCTACGCGGCCCCGGTGGCCCTCCTCGTGTACGCGCTGCTGGGCCGTTCCCATTTCCTGCTCATCGGAGCCACCTCGGCGGCGGCCGTCCTGTCGGCCGCCACCGTCTCGGCCGTCAGCCCCTCCCCGCAGGACGCCGTCGGACTGTCGGCCGCCCTCGCGGTGATCGTCGGCGCGGTGCTGCTGGCGGCCGGGCTGGCCCGGCTCGGGTTCCTCACCAACTTCCTCGCCGAACCGGCCCTGGTCGGCTTCCTGTTCGGCATGGCGCTGACCATCGTCGTCCGGCAGGCCGCGAAGCTCGTCGGCGTGCCGGGCGGTGACGGCAGCTTCTTCGAGCGGCTGTGGACCGTCCTGTCCGGAGCCCCCCACTGGTCCCTGGTGACCCTGGCCGTCGGGGCGGGCGCGCTCGCCCTGCTGTTCCTGCTGGAGCGCTTCGTACCGCGCCTGCCCGCCTCCCTGATCGTCCTGGTGGCGGCCCTGCTCCTGTCGGCGGCCCTCGACCTGGAGCGCCACGGCGTCGAGACCGTCGGGCACATCCCCTCGGCCGTGCCGGTCCCCCACCTGCCGGGGATCCCGGCCGCCGACTGGATCGCACTGTCCGGCGGCGCCCTGGGCGTGGCCCTGGTGGTCTTCGCCGAGGCCTTCAGCATCGCCAACCGCTTCGCCCGGGAGCACGGCCAAGAGGTGGACGCCGACCGGGAGATGGCCGCCGTCGGCCTCAGCAACATCGCCGTCGGGTTCTTCCGCGGCTTCGTCGTCTCCGGCAGCGCCTCCCGCAGCGCGGCCGCGGCCGGAGCGGGCGGCCGGACCCCGATGGTCTCGCTCATCGCGGCCGGGCTGATCCTGCTGACCGGCGCCTTCCTCACCCCGCTGTTCACGGACCTGCCCGAGCCGGTGCTCGGCGCCATCGTCATCTTCGCCGTACGCGGCTTCCTGCGGGTCGGCGAGCTGCGCCGGTACTTCCGCCTGGACCGGCCCAGCCTGTGGGTGGCGCTCACCTCCCTGTTCGGCGTGCTCCTCTTCGACCTGCTGCCCGGACTGCTGCTCGCCGTCGCGCTCTCCCTCGCACTGTTCGTCTCCGCCGCGAGCCGGCGCAACGTCGCCGTCCTCGGCCGGCTGCCCGGGAGCCGGCTGTACGGGGACACGGCAGGCCACGCGGACGCCGCCGTCGACCCGGCCGTCCTGGTCGTGCGCCCCGACGGCAGCCTCTTCTTCGGCAACGTGAACCGGGTACGGCTGGCCGTACTGGAGCAGCTGCGGACGGCCCCGGTGGCGCCCCGGGCCGTCGTGCTGGACCTGACCGCCTGTTACCAGCTCGGCGTTCCCGTCCTGGACACCCTCGAGGAACTCCGCGAGGAACTCGACGGACGGGGCCTCGCCCTGCACCTGGCCCGGCTGCGCTCTCCGGCCGCCGCGGAGCTGGCCCGCCACCCGCTCGGCGATCACCTGGGTGCGCGCGGGGTGCACCGCACCGTCGACGAGGCCGTGGCGGCGGCGGAAGCCGGGCAGCCCGAACTCCCCCCGGATGCAGCCCATTAGTTTGTGTGTCAGGTTTTATCCAGAAGTTCCGAAATGGGAAGGATTTCCATGAAACGTCTCCCGATCGCGGCGGCCCTGGGCGCGGCCGCGGCCCTGCTCCTCACCGGCTGCTCCTCGGACGACCCGAGCCCCAAGGCACAGGCGACCCAGGCCGCCTCGGAGCTCTGCACCGGCCTCTCCACCCTGAAGGCGGACCAGGCCAAACTGGCGGCGCTGGACCCGGCTTCCGCGACGAAGGACCAGATCAAGGACGCCGTCGACGCGGTCCAGACGGACTGGGACAACGTCTCCTCCTCCCTGAAGGACCTGGAATCCGCGAAGAGGTCGGCGGTGGGATCCGCCGTCGGCGACCTCAAGTCCGGCTTCGGGAAGCTGCCGGGCGACACCACGGGGTCCGCGGCCCTGACCCAGCTGAAGCCCCAGATCCAGAAGTTCGACGAGACCCTCGTCGCGGCCTCGGCGGGCGTCACATGCCCCTGACCCCCAAGAGGATCCGCGGCGCCTGCGGCGCCCTGCTCGCAGCGGCGGTACTCACCACGACGGCCGGCTGCTCCGACTCCGACGGCGACGTCTCGACCGGGGTGTCCAAGGCCGCCTCGGCCGCCGCCTCGGTCCAGTCGCAGGCCGCCGACGCGGTCGACTCCGCCACGGCTGCCGCGAAGAAGAAGCTGGACGAGGTCAAGGACGGGGTCGACGCCAAGGACGCGGTGACGCTCGGCAGCGTCTCCACCGACGGGGACGGCCTGTCGGCCGTGCCGGTCACGGCCCGCAACACCGACGGGTCGACGAAGTCCTTCGCCGTCCAGGTCGACTACAAGGACGCCTCCGGCAATCCGCTGGACACCGTGGTGGTCACCGTCTCCGACGTGCCCGCCGGCCAGTCCAAGGACGCGACCGCGCGCAGCACCCACAAGCTCTCGGGCGAGGTCCGCGCCACCGTCGGCACCGCGCTCCGGTACTGACCCCCACCCTCCGCCCGGTACTGACCCCCACCCCCCGCACGCCCCGCCCGGCCCCCGCGACACCCCGGATACCGACCCGGGCGCGGCGGGCCGGGCGGGGCGCTGCGCCGTACGGGGCGGCGGCCGCGGCCCACCCGGCCCGTGCCACCGCCGGGACCTTCGGCCCTGCCCGTGGGACCAAGGGCCCGCATTGTGCCCCTGAGCTGCTGCTAGCGTTGAGGTGTCGCCGCCCGTGAGTGCACTGCGCTCGCCCATCCGATGGCCGATGGCCGCGACCGCGTATGACATACGCCCTGCCGAGAGGAGGCGATCGCCCCATGGATCACAGTCCGAGTCCACTGACCAGCCGCGTCGCCTCGACCTCCGCCGCGCTCTGAGCCGCACCTCCGCGTAGCCAGAGCTCCCTCTCCACCCCCCGGCGGTCCGCCGGCGCTCCGCGTCCGCCCGTCATCACACCTTTCCCAGGCCCGTCGCGGCCGCCCCCTGCCCTGCCCTTCCGGCGGGCTCGTCCGGCATGCTCCGGGCTCCTCCACCCCTCCCTTTCCGGGGCGTCCACAGGCCGCTCCGTCCGGTCCGCGCGACGTCTCGCGCTCCGGCACACCCTTTTCCCTTTTCCCCTTTCCACAGAAGGAAGCACTGTCATGACCATCAACACCCACGCCATCACCACCACGACCGCCGCAGCGAGCGCCGCCGCGTCCGCCGAAGAGCAGGCCCAGACCCTGGCCGTCCTGCACGAGATCCGCGACGAACTGCGCGACTTCAACCGGGACATGGACCGCCTGAACGCCCTGACCGAGGACCAGGTCAAGTCCACCGTGGAGAACCGCAAGCTGACGGCGCTGACCCTCATGTTCGTCATTCCGTCCACCTTCGCCGCGATCCCGGGCGCCAACTTCGAGCACCTCAACGAGTACGGCTTCGACAACTTCTTCGCCCTGCCGGTCCTCCTCGGCACCGTCCTCGCCGCCTCGCTGGGCACCTTCGTCTTCGTCAAGAAGAAGGGCTGGCTCTAGGAGCAGCCCAGCTGTGAACGTGCCGACGGGCCGGACCGGTTGATGCCCGGCCCGGCCCGTCGTTGGCTCGTCCTACAGGTCGAGCTGGTACTGCACCGTCGTGTGCGTGGGCACGTAGCCGAGGCTGTCGCTGATCCGCCTCATGTGCGTGTTGCTGTCGGCGGTGTCGGTCAGGAGGCCGCCGAGGTCCGGATAGTGCTCGCGGGCCCGGCGGATCGACTCGGCCTTCATCCACCGGCCGAGGCTGTGTCCGCGGTGCTTCGGCAGGACGCCGGTGCCGTAGTGCTGGCCGTCACCCCTGCCGTTGCCGGGGACGACGAGTTCGGTGAACCCGGCGATCGAGCCGTCGGTCGTGTCGAGGGCGACGACCGTGTGGAGATGGTCCCCGCGGTCGTGCACGGCCTTCGCCGCGGCCCGGACCCGGTCCACGTCCCAGAGCGTGGTGCCGTGGTCGGTGTCTTCCATGGGCATGTCGTCCATGGCGCGGCACGAGTCGGCGAACGTCTTGGCGAGCTCGTCGGGGACGGTCCCCTCCCATGACGCCAGCCGGTAGCCGGGGTGCGGACGCCCGATGATCCCGGCGAGAGCCGTGAGGTCCGCGCCGGCCAGCGGCAAGCGGGCGAACCTCAAGGTGAGCACCTTGCGGAAGCCGTGGGCCGGCAGGAAGAGATCACCGGGCGATCCGGCCTCGGCCTGCGCGCTGACGCAGCGTCGGGCCTCGTCCCGGGCGGCGGCCACGGCCGTGTCGAGCAGCCGGGAGCCGACGCCCTTGCGGCGCTCCGTGGGATGGACCTGGAGGCTCAGCTCGGCCAAGTGCGCCTGTCCGCCGTCGAAGAGGCGCAGGAAGGCCGTCCCCAGAGGGACGGAATCGGCGTCGGACGCCAGCCAGGCGAGGCGTCGGCTGTGTGCCCCGTGAGCGGGGTCGGTCAGTGGAGTGATGCGAAGCGACAAGGTGTCTCCGTCGTCAGGAGGTGGCAGAAGTCGGTACGCGGGCTCACCTGCTGGGCACTCGTACGCATGAGCTCCACACCTCCTCGTCGACGGGGCCTGTCCTGATCACCACGGACGGCTCGGGCGAACGTAACCGGTTCTGCGGCTCCCTGGCAAAGGGTTTCTACAGCGCCCCGGCCGGTGCGGGCAGGGGTGGGAGGGGCGGTTCGGAGAGCCAGGCGCGGAAGAGGTCATCCAGGGGTGCCATCGCGTAGCGGGCCACGTGGGCGGTGAAACCGGCCGTGGTGACCACGCCGTGGCGGTTCGCGGTGGCCCACTCACGCAGCATGCGGAAGAACGGGCCGTCCCCGAGCGCGCAGCGGATCGCGTGCACGGCGAGGCCGCCGCGCTGGTAGAGCCGGTCGTCGAACATCAACTTGCGGCCCGGGTCGGCCAGCAGGAGGTCCTGCGGCTGACCGGACAGCAGGCGGTGTGCGGCGGCGGCCAGTTCGTGGGCGGTGCGGCCGCCGGAGCGCTCCGACCAGAGCCATTCCGCGTACTTCGCGAAACCCTCGTTGAGCCAGATGTGCCGCCAGTCGGCGATGGTCACGCTGTTGCCGAACCACTGGTGCGCGAGCTCGTGGGCGATGAGCCGCTCGGAGCCGCGTACGCCGTCCACGTGGTTGGCGCCGAACAGGGAGAGCCCCTGGGCCTCCACCGGCACGTCCAGTTCCTCGTCGGCGACGACCACCGCGTACTCCCCGAAGGGGTACGGGCCGAACAGCTCCTCGAACAACTGCATCATGGCGGGCTGCCGCGCGAAGTCGCGGGAGAAGCGGGGCAGCAGGTGCGCCGGTACGTGGGCGCTCTGCGGGACCCCGCCGAGCCCGGGGTCGCCGAGCAGCACCGTCTGGTACATGCCGATGGACAGGCCGACCAGGTAGCTGGAGGTCGGCGCCGGCTGCTCGTACACCCAGGTGGTCGTGGAGGCGCGGGTCGTCCGCGTGAGGAGGCGGCCCCCGGCGGCGACCGTGTAGGCGGAGGGTGTGTTGACCGAGATCTGGTACGAGGCCTTGTCCGCGGGCCGGTCGTTGCACGGGTACCAGGACGGGGCGCCGACCGGCTGGCTGGCCACCAGCGCGCCGTCGGTCAGTTCCTCCCAGCCGAGCCCGCCCCAGGGGCTGCGCACCGGGGTGGGGTTGCCGGCCCAGTGCACCTCCACGGTGAAGGCGGCGCCGGCGGGCAGCGGCTTGGGCGGCCGGATCCGGAGCTTGCCGCCGCGGTGGCTGTAGTGCGGCGCCCGGCCGTTCACCAGGACCCGGCCTATTTTGAACTCGGCCAGGTTGAGGTGGAACTCGGTGAGCGGCGCCCGGCCGGCGATCGCGCTGAGCCGGGCCGTCCCGGCGAGCCGGTTGGGGCCGGGACGGTATTCCAGAGCGAGTTCGTACCGGTGCACGCGGTAACGGGGGTCGCCGTTGGCCGGAAAATACGGGTCCGATGCCGCTGTCTTCTGGCCGTTCACTGCCGCTTCCGCTCCCTGCGTTGTGCTCGTACGACGTGCTGGTGGCGCCGGGCTCCGGAGCCCGGTACCGGGCCCGGACCCGCCGTTCAGGACCGCCACGCCTCGATCGGGTTGCCCAGCCAGCGGGTGTCGGCGGGAACGGATTCCCCGGCCATCACGAGGGAGGCGGGACCCAGTGTGCTGCGGGCCCCGACCGTGCTCCCGGGCAGGACGATTCCGCCCGGGCCCAAGGTGGCGCCCTCACGCAGGACCACAGTATCCGTCCTCAAGATCCGGTCGTGGAAGAGGTGCGTCTGCAACACGCAGCCCCGGTTCACGCTGACCGCGTCGCCCAGCGTGACCAGGTCGGTCTCGGGCAGCCAGTAGCTCTCGCACCACACGCCCCGGCCGATCCGGGCACCGAGCGCGCGCAGCCACAGGGACAGCACCGGCGTGCCGGGCACCGAACCGACCAGCCAGGGCACGGCCAGCACCTCGACGAAGGTGTCGGCCAGTTCGTTGCGCCACACGAAGCCGCTCCACAGCGGGTGCTCGCCCGTCCGGTGCCGGCCGACCAGCAGCCATTTCGCGGCCGCCGCGACCGCGCACGCGGCCGCCCCGGCGGTGAGCAGGACCGCTCCGGACAGCAGGGCCGTCGCCCCCGCGCCGGGCCCGTCCGTCCCGGCCAGTGCGCAGAACGCCGCCACGGTGAGGACGCCCAGTGCGGCCGAGCAGAACACCGGGACGAGCCGGCACAGCTCGACCAGCCCGCGCGCCCACAGCAGCCGCGCGGGCGGATCGTAGGTCCGGCTCTGGTCGGAGTCGGCGGTGGACCGCGGCAGCCGGACCGGCGGCAGGCCCAGGTAGGAGCTGCCCTTCTTGGCCTTCTTCGGGGTGGCGGACAGGACGCCGACGAGCCCGTCGTCGGGCACGGAGCGGCCCGGCGCGGTCATGCCGGAGTTGCCGAGGAAGGCCCGGCGGCCGATCTCGGAGTGGCCGATCCGCAGCCAGCCGCCGCCCAGCTCGTAGGGGGCGGTCAGGGTGTCGTCGGCGAGGAAGGCGCCCTCGCCGACGGTGGTCAGGCTCGGCAGCGCGAGGACGGTGGACACCTCGGCGCCCCGGCCGATCTTCATGCCGAGCAGCCGCAGCCACACCGGGGTGATCAGCCCGGCGTACAGGGGGAAGAGGGTCTCCCGGGAGAGGTCCATGAGCTGGGTGACCGTCCAGGCCTGCCAGCCGATCCTGCTGTGCGTGGGATGGACGCCCGTGCGCAGTCCGAGGCTGAGGAGGCGTACGGAGACCAGGATCAGGGCCGCGTACGCGAACCCGAAGGCGAGCGCACCCGGCACCACGGCGAGCAGTGCTCCGGCCAGGGCCCGGCCGAGCCCGGCGTCGGCGGGCACGAACCGGCCGGCCACGAGGAGGGCGGGCAGGGCCGCGAGCACGGGCAGGGAGGTGAGGCAGAAGCCGGCCGCCCCGTAGGCGGCGCGCCAGGGCAGGCCGCGCGGCGGGCGTTCCTTGGGCCAGTTCCGCTTGGCCTTGCCGAGTTTCCCGGCGGGGGCTCCGGCCCAGCGCTGGCCGGTCGGGATCTGGCCGACCACGGCGGAGCCGGGGGCCACCTCGGCCCGCTTGCCGACCCGGGCACCGGGGAAGAGGATGCTGCGGGTGCCGACGACGGCGCCCGCGCCCACCTTGACGGCGCCGATCTCCAGCCGGTCCCCGTCCAGCCAGTGGCCGGAGAGGTCCACCTCGGACTCCACGGCGCAGCCGCGGCCGAGTTTGAGCATGCCCGTGACGGGCGGCAGAGAGTGCAGGTCCACCTCGGGGCCGATCTTGGCGCCCAGGGCGCGCGCGTAGCGCTCCAGCCAGGAGCCCGTGAGCGAGGTCGCGCCGGAGCATTCGGCGAGCCGCTCGGCCGTCCACAGCCGCAGGTGAACGTTTCCGCCGCGCGGGTGGCGCCCCGCCTTCACCCCGCGCAGCAGCAGCCGGGCGCCGCCGGCCGCGATCGCGAGCCGGCCGGGCGGGCTGAAGAGCAGTGCGGCGCCCGCGGCGACGAGCCACCAGGAGGCGGCCGGCGCCCACGGGTAGGCCCCGAACCAGTGCAGTACGTTGCCGAGGGCCAGCACGGCCACCGTCCAGCGCAGGCCGACCAGGGTGAACAGCGGAAGCAGCAGCAGGGTCTGGACGACCTTGGTCCGCAGCGGCACGGGCGCGATGGTGCGGACCGCGCCGTCGTCCTGCGCGGACTTCTCCAGGTGCCGGGCCAGCTTGCGCAGGGTGGGCTGCTGGTAGATGTCGAGGACGGCCGCGCTCGGATAGCGGGTGCGCAGCCGGGTGGTGAGCTGGGCGGCGGCGAGACTGCTGCCGCCGATCGCGAAGAAGTCGTCGGCGGCGCCGGTGACGGCCACGCCCAGGGTCTCGCTCCACTGCTCGGCGAGCCAGGCCTCGGTCCCGTAGAGCTGCTCGGTGGGTCCGCTGGTCTCCAGTTCCGGGAGCGGCCAGGGCAGTGCGTTGCGGTCGACCTTGCCGGAGGTGCGGGTGGGCAGTTCCCCGACCGGTGCGAGCAGCGGTACGAGGGCTGCGGGCAGCTCGGAGCGGAGCCGGGTCACGGCGGCCGCGTGGTCCCAGCCGTCCTGGGTGACCAGGTAGCCGACGAGGAGCTGGTTGCCGCTGCGGGCCGTGCGGACGGCGGCGGCCGCGCCGGCGACCCCGGGCAGGGCCTGGAGGGCGGCGTCCACCTCGCCCAGTTCGATCCGGCGGCCGCCGAGCTTGATCTGCTCGTCGCCGCGGCCCAGGAAGACCAGGCCCTCGGGCTCCGCGCGGACCAGGTCGCCGCTGCGGTAGGCGCGCTCCCAGCCGAGGGATTCCAGCGGGGCGTACTTCTCGGCGTCCTTCGCGGGGTCGAGGTAGCGGGCCAGGCCGACGCCGCCGATGACGAGCTGGCCGCTGCCGCCCATGGGCACCGGTTCGCCGGATTCGTCGACGACGGCCAGTTCCCAGCCGTTCAGCGGGAGGCCGATGCGGATCGGTTCCTCGCCGGTCAGCAGGGAGGCGCAGGCGACGACGGTGGCTTCGGTGGGGCCGTAGGTGTTCCAGACCTCGCGGCCCTCGGTGACCAGCCGCTGGGTGAGTTCGGGCGGGCAGGCCTCGCCGCCGAAGATGAGCAGCCGGACCTCGTTGAGGGTCTCGGGCTCCCACAGCGCGGCCAGGGTCGGCACCGTGGAGACGACGGTGATCTCCTGCTCGGCCAGCCAGGGGCCGAGGTCGGCGCCGCTGCGCACCTGGGAGCGGGGCACGGGTACGAGGCAGGCCCCGTAGCGCCAGGCCAGCCACATCTCCTCGCAGGAGGCGTCGAAGGCCACGGACAGTCCGGCCATGACCCGGTCGCCGGGGCCGATCGGCTCCTCGGTGAGGAACAGCGCGGCTTCGGCGTCCACGAAGGCGGCGGCGCTGCGGTGGCTGACGGCCACGCCCTTGGGCTTGCCGGTGGAGCCGGAGGTGAAGATGATCCACGCGTCGTGTTCGGGGCCGGGGCGGGCGGCCGGGGCGCCTGCGGGGGCGGCGTCCTTGCCCGGGTCGGCGACCTCGATCCGCTGGTCGGCGCCCAGCACGGCCCGTACTCCGGCCTCGCCGAAGACCAGGTCGGCCCGCTCGTCCGGGTCCTCGGCGTCCACGGGGACGTAGGCGGCGCCCGCCGCGAGGACGGCCAGGATGCCGGCGTACAGCTCGTTGGTCCCGGACGGGACCCGTACGCCGACCCGGTCGCCGAGGCCCACTCCGGCGGCCGCGAGGGCCCGGCGCCGGCGCTCCACCTCGGCGGCGAGGGCCCGGTAGGTCAGCCGGACGGCTCCGTCGTCCAGGGCGAGCTCGTCGGGGTGGGCCCGTACGGAGGCCTCGAAGACGTCGATCAGGGTGCGCGCCGGGGCGGCGGGTCCGGCGGAGAACCGGGCCGATTTGCCGGACTCCCCGGGTCCGTCTGCGGCGTCGGACGGGTGTCCTTCGCCGGGGACGCACGCGTGTCCTTCGCCGGCGTCGGACGCGTGCCCTTCGCCGAGCCCGGTCCCGTCGTCGAGCAGAGTGACTTCACCGTGCTCTGGTGTGGCTGCCATCGGCCCTCGCGTCGTGTTCCCGGAAGCCTCCGGGGCGCCGGGCGGAGCCCGGGTCTGCCCAGGTTGTTCCGGTCCAGCGCCAAACAACCCGCCAGTCTAGTGCGACATCAAGGATTTTCTGTTTCAAGCCTTGCGCATGGCCGGTAAGGGGCGGTAAAAGGCAGCGGGGGGGGGGGGGGGGGGGCGCCCCCCGCGGGGGGGGGGGGGGGGGGGGGGGGGGGGGGGCGGGGGGCGGGGGGGGGCCCCCCCCCCCCCCCCCCCCCCCCCCCCCCCCCCCCCCCCCCGCCCCCGCGCCCTGTGAGGGGGAGCCGGGGTCAGCGGCTCGCGAGGAGTTCGAGCGTGTCGATGACCCGGTTCGAGAAGCCCCACTCGTTGTCGTACCAGGCCACCACCTTGATGTGGCGACCTTCGACGCGGGTGAGCTGCGAGTCGAAGATGGAGGAGGCCGGGTTGCCCGTGATGTCGGAGGAGACCAGCGGGTCGTCCGAGTACTCCAGCACGCCGGCGAGCGGCCCTTCGGCGGCGGCGCGGTAGGCGGCCAGGACGTCCTCGCGGGTCACGTCGCGGGCGACGGTGGTGTTCAGCTCGACGATCGAACCGACCGGAACGGGGACGCGGATCGAGTCGCCGGACAGCTTGCCGTCCAGGTTCGGCAGGACCAGGCCGATGGCCTTGGCGGCGCCCGTCGTGGTCGGCACGATGTTCACGGCGGCGGCGCGGGCGCGGCGGGGGTCGCGGTGCGGACCGTCCTGGAGGTTCTGCTCCTGCGTGTAGGCGTGCACGGTGGTCATGAACCCGTGCTCGATGCCCGCGAGTTCGTCCAGTACGGCGGCCAGCGGCGCGAGCGCGTTGGTCGTGCACGAGGCGTTGGAGACGATGGTGTGCAGCGCCGGGTCGTAGGAGTCGCTGTTCACGCCGAACGCGAGGGTGATGTCGGCCCCGTCCGCCGGTGCGCTGACGAGCACCTTCTTGGCTCCGGCGTCGATGTGCGCGCTCGCGGCCTTGGCGGTGGCGAAGCGGCCGGTCGCCTCCAGCACGATGTCCACGCCGAGCTCGGCCCAGGGCAGCTGCGAGGGCTCGCGCTCGGCCAGCACCTTGATGCGGCGGCCGTCGACGACGAGGACGTCCCCGTCCACGGTCACCGGGCGGCCGAGCCGGCCCGAGGTGGTGTCGTACGCGAGCAGCCGCGCGAGGGTGGCGGGCTCGGTGAGGTCGTTGACGGCGACGACCTCGAGCTTGCTGTCGCGTTCGAGCAGTGCGCGGAGCACGTTGCGTCCGATGCGGCCGAATCCGTTGATGGCGATGCGAGTCATGGTGTCTCCCTGTTCCCTGTCCCTTGGGTTCACCACCAGGTTCGCCTCCGCGGCGGGTCCGCGACAGCGGCGCGATCGCCACGGTCCGCAAGGATCGCGCCACGCGGCGGCTGATCCGGGCTCACTCGCCCCGGGCGAAGGTGCGGCGGTACTCGCTCGGGGTGGTCCGCAGGATGTGCTGGAAGTGCAGGCGGAGGTTGGCGCCGGTGCCGAGGCCCACGTCCGCGGCGATCTGCTCCACGCTGCGCTCCGAACGCTCCAGGAGCTCGCGGGCCACGTCGATGCGGGCGCGCATCACCCACTGCATCGGCGTGTAGCCGGTGTCCTCGGCGAAGCGGCGCGAGAACGTGCGCGGGGACACCGCCGCGTGCCGGGCGAGGGTTTCCAGGGTGAGGGGTTCGCCGAGCCGGTGCAGCGCCCACTCGCGGGTGGCGGCGAAGCGCGGGCCGAGCGGTTCGGGCACGCTGCGCTGGACGTACTGCGCCTGGCCGCCGCTGCGGTAGGGGGCCGCGACCAGCCGGCGGGCGGTGTGGTTGGACGCGGCGACTCCGAGGTCGCTGCGCAGGACGTGCAGGCACAGGTCGATGCCGGAGGCGGCTCCGGCCGAGGTAAGCACGGAGCCCTCGTCGACGAACAGGACGTTCTCGTCGACGCGGACCAGGGGCCACTTCGCCGCGAGCGCCCGGGTGTAGTGCCAGTGCGTGGTGGCGCGCTTGCCGTCGAGCAGGCCCGTGGCGGCGAGTGCGAAGGCTCCCGTGGAGATGGCCGCGAGCCGGGCTCCCCGTTCGTGGGCGGCGATCAGCGCGTCGACGACGGCCCGCGGCGGGTCCTCGCGGTCGGGGAAGCGGTAGCCGGGGACGAAGACGGTGTCGGCCCAGGCGAGGGCTTCGAGGCCGTGGGCGACGGAGTAGGAGAGGCCGTCACCGCCGGTCACGAGTCCCGGGGCGGCGCCGCAGACCCGGACCTCGTAGGGCATGCTCGCGCGGGTCGTGAACACCTGGGCGGGGATGCCGACGTCGAGGGGTTTCGCCCCTTCGAGGACGAGTACGGCGACGTGGTGGGGGCGGGGAGCTGGCACCGCGACATGCTTCCGAAGGGGCGGGAGGCTTGTCAAGCTTCAAGGTTAGTAAACCTTCCGATTGAGATAACCACCTATCAGTTGGTCCAGACCTGTTGACGGCGGTCCTTCCGGAGGATTAGGTTCCCGGCCACGGAGCGCACACGAAGCGGATACGACGTCAACTGCCCACGCCCGCCCGGCCGCAGGCCCCCCACCCACGGGCCCGCCGCCCGTCCCCACACGCCCCCGGCGGGCCGCACGCCCAGGCTTCGCGCTCCATGCCGTCCCCCCATTCCCACTGGAGGCACTTCCTTGCGTACCCCTACCCGAACCCGTACGCGGCTGGCCTGCGGCCTCGGCGCGACGCTGCTCGGCGCCGCCGCGGTGCTGACCTCCCCCGGGGCCGCCTTCGGCGCCAACATCCTCTCGAACGGCGACTTCGAGTCCGGCACCACGGCCGGCTGGTCCTGTTCCGGCGGGCTGGGCTCCGTGGTCGCCTCGCCGGTGCACGGCGGGAGCAAGGCGCTGGCCGCCGCGGCCAGCGCGAGCGACAACGCCAAGTGCGTGCAGACCGTCGCCGTCCAGCCCAACACCAGCTACACGCTCTCCGCCTGGGTCCGCGGCAGCTACGTCTACCTCGGGGTCACCGGCGGCACCTCCACCTGGACCCCCTCGGCGTCCGCGTACACCAAGCTGACCGTCGCCTTCACCACCGGCGCCTCCCAGACGAGCGCCGAGGTCTACCTCAACGGCTGGTACGGACAGGGCACTTACTACGCCGACGACATCACCCTGGACGGCCCGGGCGGCAGCGCCGACACCCAGGCGCCCACCGTGCCCGGCAGCCTCACCGCCACCGGCAAGACCTCCACCACCGCCTCCCTGAGCTGGACCGCCTCCACCGACAACGTGGGCGTGAGCGGCTACGACGTCTACCAGGGCGCCACCAAGGTCGCGACCTCCGCCACCACCGGCGCGACCGTCAGCGGCCTGACCCCCAGCAGCGCCTACGCCTTCACCGTGCGGGCCCGCGACGCCGCGGGGAACACCTCGGCGGCCTCGAACACCGTCAACGTCACCACCGACACCGGGACCACGCCGCCGACCGGCTTCAAGCAGGCCGCGCCGTACCTCTACCTCGGCTGGGGCAACCCGCCGAGCCCGACCACGGTGATGAACGCGACCGGCACCAAGTGGTTCACCATGGCGTTCATCCTCTCCTCCGGCGGCTGCAACGCGTCCTGGGACGGACAGCGCCCGCTGACCGGCGGCGTGGACCAGAGCACCATCGCCTCGATCCGCGCGGCGGGCGGCGACATCGTCCCCTCCATCGGCGGCTGGCAGGGCAACAAGCTCGGCCCCAACTGCTCCAGCGCCGAGGCTCTGGCGGGGGCCTACCAGCAGGTCATCTCCGCGTACGGCCTCAAGGCCATCGACGTGGACATCGAGAACACCGACGAGTTCGAGAACGCCGTGGTCCAGGACCGCATCCTCGGCGCGCTCAAGATCGTCAAGCAGAACAACCCCGGCCTGAAGACCATCCTGACCTTCGGCACCGCCACCACCGGCCCGACCAGCTGGGGCAACCGCCTGATCGAGCAGTCCAAGGCGCTGAACGCCGGCATCGACGTCTTCACGATCATGCCCTTCGACTTCGGCAACGCCTCGACGGACATGTACGCCAGCACCGTCAGCGCCACCGAGGGCCTCAAGGCCAAGCTGAAGTCCGTCTACGGCTGGGACGACGCGACCGCGTACTCCCACATCGGCATCTCGGGCATGAACGGCCTCAGCGACACCCAGGAGACCACCACCGTCCAGAACTGGACCGACATCCGCAACTGGGCCAACTCCCACCACATCGCGCGCCTCGCCTTCTGGTCGGTGAACCGCGACCGCGGCTGCCCCGGCGGCGGCCTGCAGGAGACCTGCTCCGGCATCGCCCAGAGCGACTGGCAGTTCACCTCCATCACGGCCGGCTTCACCGGCTGATCCACCGCCTCGCGGCAGCGGGGGCCGTCGCGGTCGTCCGCGGCGGCCCCCGCTGTGCGTTCGGGGCCGGAAACCGGTCGGCGTCAGGAACCGGCCGGGATCAGGGACCGGCCGGGGTCAAGGACCGGCCGGGGTCAGGGACCGGCCGGGGTCAGGGACCGGCCGGGGTCAGGAACCGGCCGGCGTCTGCCCTTCGGCGCCGGCCCGGACCCGGGCCCGTACGACCTCCGGATACTTCTCGGTGAAGCGCACGGCTCCGATGATGGTGAGGACCTGGATGATCCAGCCGGTCCACATGTTGTCCGGGTCGCGCAGCACGAGGTCCCCGTACGCCCCGACGAGCGCGTTGATCAGGAAGGCCAGTCCCCAGACCCCGGTGATCAGGTAGTTCGTCCGCTTGAAGACGGGCGAGTCCCAGAACTTCCGGTCCACCTGCTCCCGGGCGTACTGCAGGGTGAACGGCACCCCGGCCAGGATGGAGCCGAGGGCGATGAGGAAGAGGGCGATGTTCGAGATCTCGCCCGCGTAGGTCTCCAGCCAGCGGCGCGTGCCGGCACTGGCGAAGGCCCCGACCACCGTCAGGATCGCGAAGAACACGACGTCGGCGAGTTCCAGGATCTTCAGGGAGGATCCTGGGCGGGCCATCCTGCTGCCGACGACGAGGCAGACGGAGATGGCCAGGGCCAGCCCCACCGCCCATTCGAAGCGTCCGGGCCCCACCACGAAGGCGAAGACGATCCAGGGGGACAGCCCGACGAAGGGGCTCTCCAGGAACTGCGCCGCCTTGTTCGTGCCGTGGGCGCCAGCCGTGTGTGCCATGGGTCAGCCCTTCCTGCAGCGGCCGTTGTCCTCTCCCCTCCCCCCTCCCAACGTACGCCGCGGTCCCGGACCGCACCTGCCGCGGGCGGGTGCCATCGCCGGAGCCCTGTCAAGTAACGAATAGCCGGGTCTACGGCCCCGCGCCGCCTCCGGGCACGGTGGAGAGCGACCGTCCTGCACACCGCAGGAACCGTGCGCCACCCGGACCGGAGGCAGACCCGCCATGACTGACATCGCCATCATCGGAACCGGCTGCCGCCTTCCCGGCGCCCCCGGCGTCACTGACGCCCCCGACGTCACCGACGTCACCGGCCACTGGAACCTCCTGCTCTGCGGGGCACGGCAGTGCGGCGCCGTGCCCGGGGAACGCCGGAACCACGAGACCGTCCACGCCCCCGGCGACCGGCCGTTCCACCTGGGCGGTCCCGGCTTCGCCGTCGGCGCCGCGTGCTGCGGCTCGCTGGTCGCCCTCGACCGGGCGATGGCCCGGCTGCGCCGGGGCACCTGCCGCATCGCCCTCGTCGTCGGCGGCGTCCACCTCGACCTCACCCCCGACGGCCTGGCCGGGTTCTCCGGGCTCCGCGCCCTGTCCCGCAGCGGGGTGTGCCGCCCCTTCGACGCGGAGGCCGACGGGTTCGTCCTCGGCCAGGGCGCCGGTGTCGTCGTGCTGCGGCCGCTCGCCGACGCCCTCGCCGCCGGCGACCGCGTCCACGCGGAGATCAAGGGCATCGGCTCGGCCGACGACGGCGCCTCCCCCGGCCCCCTGGTCCCCACCGCCGAAGGCCGGGGCCGGCTGCGCGCCGTGCGGCGGGCCTACGAGGACGCCGCCGCGGGCCTGCGGTTCTCCGACACCGCACGGCCCTTTCCGGGCGGCGGCGCTCCGCGACGTGCCGCCTCCGGCTCGTTCGGGTCCGGCGGAGCCACCGACCACGTGGTGCTGGAGGAGCGCCCCGAACCGGTCCGTGCCCGGCCTCGGCACCGCGCGGCGGACACCGGAAGCGCCGGAGGCGCCGAAAGCACCGGGAGCACCGGTGACGCCGGGCCCCAGCTCCTCTTCCTCTCGGCCGGCGACCCCGAGCAGCTGGACCAGCACATCGGCGAGGTTCTCGACGTACTCGACGCGGCGGACCGTACGCCGCTGGCGGCCCTGGCCCACACCCTAGGCTCGCGGCCGCCGCTCCCGGCCCGGCTCGCGATCGTGGCCACCGGTACGGAGGCCTTCGTCGAGCGGCTGCGCCACGCCCGCGAGCAGCTCCTCGCCGGAGCGCGCGGCGACCTCGGCGACGGGGCCTTCGCCGCCGATGCCCCACTGCCGGCCGCGCGGCGCCGTACCGCCTTCCTCTTCCCCGGTCAGGGCAGTCAGCAGCCGGGCATGATGCGGGACCTCTACGCGAGGTTCCCCGCCTACCGCTCCGCCGTCTGCGTCCTGAGCGCCGTGGCCCGGTCCGGCCTCGGCTTCGACCTGGCCGACCTGCTGTACGGCGAGGCCTCCGTGCCCCGGGCCGACCTGGCCGGCCGGGCCTTCCCCGTGGACAACGGGGAGCTCGGGCGCAGGCTCGCCGCCACCGAGGTGTGCCAGCCGCTGCTCGGCACCGTCCAGATCGCCGCCACCCGGGTCCTCGCCGACTGCGGGGTCACCCCCGGCCTCGCCCTCGGCCACAGCGCCGGGGAGTTCGCGGCCGCCGCCGCGGCCGGGGCGCTCACCCCCGTGGACGCCGTACGGCTGCTGGTGCACCGGGGTGCGGCCCTGCGGCGGGCCGGGACCGGGCTCCGTGGCGGGATGCTGGCGGTGCAGACCGACAAGGAGACCTGCCGCCGGCTCGCCGACGGCATCGACGACGTGTGGCTCGCCTGCTTCAACCAGCCCCGGCAAATCGTGGTCAGCGGCACCCCGGAGGGTCTCGCCGCCCTGCGCGAGGCCTGCGCCGGTGCCGGGATCGTCACGGCGGCCCTCGACGTGTCCAACGCCTTCCACTCCCCTCGGCTGGCCCGCGCCGAGGAGGTCATGCGCGCGGACCTCGCCACCCGCCGCATCGGAGCCCCCGCCGTCCCGTTCGTCTCCTCCGTGAACGCGGAGGTCTGCGCCGACCCCGAGCAACTGCGCGCCCTGTGGGCCCGGCACGCGTCCGCGCCGGTCCGCTTCGACGAGGCCGTCCGCACCGCCTACGACCAGGGGGCCCGCGTCTTCCTCCAGGTGGGCGGCGGGAGCGCGCTCCTCACCTCGGTCCGGCGCAACCTCGCCGGCCGCGGCGACGTCCAGGTCGTCCCCGTCACCGGGGAGGTGCCGGACGACGGACGCACCTTCGTCCTGGCACTCGCCCGGCTCGCCGTCCTGGGCGCCCCGGTCGACCCGCGCGCACTGATCGCCGAGGGCGACCGCCGGCTGCTGGACCTCGGCCGTGGCCGCGCCGGCGACGGCTGAGGCCCGGGCCACCTGACCCGCCCCCGGCCGCTGCCTTCACGTACCCGGCCGGCTCCCCGCCGATCGCACCGGGTCGCGTCCCACCGCCGAGGGGGGCGCCGTCCTCCTCGTGGCCCGCCGGGGCGGTCTCGCCCCGACCCCGGCCCTCTCCCCGCGTTGGTGCTCCTTGCCGCGCCGGACGATGCTTGTCAGTGGAGCCCCTGGCCAGCGAAGGCGAGATGAGCGGCGATGGAGCAACTTCCCACCCCTCCCGGTGAGCGGCCCGCCCGGACCACGCACGCCTCCCCCCGGACGGCGCACACGGCCACGGCCACGGCGACCGTCAGCGAACAGGGCATCGTGACCGGGTGGAGCGAGGAGGCCCGCCGGCTGCTCGGCTACGCGCCCGCGGAGGTCGTGGGGCGGCCCGCCGCGGAGCTGCTCGCGGACCGGCCCGACGGGTCCGGGCGGGCGGAGGGACCGGAGCAAGCGGAACCGTCGCCGGGATCCGGCGGTACGGGCCCTGCGGCGCGGCCGCTCGCACCCGGGCAGGAGCGGTGGAGCGGCACCGTCGCGCTGCGCCACCGGGACGGCCGGCGGCTGGAGGCCGTCCTCCTCGCGCACCGCAGGCCGGCCGCCGACGGGGCGGCCGAATGGTTCGTGATGTCCGCCGCGGACGGGGAGCCCGAGGCCCCCTGGGACGGGGCCCTGGGCGACTGGGCCTTCGACCGGTCCCCCTGCGTCCTGGCGGTCTTCGACGAGGACCTGCGGCTGGTGCGGGCGAACGCGGGCATGCGGCGCGCGCTCTCCCTCAAGGAGGCCCAGATGCGCGGGCTGCGCCTGTCGGAGATCGCCCCCGACGCGGTGAGCGAGGAGACCGAGCGGGGGATGCGCCGGGTGCTGGAGACCGGCGATCCGCAGTCCGTGGACGGGCTCGTCCGGCCGCCCGGCGGGGGCGCGGCGCCCGGCTGGGCGACCTCGCTGGCCCCCGTACCGGGTCCGGACGGCCGGGTGCGGGCCGTGTTCCTGACCGCGCACGAAAAGGCCGCGGCCGACACCGCCCCGCGGGCGGCGCTCCCGCCGACCCTCGCCGGGGCCCGCATCATCACCGCCGCCCCGGACAGTGCCCACACCGCGCAGGAACTGGCCGACGCGGCCGTCCCCCGGCTCGCCGACTTCGCGATCGTCGACCTGCTGGAGACCTCCCCGCGCGGCGAGGGCCCGGCCCCCGGTTCCGGGACGGGCGCGGTCTCGGTGTCCCGCAGCGCCGTGCGGTCGGTGCTCGGCGGGAGCCAGGAGTCCCGGTTCGCGGTCGGGGAGACGACCGTCTACCCGGCGCTGTCGCCCCCCGCGGAGTGTCTGGCCGCGGGGCGGGGCGCCGTGTACGGGACCGCCGACCCGGCCGTCGCCCGGTGGGTCGCGCAGGATCCCGCGGCGAGCTGGATCGGTGAGTACGGCACCCATTCGATGATGCTGGTGCCGCTGCGCGACGGCGGCACCACCATCGGCCTGGCCTTCTTCAGCCGTCACCGGAACCGGGAGCCCTTCGACCCGGAGGACCTGCGACTGGCCGAGGAGCTCGCGGCCCGGGCGGCCACCGGCATCCACCGGGCGCGCCGGACCTCCCGGGAACACACCAGCACCATGACGCTGCAGCGCAGCCTGCTCCCCCAGACGCTGCCCGTGCAGTCGGCGCTGGAGATCGCCTCCCGCTATTTGCCGGCCGCCGGCGATGCCGGGGTGGGCGGCGACTGGTTCGACGTGATCCCGCTGTCCGGGGCCCGGGTGGCCCTGGTCGTGGGCGATGTCGTCGGCCACGGCATGCGCGCCTCCGCCACCATGGGCCGGCTGCGCACCGCGGTGCGCACCCTGGCCGACGTGGACCTGCCGCCCGACGAGCTGCTCACCCATCTCGACGACCTGATCCTCCACCTGTCGGCCTCGGAGACGGGCGGGGACGACGCCAGTGGCATCGGCACCACCTGCCTGTACGTGGTGTACGACCCGGTGACCCGCCGGTGCACCGCCGCACGGGCCGGTCATCCGCCGCCCGCCGTGGTCTCCCCCGAGGGCTCCGCGTACCTGCTCGACGTCCCGGCGGGGCCGCCGCTGGGCCTGGGGGGCCTGCCCTTCGAGACCGTCGAGGTGGAGCTTCCCGAGGGCAGTCTCCTCGCGCTCTACACCGACGGCCTCCTCCAGGCCCGTGACCACGACATCGACGAGGCTCTGGACAGCATGCTCGCGGCCCTGATCCTGCCCGCCTCCACCCTGGACACCGTCTGCGACCGGGTGCTGACGGCCCTGCTGACCCACCGTCCCGAGGACGACGTGGCGCTGCTCGTCGCCCGGACCAGGGCCCTGCACACCGACAAGGTCGCCGTCTGGGACCTGCCCTCCGACCCCTCCTTCGTGGCGCAGGCCCGGCGCAACGCCACCGACCAACTGACCGTCTGGGGGCTCGACGAGGCCGCCTTCGTCACGGAGCTGGTGGTGAGCGAGCTGGTCACCAACGCCATCCGCTACGGCGAGGCCCCCGTACAGCTCCGGCTGATCCACGAGGGCTCGACGCTGATCTGCGAGGTCTCGGACGCGAGCGGTACGGCCCCGCACATGCGGCGCGCCCGGATCTTCGACGAGGGAGGGCGCGGCCTGCTGCTGGTCGCGCAGCTCACCCAGCGCTGGGGCACCCGGCACACCCTCTTCGGCAAGACCATCTGGGCCGAGCAGTCCCTCGTCGATTTCTAGCGGTCCCGGGACCTTCTCCCCTCCCCTGTGACACGCCCGTGACACAGGACGGACAGGCTCATGAACTCCCACCCACAGGCTCTTTAACACGGACATACATTCACATTCGTGGACATGTCCTCTGCTTTCAAAGGTGCGAGCAGCCGTGATGACCGAGCCGAAGCGGAGGAAGTCCCATGAGCCTCACACTGGTCGCGCCGCACACCGAAGCCGAGACCCCCGCAGCCGTCCTCGCCCCGCGCGAGCAGGAGGCGCTGCGTCACATCGCCGCCGGGTGCACCTACGTACAGACGGCCCGCTCCATGGGACTCTCCAAGCACACGGTCGACGCCTACCTGCGCCGCATCCGCGTCAAGCTGGGCATCAACACCACGGCGGAGATGACCCGCCTGGCCGTCTCGATGGGACTGTGAACACCGGCCGGGCCCAGTCCGGCGGCTCCCTGGGCGGCGTCCCGTCCCCGGGTTCACCGTCCTTCCGGCCCCCGGCCTCCCGATCCCCGTCCCCCGGGCTCCCGGACCGCAGAGCGGTTCGCCGGGCGGGTGCCACGGCCGTGGCCGCACGCAGCGCCGCCACGAATTCCAGGCAGGAGTCGTAACGGTCCTCCGGGACCTTCGCCAGAGCCTTCGCCAGTACCCCGCCGGCCGCCGGCGCGATATCGGGCCGCTTCTCCGTCAGGGGAGGCGGCTTGTCGTATTGGTGCGCCCACAGCAGCGCGGGGGCGTCGTCCCGCACGAAGGGCGGCTCGCCGGCGAGCGACTCGTAGACGACACAGCCGAGGCTGTAGACATCGCACCTGCCGTCGACCGGGCGCCCGGCGATCTGCTCCGGGGCCATGTAGTCGACCGTGCCGACGAACTCGCCCGCCGTGGTGAACCCGGTGAGCGCCAGCGACTTCTTCGTCAGCCCGAAGTCCGTGAGGTAGACGTGCTCCGGGTGCTCGCTGTCGGTGCCCTCGGCGACCAGGATGTTGGCGGGTTTGACGTCCCGGTGCACCAGATCGTGCTCATGGGCCGCGTCGAGCGCCGATGCCACCTGGCCGGCGATGCGCAGCGCGGTCGCGACCGGCAGCGGTCCCTCCCGGTCCAGCAGCATCCGCAGGTCCGGTCCGGCGACGTACCGCATGGCGATGTAGAGGACCCCGTCGGTCTCCCCGGCTTCGAAGACGGGCACGATGTGCGGGTGCTCGATCCTCGCGGCGACGCGGGACTCGTGGGCGAAGCGGCGCCGGAAGACCTCGTCCCGGACGCGTTCCGGGGCGATCAGCTTGAGCGCGACCGTACGGTCCAGGCGCAGGTCCTTCGCCTGGTAGACGACGGCCATGCCGCCCCGGCCGATGATGCGCTCGATCCGGTAACCGGCGATCTGGAGCCCGATCAGGCCGGAGGCGCGGCCCGTATAAAGGCCCCGGTTCGCTGCCGTGCCCATCAGGCGCCTCCCTCGGCCAGTCTAGTCAGCGGTCCACACGCACGCCCGTGGGGCGAGCGCGGTGCTCGCCCCACGGGTGGGTGTCCCGGCCGGGAGGTCCGGACTGTCGGGGAGGTCCGGGCTGTCCGGGAGATCCTGGCTGTCCGGGAGGTCCTGGCTGTCAGTCGTCGTCGCCGCCGGCTCCGCCGTTGCCGCCGCGGCCGCTGCTTTCGCAGCCGACACCGATGCAGATGCCGCCGGTGCCGCCCTTGCCGCCGTTGCCCCCGTCGCCGCCGGGGATCGCGTTGCCGCCGTTGCCTCCGTTGCCGCCGTTGACGCTGCCGCCGCACACTCCGGCGCAGATCCCGCCGTTGCCGCCCTTCGTACCGTTGCCGGAGGGGAGGCCCTGGGTGCCGTTGCCGCCGTTGGCGCTGCCGTTGCAGAGCCCGGCGCAGATTCCGCCGCGGCCCCCGTTGGTGCCGTTGACCGTTCCGTTGCAGTTGCCCGCGCAGACCCGGTCCCCGACCCGGACGCTGCCGTTGCCGACCTTGACCTTGCCGGCGAGCCGGCTCGTGCCCGGTCTGCTGTCACCGCCGTCGAAGCCGCCCCAGCCTCCGGACGCCGGGGCCGTCCGGACGGCCGATGCGGGAGCCGGGGCCGCCATGGCCGCGGGTGCCATCGCACCGGCGCCGACCAACGTCGACGAGATGAGCAGACCGATACGGAACTTCAAGGAATGCACGCGCATGGGATTCTCCTTGCCGATGATGTGGCGAACGATGAACGATGAACGATGAATTACGAATCATGAATGACCAACGGTGAATTGCGGATTCTGACGGAAAAGGACCCGGCCGGCCGGGGGCCGGACGGGCCCGTTCCTCAGGAGGAGAGCGAGGAGAAGGGGGAGTTGCTTCCCATCAGGGCGAGCCAGTCGCCGTCGAGGTAGCTCTTCTTCCAGGAGTCGATCTGCTGTTCCGAGATCTTGTACTTCTTGGCGATCTTCTCCTTGGTCTCGTCGGAGTCGTCGGCCAGCAGGGTCACCACGATGCGCACCTTGTCCACCACCGTCAGCTCCGACTTCGGCTTGTCCGGCAGGTCGTCGAACCGGAAGCAGCCGACCCCGCCGGGCTTGCCGGGCTCACCGGGCTTGCCGGGTTCCCCGCCCTTGCCGCCCTCGCCACCCTTGCCGCCCTCGCCGCCCTCGCCGCCGAGCCCGCAGTGGGCGGGCGATCCGGTCATGACCGAGGAAACGGAGCTTGCGGGGCTGTGGGACTGCGCAGCTTGCGCGGCGCACGCCGTACCGGTGACGAAAGCCAGGGAGGCCGCCGCCAGGATGAGCGGACGCTGCCAGGGGCTCGTGAACATGGGGGTTCTCCGTTTCCGTGAGCACGGGATGTCGCTGATGAGGGATGAAGAAGGGGTGAAGCGGGCGGGGTGGGGGTGGGGGGGGGGGGGGGCGCCCCCCCCCCCCCGCCCGGTGGGGGGGGGGGGTGGACATAGAATATGTATGGCACGCGGGCCCCCGCGCCCCCCCGGGCGCCCCCAAAGCCG
>NZ_JBITDL010000021.1:112771-141594 GCF_044454225.1 Streptomyces sp. NPDC051563
GTAGCTGGGGGGTCCACGGTTCGGGTTCGCCGGGCTGGCCGGGTATCTGGACTGACGCCGGGTTTCCGGGGGGGGGGGGGGGGGGGCGGCCTGCCGGCCCCCCACCCCCGTCGAGCTAGGTGCGGTGCCGAAGGATCAGAAGATGCTGATGCCTCCGGTGCCACCGGCGCCGCCGAGGCCGCCGAACAGGCCGCCGAAGCCGCCCTTGCCGCCCTTGCCGCCGTTGCCGCCCTGGAAGACGCCGTCGCCGCCCCGGCCGCCCTTACCGCCGTTGCCGCCGACCAGAAGCCCGTCGCCGCCGTTGCCGGCGTTGCCGCCGCTGCCACCGAAGAGGCCGCTGCCACCGCCACCGCCGTTGCCGCCCTTGCCGCCGATGACGCCTTCACCGCCGCCACCGCCGCCGCCGCCACCGCCGCCGGAGAGGACGCCGTTGCCGCCCTTTCCTCCGTTGCCACCGGCGCCGCCGGTACCGAGGACGCTGCCCCCGCCGGAGCCGCCGGAGCCGCCACCGCCGCCGATGAAGCCGCCGCCGCCCTCGCCGCCGTCCCCTCCGGCGCCACCGGCGGCCGGGAGAGCGGTGGCCACGTGGGCGGGGGCCGGAGCCGCCGTCGCCATGGAGGCCGGAATGAGAACCCCTCCCGAGATCATGGCGGCCGATGCGACCAGGGTCGCGAAGCGGAATCCACGACGGTTGGTGCGGACGACGTTGTTGGTGCGAGTCTTACGGTTCATGACCTTCTCCTATGGGTTACGTGTCCCGGATATCCGGGACGGTGAGGTAATTCGGGGAGAGGAGGAATTCCTTGGAGAGGCTTTCCGTCTCTTCCTTCTGCCTCAAGTAAGCCCCGGGCGGGGCATCCGGGTCATGTTCCGGAAACTCGGGACTTGACACCCTCCGCACCAGCGGTTAAAAGGCCGGGAGGACCCGTGAGGTCAGATGCCCCGGCGCTTGCCGTACGCGACCACGGAGACCCAGAGCATCGCCGTGACGGCTCCGACGGCCAGGGTCAAGGTGCCCGCCCGGCCACCGCTCATCGCCCAGCCGTTGCCGAGCAGGAGGGCCGTACCGGCGATCCGGGAGGCGATCGCGTACCGGCGGTTCCCTGCGCGGCCGAAGTGCCGGCCCAGGACGTAGCAGGCGGCGATCAGCGAGGTGAAGGTGACCGACCCGGCGGCGAAGTGGGCGTAGCTGTGCCAGGTGAGCGTGGCGGTCTCCGCGGAGGGGGCGCCCAGGGGGAACCCGTCGAGCGGGTCCATGACGAAGGCTCCCGCGGCGATCATGCCGATGCCGGCGATCCGAACCAGGCGCGGCGCCCAGGTGCCTCCCGGGGTTCCGCGCAGGGCCCGGCGCAGGCCGCCGGCCCCGAGGGCGAGGAGGGCTCCGGCGAGCAGGAAGTTGGTGATCTGGAGCCAGCCGAGGCTGCCGTTGCTCAGGGCGCTCAGCGGGTGGCGGGTGATGTCGAAGCCCTGGCGGGTCGCGGCCTGGGTCAGGGAGACGAAGGCCCACAGCGGGGAGGCCGCGACCGCACAGGCGAGGAGGGAGCGGGTGACGGCGGAGGTTCGGGAGGACGGGGACGGGGACGGGGCCGAGGACGGAGCGGAGGAGACGGTGCCGGCGGGCGTCGGGATCCGGGTCTGAGCGGGGGTCTGGGCAGTCATGGCGGGTACCTCTCGGGTTCGTCTCGGGCGGCTGGGCTCTGGTTCGGTTCTCGCTGCTACGTCGAACGGCCGATGTGACAGGGAATCGGCGCGTTCCCTGTCACATCGGCCGTTCGACGTGTAGGCAAGGTGCGGGCAGCAGCTCGGCACCGCGAGACGAGGAGTCCCCATGCGCTACCTGATGACGACGAAGCCCTCCGACACCGCCCCCGACGAGCGGCTGTACGCCGAGATGGGGAAGTTCATCGAGGAGCTGACCGCGGCCGGCGTCCTGCTGGCCACGGGCGGCCTGGAACCGGGCGGCATCCTGGTGGCCTCCGCCGGTGAGGAGATCACCGTGACGGACGGGCCGTTCACCGAGGCCAAGGAGGCCGTGGCCGGTTTCGCGCTGATCGAGGTCCGCTCCAGGGAGGAGGCGATCGAGCTGGCCCGCCGCTTCCGCAGGATCGTCGGTGACGGCGAGAGCGTGGTCCAGCAGGTCTTCGGCCCCTGATTCCGTGCCCGACATCTCGCGGACGGTCGACGCGGTCTGGAAGCTCGAATCGGCCAAGATCATCGCCACACTGACGCGCCTGGTGCACGACGTGGGCCTGGCCGAGGAGCTGGCCCAGGACGCGCTCGTCGCCGCGCTCGAACAGTGGCCGGACGCCGGGGTCCCGGACAACCCCGGCGCCTGGCTGACGACCACCGCCAAACGGCGGGCGGTCGACCACATCAGGCGCTCCCGGCTGCTCGCGGACAAGCAGGGGCGGCTCGCCCGCGAGCGGGCGGACCTGGAGGAGCAGCAGGAGGGGCCGGACCGGCAGGAGCCCGAGCAGGACGACGTCCTGCGCCTGATGTTCCTCTCCTGCCATCCCGTGCTGCCGACCCGGGACCGTGCGGCGCTCACGCTCCGGCTGCTGGGGGGTCTGACGGCCGAGGAGATCGCACGGGCCTTCCTCCTCACGGCTGCCGCCGTCACCCGGAGCATCGCCGACGCCAAGCGGACACTGGCGGAGCACCGCGTGCCCTTCGACCTGCCGGAGGACTCGGAGCTGCCCGAGCGGCTGTCCTCGGTACTGGAGGTCATCTACCTGATCTTCAACGAGGGGTACTCGGCCACCTCCGGCGACGATCTGATGCGCCCGGGGCTCTGCCTCGAAGCGCTCCGGCTGGGCCGGCTGCTGGCCGAGCTGGCGCCGCGGGAGGCCGAGGTGCACGGCCTGGTCGCCCTGATGGAGATCCAGGCCTCCCGTGCGGCGGCGCGCACCGGGCCCGCGGGCGAGCCCGTCCAGCTCCACGAGCAGAACCGGGGCCGCTGGGACCGGCTGCTCGTCCGGCGCGGCTTCACCGCGATGCTGCGTGCGCGGGAGGCCGGCGGGGTCCCCGGCCCGTACGTGCTGCAAGCGGCGATCGCCGTGTGCCATGCGCAGGCGCGCACCGCCGAGGAGACCGACTGGGTGCAGATCGCGGCCCTGTACGGGGCCCTGGCGCGACTGCTGCCGACGGCGGTGGTCCAGCTCAACCGGGCGGTGGCCCTCGGCATGGCGCACGGGCCGCAGGCCGGCCTCGATCTGGTCGACTCCCTGGTCGCCGATCCCGTGCTCCGCGACTACCACCTCCTCCCCAGCGTGCGGGGCGACCTGCTGCTGCGCCTGGGCCGCGGCCCGGAGGCGCGGCTGGAGTTCCTCCGGGCCGCGGCGCTCGCCAGGAACGCCGCCGAGCGCGCCTTCCTGAACCGGCGCGCGCAGGAGGTGCCCGCCCCCGGCGGCCCGGGCGGTCAGCCGCCGGGTCCTGCCCTCGGCGGGGCCGCGGAGGCCTTCCTGGCCCGGGCGGATCTGGACGCGGCGACGGTGCGCTCGTACGGCCAGACCATGCGGCGGCTGCGCCTGGACCTCGGCGACGCCGCGCCGCTGTCCGGGCTGACGGCCGGCGAGGTGGCCCGGGTGTGCACGGCCGCCTGGGGCGGTGCGGCGGCCGGGACCTGGAACCGGCACCGCTCGGCCGTACGCTCCTTCGGCGCCTGGGCCGGCCTCGACGACCTCGCGGCCGGCCTGGAGCGGCGCCCCGGGACCCGCCTCCGGGCGCCCGCACTGGACCCCGTACGGCTCGACGCACTGTGGGAGGACCCCGAAGTGCCGCTGCGGGAGCGGACGTTGTGGCGGCTCCTGCACGAATCGGCGGCGGGGGTGAAGACCGTCCTGTCCCTGAACGTGGAGGACCTGGACCTTGAGGACCGCCGGGCCCGCGCCGGCCGGACCTGGGTGAGCTGGCGCTCCGGGACGGCCCGCCTCCTGCCCCCTCTGCTGGCCGGCCGCACCCGGGGCCCGCTGTTCCTCTCCGAGCGGCGGCCGGGACCGGCCCGGCCTCCCGGTCCGGCCGACCTGTGCCCGGAGACGGGCCGGCGCCGCCTGTCCTACGAACGGGCCGAGTACCTCTTCAAGCAGGCCACCAGGCCCCTGGACCCGGCCCACGAGGGCTACACCCTGCGCCGCCTCAAACCCGGTCCGCGAGATCGGGATACGGCGCAGGGCTCCCGCCGCCTCCAGGGGGAGGACGCCTGAAGGGTCGCGTCCGGCCGTTCAGCCCTGGAGGGCTTCCATCCGGTCCAGGAGGGTGGCCAGCAGTGCGGACCGGGCCTCCTCCGCACGCGTCACCAGCTCCCGCAGCCGCCGCCTGTCCTCCGGGCCCAGGGCGGTGCCGAGGTCCCGGGCGCGAAGGGCCTCGCCCACGGCGAAGCCGGCCGCGTCCAGGGAGATGACGATGCCCGGGCTGCCCTGGGAGGGGCCCGGCCCGCTTCGGCGGGGCCACCTCCATCGGCTCGGGCGCTGCCGCAGCCCGCGCATGGCCTCCATGCTGGCGGCGGACTGCGCGAGGCGGAGTCCGTCGATCGTGGTCATGTCCGCCGCCTCCGTGACGGCGTTGCGTGCCACCTGCCAGCCGGCCATGAAGGTGTCCCTGGGGTCCGGCCGGCCGGATTCCAGGCCTTCCACCGCGTCCGACAGGCACTTCAGCGCCTCGCGGGTGCTCTTGCGCAAGGCGATGAGCCGGCGCAGCTCCTCCTCGGCACGCGAGCGCCGTCGGATGCGTTCCGCCGTTCTGGTCTGCAGCGCCGACGAGAACAGGGTGGCCCCCGCACCCAGTACGGCTCCCCCGACCACGCCGATCAGAGCGTAGAGCTCTGCGTTGTCTGCCATACGGGCATCCTCACGAAGGGGCGGCCGCCTGTCAGGGAGTTCACGAAGTCGAGGGCGGCGGTCCGCACCGGACCGTGGCCACGTGTGCGAAAGGGAACCACAGGATGATGTGTACGTGTCACTGTGTCCGTCCGTGAGGACGGCGCCGCATTCGGGGGAGGCTTGGTGGCCGGCGACAGGAGCACCGACGGCTTAGGCAAGCAGAAGGCCGTGTTCGTGGGCCCGCACCAGTTGCTGCGGCAGCTGGGCTCGGGCGGGATGGGGGAGGTCTACCTGGCCCGGTCACCCGGGCTGCGACTGCTCGCGGTGAAGGTGATCAGGGCCGAGTACGCCGAGGACCCGCAGTTCCAGCGCCGCTTCCGGCAGGAGGTCGAGGCCGCACGGCGGGTGACCGGCTTCCACACGCCGCCCGTGGTGGATGCGGAAGCGCGCGGTCGCCGTCCCTGGATGGCCACGTCCTACCTGCCCGCGCCGGACCTCGGCGAGGCGGTCCTGCGGTTCGGCACCCTCGGCGAAGCGGGGACCCGGGCCCTGGGCGCGGCCCTCGCCGAGGCGTTGGCCGCGATCCACGCGGCGGGGGTGGTGCACCGTGACCTCAAACCGGGCAACGTGCTCATCGCGCGGGACGGTCCGCGCGTCATCGACTTCGGGATCAGCCGCGCCTTCGACGCCGTGCACCTGACCCGGACCGGCATGGTGTGCGGCACGCCCGGGTACGTCGCCCCCGAACGCATCGTCGCCGACTCCGCCACCACCGCCGCGGCCGACGTGTTCTCGCTCGGCTGCCTCCTGGTCTACGCGCTCACCGGGCGCACGCCGTTCGGCGACGGTGAACCCGCGCACGTCAACCGGCGGGTGGTGTACGAGGAGCCGGACCTCACCGGAGTACCGGCCTCGCTGCTCCCCCTGGTGGCCTCCTGCCTGGCCAAGGACTCCGCCCGGCGCCCCACCGCGCCGGCGGTGCTCGCCGCACTGGCCCCGGCCGATCCGGCGGCGCTGCTGAGCCCGTGGCTGCTCGCCGACCTCGACGCCCGGGAACGGCAGGCCGAAGCCGACCTGGGCGCACCGCCGGCCGATCCGCCCGCGCTGCCGGTGCGGACGTGGCACTCGCTCAGCCGCCGCGGCCTGTTGGGGCTCGGCGCCGGCCTCGGCGCGGGAGTGGCCGGCGCCGTCGGCGTACCACTGCTGCTCACCCGTAGCGCCCGCCGGGCCGGTGGCCGGACTCCGGTGGGCAAGGACGTCGACGCGTGGGGCCCCGAAGCGGCGGATTCCGGTACGCCGCCTGCCGCTCCGGCGCCGCTGTGGAGCGCTCCGGTGAGCGGCGTGACGATCACTCACCAGCTGTCCGTGCTGGGTGCCACCCCGGTGTGGTGGAGCCAGGGGCAGGGCGCGGTCGCCTACGACGGGGCAACGGGGCGTCAGGCCTGGTCCCGGCAGGACGTGCAGTGCTTCCAGGTGCAGGACGACCTGATCTACGGGACGTCCCCGGGTTTCGCGAACCTGGTGTGGCTGAACTCCGGGGGCGAGAGCCACCAGGGCCCGCTGACCGTGCCCGCCGATCAGCTCGGCAACGCCGCGATGAGCCTGCGGACCTTCGGCGCGGACGGCCGGACGGTGGTGCTCGCCCGTCAGACCTCCACCACCGGCGGTGGAGTCGTGACCGGGACCGAGCTGAGCAGTGGGGCAGTGCTCTGGCAGCAGGAGATCACCCAGAACCTGGCCGTGTTCACAGCCCGCGAGATGGAGCAAAGACTGAGCGGTTCCGGCAGCTCGATGGGCCTGGTCGCCGACGGCCGCTGCTACTACGAGGACGGCAACGTCATCCACGCGGTGGACCTGCGCACCGGCGCGCCCCGCTGGCAGGTCACGGGCCTCGCATCCGGGAATCCCGGGGTACCCACGCGGCTGCTGCGCACCGGCGAGCTGCTAGTGCTCGTGCACGGCCTCGCGGTCACCGCTCTGGACCCGGCCACCGGGCGGCATCGCTGGACGGCTCCCGCCGTCCCGCAGACGGTCTTCGGCTGCGCGCTCGGCGCCGGCCGACTGCTGCTCTCCGGGAACGAGGGCACCGCTTACTGCCTGGACGTCACGACCGGCAAGGGGTTGTGGCACACCACCGTGGGTGCGGCGACCGGGATGGGAACGGACCATCACGCACCGTCGGCCGGAGACGGTTTCTTCGCCGTGCCCCTGCAGGACGGATCCTCCGGCGCGGCCGTCCTGGACGCCGCCGACGGCACGATCCGCTGGGTGGCGAAGGCCCCCTCCGACGAGGGCATGTGGACCACCGCGGCCAAGGGCGGAACGCTCTTCTGCGGGTCCGCCACCACGCTGCGCGCGTTCCGCGCAAGCGCCGCATGAGCACGCGGACCATCGGGCCGTACCGCGCCCTGCGCAGGCTCGGCGCGGGCGGCATGGGCGACGTCTACCTGGCCACCACCGACAGCGGACGTCCCGTCGCGGTGAAGACCGTGCGGCAGGAGTACGCGGCCGACGCCGGCTTCCGGCGCAGGTTCACCCAGGAGGTGGCGGCGGCCAGGGCGGTCAACGGGGCCTACACCGTGGCGGTGGTGGATGCCGACACCGAGGCGGACATTCCCTGGCTGGCAACGGAGTTCGTCACGGGCCCGTCGCTGCACGAGGCCGTGGCGCGACACGGCCCGCTCACCGGGTCCGCGTTGCAGGTACTGGCGGCGGGGCTGGTGGAGGCGCTGACCGCGATCCACCGTGCCCTGATCATCCACCGCGACCTGAAGCCCTCGAACATCCTGCTCACCCGGGACGGTCCGAGGGTCATCGACTTCGGCATCAGCAAGCCGACGGCCGACGCGCTGCCCACGGCGGGCGGCGAGCTCGTCGGCACCCCCGGGTTCATGTCTCCCGAACACGCGGCGGGTGAGGAACTCACCCCCGCCAGTGACCTGTTCTCGCTCGGCGCCGTCCTGGCCTACGCCGCCACCGCCCGTCCGCCCTTCGGCGAGGGGCCGGCCGCGGTACTGGTCTACCGCTCCGCCGAGGAGCCCCCGGACCTCGACGGAGCACCACCGGAACTGGTGGGGCTGCTGGTGCGCTGCCTGGACCGGAACCCGGCCCGACGGCCCGCACCGGCCGAACTCGCCGCGGCCTTCCGGTACGGTCCGGCGGTCGGCACCGACTGGATGGGCGAGGCCGAGCGGACCGTGCGCCGCCGCGAACGGGACCTGGCCCGGGTGCTCAAGGACCCGAACGGCACCCGGCGCCGCCTGCTCCTCCTCGGCGGAGCCCTGCTCGCCACGACCGCCACGGGAGGCACCGCCCGGGCACTGTGGCCCGGTCAGGACGGCAGCCGGCCCCCGAAGACCTGGTCGGTCACGCTCCCCCGGGCCGGCATGGCCCCCGTCGGCTGCGGACCGGAGGCGGTGGTGTGCGCGGACCGCACCGGGGCGGCCGGCTACGCCCGCACCGACGGGCGCACGCTGTGGAGCAGTACCGCGGATACCGGCATCCTCCCGGTCGGCGACGGCAGCCGGGTGTGGACCGTCGATTCGGCCGGCGTGGTGCAGGCGCGCGACGCCCGCGACGGCACGACGCTCTGGCGTTCGGCCGACGCCGCTCCGGGCGCACAGTCGGTGGCCCTGCCGATGCCCGGCCTGCTGCTGGTCACCGGTCAGGGCGGCGCGCTGCACGCCTACGACGCGAACGGCGGGAGCACGCTCTGGACCGGCCCCGCGCTCGGCACCATCTTCCGCCTTCAGGGCATGGCCTCGGCGGATCTGCTGGTCCTCATGCTCCTCTCCGACCGGATCACGAGCGGCACGGTCCGCTTCACCGCACTCGACCGCGCGACCGGGCGGCAGCGCTGGTCACTCGACGCCCAGGACCTGTACGCGCCGCCGACCGGCAGCACCTTGTACGCCCTCACCCCGGACCTGGCCCTCGCCGCGGTGGACGGCAAGGACGGCTCCACCGTATGGAGCCGTCCCAGCGGTCTGTCACAGGCCGCCGCGAACGCGTCCTACGTCGACTTCCGGACCGCGCTCTCCCTCCGCCAGGGCGTGCTCACCTGCGTACCCCCCGCATACATGACGCCCCCGGACTACCCGGTCGCCACGGCGGCGTTCGACCCCGCCCAGGGCGCCCCGCTCTGGAGCGGCCGGCACACGGGCCCCGTCGACGGGAGCGCCGACGCCGCAGGGGTGCTCGTCCTCGGCGGACCACGGGGCGCGTCCGGTACCGACCTGCGCACCGGGCGCACCATCTGGACCCGGCCGTCCCCCCAGGGCGCTGCCACCGTGCGGGGCTCCTCCGGGAAGCTGGTCCTCCTCACCGCACCCACCACCGCCGGCGGGATCACCCTGCAGGCCCTCACCGCCGGCGACGGTGCCCGCCAGTGGCAGCAGACCTTCGCCCGGCAGCCGGACGACCCGCAGGTCCTGCTCCAGGACTCGGCCCTGCTGGTCGGCTACGGGACGACGCTGACCGCCTATCACCTGCCCAGCAGCTGACCGCATCCGAAGGGTTCACCACGAGATGGCCGACACCGAGGACACCCCGCCCGCGCGCCAACACCTGCCGACCGTGCCACCCACCCGCGTGCTGCCGGAGCAGCCCACCCCGGCCACCCTCCCGGATCCGGCCGACCTGCGCCCCGTCGGCCCCGCCCGGCGGTGGACCTGGTTGCTCGCCGGCCTCGCCGCCGGGGCGGGCGCCATCGCCCTCGCGCTGAGCCTGGTCGCCAACCTCACCGACCCGGCCCCGGCCGCCGCACCGGCCGCCGGGGTGACCGCGACCGGCGCTCCGCCGACCCAGCCCCACACCACGCTGGTCGACGGCTGTGCGCTGCTGCGGCCTGAGACGGTCGAGCGCCACATCAAGGGGGCCACCTGCATCGCGTCGCCAAGCAGTGGTGGGGCTTCGTCGAGAGGGACTTGGACGAGCAAGCAGGCCGGCTACGCCGACATGGAGGTCGAGATCGTGCTGTCCCCGTCGGCCGAGAGCATCTACCAGGAGACCCTGACCCTCGACCGCACGACGGCGACCACCACCGGCGCGAAGATCACCGACGACCGGTCCGTGCCCGGCCTCGGCGACAAGGCCACCCTCCTCTACACCGACTACGGCAGCAGTGGCCGTGTCAGCCTCTCGGTGCTCCAGAAGAACGCGCTCATCGGCGTCGAGTACTCCGGATTCACCTCCTCCGGCCTGACCGTCAAGAACATTCCCCGCGACATCGCCGAGGCGGCCGCCATCGCCTGTGCCAAGGACGCACTCGCCACGCTCACGACGCCGTGAACGGGGTATCCGGCCGGCGGGGGCGGGGGGTCAGCCGAAGCGGCCCTGGACGTAGTCCGAGGTGCGCGGGTCGGCGGGGGTGGAGAACATGGCCTGCGTGGGGCCGTGTTCCACGATCTGGCCGGGCGTGCCCTGTTCCGCGAGGAAGAAGGCGCACTGGTCGGAAACCCGGGCCGCCTGCTGCATGTTGTGCGTCACGATCACGATGGTGACCTCGTCGGCCAGCTCGCGGACGGTCTCCTCGATGCGGCGCGTGGACGTGGGGTCCAGGGCCGAGCAGGGTTCGTCCATGAGCAGGATCCGCGGCCGGACCGCGAGGGAGCGGGCGATGCACAGGCGCTGCTGCTGGCCGCCGGAGAGCGCGCCGCCCGGCTGGCGCAGCCGGTCCTGGACCTCCTTCCACAGCCCGGCCTTGGTGAGGCACTCCTCCACCAGCTCGTCCTTCTCCGCCGCCGAGGCACGGGTGCCCGTCAGCTTGAGGCCGGCCGTGACGTTGTCGTAGACCGACATCGCGGGGAAGGGGTTGGGCTTCTGGAAGACCATGCCGATCCGGCGGCGGGCGTCGGTGAGGCGGCGGCCGCGGGCGTAGACGTCCTCGCCGTCGAGGAGCACCTCGCCGGCCAGTTCGGCGCCCGGGATCAGCTCGTGCATCCGGTTCAGGATCCGCAGGAAGGTGGACTTCCCGCAGCCCGAGGGGCCGATCAGGGCCGTGACCTGGCCGCCGGGCATCGACAGGGAGACCCGGTTGAGGACCTTGCGGCCGCCGAACCACGCCGAGATGTCGCGGGCGTCGAGGGTGGAGGCGCCGGTCGCGGGAAGCGCGGGAAGGGGGAGCGTCTGCGTGGTCATCACGGCCTCGTTCACAGGAGGTTGGGCAGGAGGAGGGCGGCCTGGTCGGCCAGCGCCAGGCCGAGGGCGGCCAGCACCGGGAAGCCGACCAGCCAGGTGTGCGCGCGGCCCCAGCGGATCCGCGCCCAGGCCAGTGCCGCGGCGGCGAGCAGCAGGGCCTGCGCCCACAGGACCAGCGGGAACCAGGCCGAGGTCTGGCTTGCGAGGGGGGCCTCGTCCGCGGCCAGCCGCCCCGGGGTGCGCCCGCCGGACTGCTGCACGGGCGTGGTGAGTTGGGCATCGACGTGGACCACGCCGTCGGGCATGTACGGGGTCCCGTCGGCGGTCATCAGGGTGAGCAGGGCCGCGTCCCCGGTGGGCCGGGCCGGCTGCGGGTCGCCCGCGCGGCGGACGCCCAGCACCTTGTACGTGTGCTCGCCCTGGCCGGTGACGACCAGGAAGGTCTCCCCGCGCTCCAGGTCCGCGATGTGGGCGAAGGGGCCGCCGTAGCCCGCCTGGCGGCCCATGAGGATGCTCGTTCCGGGCTGGCCGGGCAGGACCGTGTCGCGCCGGTGGCCCGGCCCGGAGGCCAGTACCCCGGAGGTGGTCGCCTCGCGGACCACCTCGCGCAGTCCGATCTGCGGGATCTCCAGCAGGGCGACGGGGGTACCGGGCTCGGTCGGCCCCAGCGGCGCGGTGGCGTTGGCGAGCCCTTCCCGCAGCTGTGCGTACCCCACCCGGCGGTCCCGCTCGTGCCGGAGGTGTCCGAGCGGGCCCACTTCCGCGACGAAGCCGAGGAGCAGGGCGCCCAGGATGGCCAGGGCCGCGCCGGTGGCCCACAGGCCGGGTGGGCCCGTACGCCCCGCCGGGGCCTCGGGGGCTCCGGCGGGGTCGGGGCGCACGTCCACCGGCGGGGTGGAGGTGGCTGTCATCGTGTCTTCTCCGAACGCGGATGTGGGTGCGGGTGCGGGTGCGGGTGCTGCGGGGATGCGGCGGGTGCGGTCGGCCGGCCGTGGAGGTCGGCCGTGGAGGTCAGTTGCCCGCGAAGGTCAGCAGGCCGCGGCGGCGGGCCCACCAGACGAGCCCGCCGCCGGTGACGACGAGGCCCGCGGAGAGCAGGCCGACCGCGGTGGCGTCGGCGCCGGTGTTGGCCAGGCCGCCGCCGGGCCCGCCGGATCCGCCGGCGGCTCCGCCCGAGACGTTGGTGGAGACGCCGACGCTGCTGCCGCCGCTCGTGGTCGTCCCCGTGGTGGCCGATGCGGACGGGGAGGCGGACTCGGTCGGGGTCGGGGTCGGGGACGCCGAGTCGGAGGGGGTCGGCGTCGGCGTGGGGGTGGGTGTGGCCGTCGGAGTCGGGCTCGGCGTCGGGGTGGGCGTCGGGGTCGGCGTCGGGTTCCCGGTCGCCGGGTCCGTGGTGCGGTACTCGGTGGTGGAGGTGAACCACAGGGAGGCGGCGAACGTCCCGTAGGTGTCCGTTCCGAAGGCCTTGCGGCACACGACCGTCAGGTCGTAGCGGCCTTCGAGGGTGGTGAAACCGGCCTGGCTGGCGTAGTCCCGCATGGTCATCGTCAGCGGGACGCTGATGCCGCCCGATGCCGCCGGCGGGTACGTGCTGATGGGCGAGTTGCCGACCACGTTGAGGCCCTCGGCCGGGAAGCCCTTGCCGGCCACCGTGACCAGGATGTTCGTGGAGGGCTCCGGGCAGGCGGCCGACGTGGTCACGTCGATGCTGCTGCCGTCAGTGCCGGTGGCGGGGTTGATCTTCGCCGAGCCGGCCGGGGCGGCGTGGGCCGCCGTCGGAACGGTCAGGGCCAGGCCCACGAGGGCGGCGGCCGCGGTCGCGGCGCCTGCCGCGGAGCGCCGGCCGGGACGGCTGAGACGGGTCAGGCGGGTGAACTGCACGAGGGGCTCCTTCTTGGCGTTCTGGCGTTCGTTCGTGTCCTGGGGGGCGGAGGTGGTGCGCCGGCGGGCCGAAACGGCGGCCGCGGCCCGGGCCAGGCGCCTGCGGCGCCACACCCACAGCCCGCCCCCGGTGATCACGAGGAGCAGCGCGAGCAGCGCCCACGGGACCGTCCACAGCGACACCGAACGGGTCAGGGAGGGGAGTTGGGGGTCCACTCCGTCGCGGGCGGCGACGGGCTGGACGGAGACCACGGCGGAGGACCGCAGCACCTGGGCCACCCCGTCGGCCTTGGCGGTGATCGTCAGCGAGGTGCCGGGCAGCAGGTCGCCCAGGTCCTTCGCGCCGTCCGCGGTGACGGAGGTGCCGAACAGGCCGTTGACGCGTACGGCCTGCCGGGCGCCGAGCCGTACGTTGCCGGTGTTGCGCAGGGTGTAGGTGACCGTCGCCGAGCCTTCGGAGAAGGGGTTCGCGGATCCTGCGTACGTGGCGGCGACCTGCTGGACCTCCAGGCGCGGGGTGAGGGTCCCGGCGGCGCGGACGTAGACGCGGGCACCGACCCGCTGGTCGAGCTTGACCTTGTTGCCCTGGCCGTCCTGGGCTCCGGCGGCGAGCGAGGCGACGATGCCTCCGGTGTGGTCCCCGGGGGTGACCTCGCGGGGGACGGTGACGGTGAAGGGGACGATGACGTTGCCCTTGGGCGGGACGGTCACCGTGTCCTTCTCCAGTTTGATCCAGCTGCCCGCGTCCTTCGGGGCCCGGCCGGCCGGGAGCAGGTCGAAGCCGCCGTCGAGGGTGTTGACCGCGTCGCTCGCGTAGACGGCGAGGGTGAGCGGTTCCTCGCCGTAGTTCCAGACGGCGATCCGGTCGCGCGTGGTGGCTCCGCCGGTGACCCCGTAGGAGAAGTGGGGCCGCGCGTCGGGCCCCTTCGGCCCGGCCGGCTGTACGCCGAAGGTGGACTTGCGGTCCTCGCCGGGAGCGGCCGGGGCCGAGTGAGCGGCCTGGGCCGGTGCCACGAGGACCAGCCCGAGCAGCGCGAGCAGGAGGGCGAGGACGGGGGCGGCCGCGGCCTGCGCGCCGGGGCGGCGGCCGCGCCGGGCGGCGGGGGCGGTGGGGTTCATGGCTCGGGCGTCCGATCCGGGGAAGGGGTGCGGTGGGTCCAGGCGTCGGGGGTGCGGTGGGTCCAGGCGTCAGGGGCGGGCCGGAGCGGGCCGCGGGGAAGGCGGGCCGCTCCGGCCCGGGGCTCATGCCTGGATCAGATGGCGGTGAGCGTGAGGGTGGCGGAGTACGTGCCGGCCACCGTGGAGGTCGGGACGTTCAGCGCCAGATCGGCGGTGACGTGCGCGGTGCCGAGGCCGGTGCCGTTGGCGAGCGTGCGGGCGGACTTGAGGCCCGCCGTGCCGGAGTCGGCGGCGGCCGCTCCGTGCGCGGCGGGGACGGCGGAGCCGGGCGTCACCGTCTGCGCGGGCGCCTTGTCGACGAGCTTCGGGCTCCAGCCCAGGTTCTGGCCGTTGATGGCGTGGGTGGCACCGTCGGAGAAGTCGGTGACCTGGCCGCTGACGGTCCAGCCCGGGTTGCCGGCGCGGGTGTCGGTGAGGGTGACCGGGTTGATGGAACCGGCCGTGGTCAGCAGGTCCCCGTCGGAGTTGAGCACCGGCGAGGGCAGGGTGACCTGCGGGTTGGCGACGCTGATGGCCAGCGCGCCCGAGGTGACGGTGGTGGTGATCGTCTCGGAGGCGGAGACACCGGTGAAGGCGCCCACCACGTACGGGATCGCGCCCGAGTCGGAGCCCAGGAAGGCGCCGGCGTCGGCCGGGACGAACACGGCGGTGAAGGAGTGGTTGCCCACCGGGAGGCTGCTGGTGTTCAGCACCGCGGTGCCGCCCGCCACCGGGACGGTGCCCAGGGTGACGGTGGAGCCGCCGACGGTGTCGGTGAACTTCACCGCGCCCGCCGCGCCCGCGGGGGTGACCGTGCCGGTCAGGGTCACCGGGCTGAACTGCGGCGCGGTGCCGGCCGGGGAGACGGCCAGGGCGGTGGTGGTCGTCGTGGCCGGGACGGCCGTGACCACGTAGGAGACGGCGGAGGAGGCCGAGCCGTTGTACGAGGCGCTCGCCGGCGTGAAGACGGCCGTCAGGCCGTGCGTGCCCGCGGTCAGGTTGGACGTGGTGAGCGCCGCGGTGCCGTTGTTCACGGTGACCGGGGTGCCCAGGTCGGCCGCGCCGTCCTTGAACTGTACGGTGCCGCCGGCGCCGGCCGGGGTGACGCCCGCGGTGAGGGTGACCGGGGTGCCCGCCTGCGCGGGACCGGCCGGGGTGACCGCGAGGGAGGTGACGGTGTCGGTCTTCACCGCCGGGTCGGTGTTCTGGTAGGTGGTGTTCGAGGTGAACCAGATCGCGCCGGTGTAGTCGCCGAGGCTGGTGCCGTTGAAGGCGGTCCGGCAGATCACGGTGAACTCGTACTTGCCCTGCAGGGTGGTGAAGCCCGCCTGGCTGGCGTAGTCCCGCATGGTGGAGGTCAGCGGGATGACCATGCCGCCGTTGGCGGCGGTCGGGTAGGTCGCGATGGGCGAGTTGCCGACCACGTTCAGGCCCTCGGCCGGGAAGCCGGAACCGTCCACCTTCACCAGCACGTTGGTGGCGTTGGCCGGGCAGGCGGCCGAGGTGGTGAAGGCGATGCCGGAGGTGTCCGCACCGGTCGCCGGGTTGATCTCGAGGGTGCCGATCGGGGCGGCGTACGCGGCGCCCGCCCCGGCCAGACCCGCCGCGAAGGCGGTGGTCACGGCGGCGACCCCCAGGGCCATGGTCCGCAAAACTCTGTTCTTCAGCACAACGTCTCCAGAATGTGAAGCTCGGGCGGCGATCAGGGTCAGGGGGTCTGCTTGGTGGTGTCGCCACAGTTCGGGCTGGTGGCGAAGCCGTACGTGTTGATCACCGAGGTCTGCTTGCAGATCTCGGAGTTGGGGCCGACGAAGACGGTGCTCCACGGCGCCGTGGCGACCTTGCCGGTCGGGATCACGTTGTAGACGTCGCGCTTCACGCCGAACCCGCTGTTGAGGACGGTAGGCGCCGTGCCGTCGACCGTGCCGAGGATGGCGCGGCCGCGCAGGTCCGCGATCGTCTGCGAGGACTGCGACTGGTACTGGGCGATGGAGAACGGCACGATCGACTTGTCGTCGAGGAGGCGGCCGTCGTGCTCCTGCACCGGGGTGGTGCCCTTCTTGTCCTTGATGCAGGGGTAGACGCCCGCGACGACATCGGCGTCCGTGATCCCCATCTGGGACTCCCAGAAGCTGCGGGTGCCCGAGCCGGCCTGCGGCAGGTACACCGTCATGGCGTAATTGGGGCCGGTACCTACGTAGTTCGGGTCGCAGTGGTAGATCGCCTTCAGGTCGGCGAGCGTCAGCTTGCGCGGGATCGCCGAACCGGGGGTGATGGCGTAGCTGACGCCGTCGACCGCGAAGGGCACGTAGGTCAGGCCGGGCGCCGCCGCCGCCAGGTTCAGCGAGGAGGACCGGGCGAAGTCCAGACAGCCGTTGTTCGCCTGGAGGGAGGTGAGCAGCGCGGAGCGGCCGGCGCCCGAGCCGTTGGGGCGGGCGAGGGTGCAGTTCGCGTTGACCGCCGGGTCCTTGGTGGTGATGTTGGCGGAGCCGGTGGCGTCGTAGGAGCCGATGACCTTCTGGCCGTTCACGGTGATGGCCGCGGCCAGGCCGTTCATGACGTCCTGCGTGGTGTCGGAGCCGACGCCGGAGAGCTGGCGGTACGGCGGCGGGCCCGACGGGTCGGCGGCGGCGAGGCCGGCCGCGGCGATGGTGGCCGCGAGAGCGACGGCCGAGACGCCGAAGGCGATTTTCTTCTTGTTCACTTGGGATGACCCCTCAGCTAGGCTGCGCGCGGGTGGTGCCCGGCGCGCGTGGGATGGAATTCCGTTGGCGCGGATTGGTCGGACGGTTGTCGCCGGGCATCACCTCCTTTCGTCGCGTGACACTCGTCGGTGCGATGCACGTTCGTGCGGGGCACGTCCATGCGGTGCATGTCCGTGCGGTGGTCGTCCGCGGGGTGCTCGTCCGTGCGGTGCCGGGACGGGATGCGGGAATCAGTCCGGGTCCGGCGGGCTCCAGTCCCTCGGGCCGGCCTTCTTGTGGGTCGCCCAGTCCGCCGGAAGGTCCGCGGGCCCGCCGGACGCCGCGGCCGCTCCCCCCGCAGCGCCGCGCAGCGAGCGCAGCCGGAGCAGGGCCCCGGGCAGGAACCGCGGGAGCACCGGTCCCGCGAAGGCGGCGAGGGCGCCGACCACGAGGCAGATCAGCAGGACGTTGCGGATGGCTCCGACGGCCCAGTCCGGGGTGGTCCCCGCCGCCTGTGCGGCCGGGGCGCCCGAGGTGCCGGTGGCGCCCGAGGCTCCCGCGGCTCCCGTGGCCGTGGCCGAGGCGCCGGGCGGGGCCGCCGCGGGGCCGGCTGCGGCCGCGCCGCCCGCCGCTGAGCCGGCGCCCGCCGTCGAGGCCCCGATGCCGGAGGTCCCCGTACCGGCCGGACCGGAGCCGCCGGCGGCAGGCCCGCCCGTGCCGGACGGCGTACCGCCCGCGGTGCCCGGGTCCGGGGCCGGGGCCGTGGGCTCCGGCGCCGGCTTCCGGCCCGCCTCGGTGCTCACCTTCTGCGCCGCGGCCCGGGTCTGGGCGCGCAGGGCCTCCGGCAGCGGGGCGTAGCCGTGCGGCAGGCTGCCCGCGGACACGCCGGGGGTCTGCCCCGGGCCGGCCGCGTAGGCCAGCATGGCGCCGTAGTCCCGGCCCTCCGCCCCGGTGAGGTCGGCGGGCACGGTGGCGGCGTAGGTGAGGACGGTGAGCGGGTACGCCGCCGGGTCCGCGGCCGCCGGGTCGGGTGAACTGATCCCGTCGGCCCCGGCCTTGCGGGCGTTCGCGGCGGCGATCAGCGCGGCCGGTTCGGGGGCCACGAACGCGCCGCCCGCGTTGAGGAGTTCGGCGCGCACCAGGCCGTAGCGGTCGGCGGTGGCGGTATCGGTGACGGCGAGCACGGCGCGCGAACCGGCGGGCTGCGGCGGGTCCTTCTTGTACGTGGGCGGGGTGGCCGTGGCGTCCCAGGAGGTGCGGGCCAGGGTGTCCCCGCGGCTCGCGGCGCGCGCGGCGGCGTGCATGTCGGTGGCGTAGGGGTGCTTGTCCTGGATGCAGAGCGGGGACTCCGGGTGCTCCAGCGGGAAGGGCTGGCAGTACGGGTCGCTCTTGGGGAAGGTGTCCAACGGCAGGGCCAGCCCCCGGTAGTTCGGGTTCACGGCCATGCCGGCGTACGAGGCGTCCCCGTGGGCGCCCGCGTTGTCGGGGGTGCCGTCGAGGAACTCCCGCGCGGCCGGGTCCCGGCCCACCCACTCCCACAGCTGGCGGGTGGTGTCGGCGAGCGGCTGCGGAACCAGGGCGTCCCCGAGCTTTCCGCCGAAGTCCAGCCCCGCGTATCCGGGGTTGTGCCGCATGAACTCCGGGTCGTGGCCCAGGTTCGCCGGGTTCTTCGCGGTGCTTTCGGCGAAGCGCGAGTTGCCGTCCTGGTAGGACTCGGTCAGCAGCTTCGCCACCAGCCGCGGGGTCAGCCGCAGGGCGCCGAGCCGGGTTCCGTTGCGGGCCCTGACCTCGGCGGGGGCCTGGAATCCGGCCTGGCTCTCGATGAAGAAGCCGATGGTGATGCCGGAGAGGGCCACGGGTGCGTAGACGGGCTTGCGGACGGGGTCGGCGGGCGCCGGCCGGCCGAGGAAGACCAGGCCTGGGGTGCCGGAGAGCAGTTTGACGCGGGCGGTCTCGTCGGGGACCTGGGCGTATCCGTAGATGGCCTTGCCGCCGGTCTGGCACAGGGCGGGCTGCCAGCGGGTGACGGCCTCGGCGGCCATCTCGCTGCCGAGGGTGCCGCGTTCCTCGGCGCCGATCGGGCAGTAGCTGCCGAGGGGTTCGAAGCCGAGCGGGACGACGATGCGCTGTTTCCAGTTGGCCGGGCTGAGCGGGGAGGACTGGAGCTGCCCGCCGGACTGTGCGGTGTACGGGCTGCCGTCGACCTCCTTCTCGCCGCGCGGCACGATCACCAGCCAGCAGCCGCGTCCGCCGACGGCGCCCTGGGGGCCGGTGACCGCGGAGCCGCAGCCGAGCCCGGGGGCCTCGACGGCTGTCTGGGCCTCGAACCACACCTCGCCGGCGCCGCGGGCGTTGGTGCGGGCGTAGGGGACCTCGTTGGTGCTGTTGACGTCGTAGAACTCGTTCCAGTTGCCCGGGCTGACCGGGTCCCCGCCCACCGCGCGGAAGGGGGCGTACGAGATCCCGCTCGGGGTGGCGGGCGGCAGCGGCTGGTGTTCCGCGTCCTGGAGGCCCGTGCCGTAGTTGAGCTGGCGGGTGTTGGTGTAGGCGCCGGCCTGGCTGCCGGCGCCCGCGCCGAGGGCGGAGGAACCGCCGAACTGGCACTGGTCGGCACCGGGGCCGGTGGGCTCGTCGCCCCAGCACTGCATGATCTGGAGGTAGTCGGCGCTGTAGGCGGTGTCGGAGACGGTGGGTTTGCCGCCGGTCCAGGAGATCTTGACGACCTGGCCGACGAGGTTGCGGGTCTGGCCGACCGTCACCTTGAGGTCGGCGAACTCGCCGGTCCCGGACACGGTGACCTCGGAGCCCTCCCCGCCGGCCGCGTACGCGGTCTGCGGGCCCAGGCCGCCGGGCCCGGAGGTGGCGACCACGGGGAGCAGCACGAGGCAGAGCGCCCCGAAGAGCAGCCGGATCCGGCGCTTGGCCGACGTGTTGCGCGGCGGCGTGCGCAGCGGCTCGTGCATCAGGAACCGCCTCCCGTGCGGCTGCGCCGCATCAGGCGCCGGGTGAGCAGCGGCGGGGCGACCGTGACGGCCAGCAGGAGCAGGGCGCCGAGCGCCATCAGGACGGTCTGCAGGGTCCCGCCGATGCCGGTCGAGGTGGTGACGGGGATCCCGAACAGGTCGGCCGCGCCCGCCGCGAGGGGCTGTCCGGTGACCGGGTCCACTCCCCCGCCGCCGTCCGCGCCGCCGCTGCCGTCACCCGTACCGCCGGCGGCGGCTGCCGCGCCGCTCCCGCCGACGGCTCCGCCGGAGCCGCCCGAGGCGGCCGCGCCCGCGGAGCCTCCCGTGGCCCCGCCGGAGCCCGCGGCCCCGCTGCCTCCCGTACCGCCGGTGGCCGCGCCGCCGGTGGCGCCGCCGGAGGCCGCCCCGCCGCCGCCCGAACTGCCGGTCTGGGTCGGCGTCTTGTTGCCGCCGGTGCCGGTCTCGCACTGGGTCGGGCCCTGCTTGTCGCAGGCGGCGGGCATCGGAGCGGTCTCCGCGAGGGTGTTCCTGCCGTCGGCCGAGAAGGTGGGGTTGCGGCAGTTCTTGATGTCGATGTTCGCCACGGTCACCCCGGGGATGCGACGCACCTGCTCCAGGCCGGCCTGGACGAGGTTGATGGGGAGCGGCGAGTAGCCGAGCCGGTCGACGGAGCGCTGGCCCTCGCAGAGGAAGTAGTAGGCGAAGGCGCCCAGCGCCTTGCCCTTCTGCGGGTTGAAGTTCGATTCCTGCGCCGTCGGGATGATCATGTAGCTGTAGCTGGAGAGCGGGTAGGTGCGCTGGTCGTCGCCCGCGTAGACCCCTTCCAGCTTCTGGGTGAGGTCGGCGGGGTCGATCTGCGCCCTGCCGAGGGAGACGGCGACGTTCTGGGCGGTGGGCTCGGTGTAGTAGCCCGACTTGTTGAGGACCTTGACGACCGGGAAGCCCGTCGTGGAGACCGCGTAGGAGTACTCCACGTAGGTGATGGTGCCGATGTTGCCCTCTTGGGCCACGTAGCCGGAGACGCCGTTGGAGCCGGACTGGCCGACGAACCCGCGGCCGGCGATGGTCGGGAAGTTGGACGTCTGCCCACAGGGGGTGGAGCGGCCGGCCTTGCCGCAGTAGGCGTCCCACAGGCCTCCGTGCTGCGTGCTCATCCACTTGGTCAGCTGGGCCGTCGTGCCCGAGCCGTCGGAGCGGACGACGGGGACGATCTTGCGGGCGGGGAGGGAGGCGGCGAGGCCCGGGTTGTCGGCCTTGATCGCCGGGTCGTTCCACGCGGTGATCACGCCGGTGAAGATCTTGGCGACGTTCTCGCCGGAGAGGCGGAGGTTGGTGACCCGGCGGTTGCCGATCTTGAGGTTGTACATGAAGGCCGTGCCGCCCGCGACGATGGGCATGTAGGCGAACTTCCGTGCGGGCGGCGGGTCCACGACCCCCGAGTCCTTGATCCCGTAGGGGATCTCGGAGACCGCGAAGTCGACGGTGCCGTTGCGGAACTGGTTGCGGCCGTCGGACGATCCCGTACCGCTGTAGTTGACCGTCATGCCGTACTGCTTGACGTTGGCCCGCCACTGGTCGAGGGCGTTCTGGCTCCAGGTGGAACCCGCGCCGGACACCGGTACGTAGCTCTCGGCGGCCGCCGGTACCGCGCCGGGCAGGGCCACGGCCAGCGCCGCCAGGAGCAGCGCGAGTCCGCGGCCGAGGAGGCGGCCGCGCCGGGCGGGTGCGCGCTCGCCCGAAGGGGCGCGCACGGGGTATGCCGGGGGTCGTCCGGGCATGGGTAACTCTCCTGATCGGTCACGGATCGTACGAATGGACACGGCGCGGAGCCGCGAGGAGCGGGCGGCTACACCCGGGGCGGAGGCAGCGCCTGCCATCCCTGCGGCTCCGGCCCCCCGGCCTCCGCTCCGGTCAGTGCGAGGTCCCGCTCGGCGGCCCGGGCCCGCATCCGCTCGGCGTCACGGGCGGACGCGAGCACCCGGCGGTGCTGCGCGCCGCGGCCCAGCTGGCCCGGGGCCTTGCCGCCGATGACGCGGGCGAGCACGAAGAGCAGCAGCACGAGTGCCATGAGCAGCGCGGCGCAGCCGAAACCCCGGGCGATCATGGACTTCTCCGGGGACTGGACCAGGCTGAACACCGCGAGCGGCAGCGAGAGTTGCGGTCCGTCGAAGGGGTTGGCGTTGAGCCCGTTGGCGATGCCGGAGGTGAGCAGCACCGGGGAGGTCTCCCCGATGCCGCGGGCGGTGCCCAGGATCACGGCGGTGGTCAGTCCGGAGCGGGACGTGGGCAGGACCACGGTCCACACGGTGCGCCACTGACCGGCGCCCAGGGCGTAGGAGGCCTCCTTCAGCGAGCCCGGAACCAGCCGGATCACCACGTCGGAGGCCCTGATGACGATCGGCAGCATCATCACGGACAGCGCGAGGGCGGCGGCGAAGCCGGACTTGTCGAAGTGGAGCAGCAGGATCCAGGTCGCGTAGACGAACAGGCCGGCCACGATGGAGGGCAGCGCCGTCATGGCTTCGACGATGGTGCGCACGAACCGCGCGTAGCGGCCCGGGACTTCGTTGAGGAACACCGCGCAGGCCAGCCCCAGCGGCACGGACACCGCCAGGGCGATGCCGATCTGCTCGAGGGTGCCGACGATGGCGTGCAGCGCCCCGCCCCGGGACAGCGGCTCCAGCGGACCGGTGGCCGCCATGTCGTCGGTGAAGAAGTTGAGGTGGGCCAGGGCTCCCCAGCCGCGCATGAGGACGTAGCCGACGACGCACACCAGGGCCGACATGAGCAGCGCGGCGACGCTGTGCACGAGGGCCTGCGCGAGGCGCGCCCGCACGGTGGCGGCGGATTCGTCGAGGGACACGAGGACGGCGTAGAGGGCCATGAAGGCCAGGTAGAGGACGACGGCGAAGCCGAGCGGCGCGTTGAAGGGCAGGAGCCGGCCGAACAGCAGGGCGGTCACGGCGAGCGCGGCGGTGGCCGCGCCCACCATGGCGAGGACGTCGCGCGCGTGCAGGGTCGCGGTGTTGCGCCGGAGTTCCGGCGGGACCCCGGTCCCGTCGAGCAGCACGGGCGGGCGGACGGTGACGGCGGCCGGAGCGCCCGCAGCACCCCTGGCGTCGGCGGTACCCCGGGCGTCGGCGGCGCCCGGCCCGTGCGGCCGGTGCGTGAGGGCCGTCATGCGTCGGCCCCCGCTCCGGAGCGGCTGCGGGCCACGACCGAGGAGGCGGCGAAGTTGACCACCAGGGTCATCAGGAAGAGGGTGAGGCCGGCCGCCATCAGGGCGGATATCCCAAGGGGGCTGGCCGAGCCGTAGCGCAGGGCGATCAGGGCGGACACGGAGACGGCGCCGTTCTGGAGGATGTGCGGCTGGATCACGAAGACCGGAGAGATGATCAGGTAGACGGCGATGGTCTCCCCCAGCGCGCGGCCGAGCCCGAGCATGGTGCCGCCGATGATCCCGCCCCTGCCGAAGGGCAGGACGACGGAGCGGATGACGCCCCACGGGGTGGCGCCGAGCGCGAAGGCGCCCTCGCGCTCGCCGGGCGGCGCCTGGGCGAAGGCCTCGCGCATCACCGAGCAGGCGATGGGCGTCACCATCAGCGCGACGACCGTGCCCGCGATGAAGGTGGAGGAGGTGTAGAAGGTGTTGGGGCTCAGCGGGTCGTGCGGATCGTCCCCGTCGACCGCGAAGGGCGGGAACCAGCCCAGGTAGGTGGTGAGCCAGCGGGACAGGCCCACCACGTGCGGCTGGAACAGGAACAGCCCCCACAGGCCGTAGACCACGCTAGGCACCGCGGCCATCAGGTCGACGAGGCTGATCAGGGTCTGCTTGATGCGGCGCGGCGCGTACTCGGTGATGTAGAGCGCGGTGCCCATCGCCAGGGGCAGCGCGAAGAGGATCGCGACGCCGCCGATGAGCAGGGTGCCGACGAGGACCGCGGCCACGCCGAAGTTGTGGGAGTCGGGCTCCCAGGCGGAGGTGGTGAGGAAGGACGGGCCGGCGTCGTCCAGGGCGGTCAGGGCGCGGCCTCCGAGGAAGACGCCGACCAGGGTCATGACGAGCAGCACGACGGCGCCCGCGGCGCGGGCCGAGCCGCGGAAGATCCGGTCCGCCGGATCGCCGCTGCGGGCGAGGGCGCGCGGGGTGACGTGCTCGTCCTCGGGCGCGGCCGGGGGAATCACCGTGGTCGCGGTCACCGCGGGCCTCCCGCGCGCAGGGCCAGCCCCGGGGCCTCCCCGGCACCGGGCAGCCGCAGACCGCGCAGCCGGCGGGTGTGGGTGACTCCGGAGGCCACCTGCGCCTCGGCGGCGGCGGACAGGAACAGCTGGAGGCTGTGGCGGCATTCGCGCTGGCGGCGGAAGGTGCGGACGGCCACGGCCACGCACTGTTCGTCGAGGACGAGCTGCCAGGTCCAGGCGCCGATGCCGGAGCCGGACGGGGCACGGGAGCCGGAGCCGGACGGGGCACCGGAGCCGGACGGGGTACGGGAGCCGGAGCCGCCCGGGACCGGGCGCCGGCCCGTATCCGGCACCGCCGCGGCTGCGGCCGCCACCGCGCCGGTGGACATCGCCACGACCGGGACGGCCTCGCCGATCCGCTCGCGGAGCCGTTCGACGGCCGCACCGCAGGCACCGAGGGCGCGGTACACGGAGGGGCTGCGGCCGAGTTCGTGGTTGTTGGAGCCGACCAGGCGCCAGGTCACCGCGTCGGGCCCACCGCCGTGACCGCCCTGGCCGCCGTGACCGCCGTGGCCGCCGTGAGCGCCCTGGCCGCCGTGACCGCCGTGGCCGCCGTGAGCGCCCTGGCCGCCGTGAGCGCCCTGGCCGCCGATTCCCCGCACTGCGTGCGGTCCCCCCGCCATCGGTGCAGGCGCCTGACGTCTTTCTACATCCACCCAGGACACGAACAGAAAACGTGGCTGAGACACCGGACCGCCCCCCTTCCCCACAAGCCGTGCGTGGCCGGAAAACGGCCACCCACCCATGGCCGCGGGCATGACAATCCACGGGGCGTAGGGCTCTGGGGCACACGGATCGGTGAAGCAGAAACGGAGAGCACGTGAACGCGCGGCTGGGGCGTGTTGCGTATGACGGGGCGCGCATGCCCCGCGATGGCCGGGATCGCGCCCCGAGCTGGCCTCCGGGCCACCTTCACAAGACCACCACGAAAGGGCCCGGGACCTGGTGGCGGACGGCGCGACGCGGATCCCCGGACCGTGCGCCGAACCGCGCGCAGGTCTCCGCGCAACGACCGGGCCCCGACCACCGGGTGGCCGAAACGACATCCCGCCGGCGGTCCGCCTCCCGGCGCTCACCCGTGCATACGGGCCCCCTTGAGCACCTTGTCCACCGCGTTGCGCGCCCCGTGGAGGGCGATCCCGACCAGGTCGAGGCCGTCCCTGCCGACCGCCGCCACGGCCGCCCGGTTGGCCCGGTCGTGGCCCGTCGCGAACAGGTCCGAGGTGAACACGGCCGCCGCCAGCCCGCGCCGCACCGCCCGCTCGTGCGCCGCCGCCAGCGTCTCCTTCCCGCCCTCGAAGACCAGCACGGGCTGGCGGAACATCGGCAGGTAGGGCGTTCCGTCGGCATCCTCGTACGGCTCTCCGATCACCTCGGGGCACGCCGTACCGAGTCCGCTGACGAGGAACGCGGTGACGTTCAGCCGCTGCCAGGTCTCCAGGTCCTCGCGCAGCAGCACCGCGATCTTGGTGTCGAACCGCACGGGCTCGTACGTGGCGCTGTCGCCGCTCGTCGCATCGGCGCCGCTGTCGCTGCTCGTCGCGCCGGAGCTGCCGTCGCCGCACGTCGCGCTGGCGCGGCCCTCGCTGCTCGTCGCGTCCGCGCGGCCGTCGTCGCTCTTCGCGTTCGCGCCGCTGCCGTTGGTCTTCTCGTCGCTCATGCCCCGAGACTGCCGGGCGTCCCCGTGCGCGGTCTTGTACGTTCTTTGCGTGCAGCCCCAGCAGGAGGTCTCGGCCTGGCGTCCGCAGGTCGCGGGCGTCCTCGAGGTGTTCCATGCCCGCTTCACCGCGCACGCCTACCCCATGCACGTCCACGACGCGTGGACCCTGCTGATCGTCGACGACGGCGCCGTCCGCTACGACCTGGACCGCCACCGCCGCGGCACCCCGGGCGACACCGTGAGCCTGCTCCCTCCCCAGGTCCCGCACAACGGTTCCGCCGCGACCGCGCACGGCTTCCGCAAGCGTGTCGTCTACCTGGACACCACCGTGCTGGACGAGCGGTTCATCGGCGCCGCCGTGGACGGCCCCGACCTCGCCGATCCCGTACTGCGCCGCCGCGTCGGGCAGCTCCACCGGGTGCTGGCCAGGCCCGGTGACGAGTTCGAGGCGGAGAGCCGGCTGGCCCTGATCGGCGAGCGGCTGCGCACCCTGCTGCACCCCCGCCTCGAACTCCCCGGCACCCCGGGCACACCGCCCGGTCCGGGCTCCGGCTCCGGCCTCGCGCGGAGCCTGCGCGAGCTCCTCGACGAACGGGCGGCCGGCGGCCTGTCCCTGGAGGAGGCGGCCGGGCTGCTCCAGGCCCACCCCGCGCACCTGGTGCGCACGTTCAGCGGGGCCTTCGGCATCGCCCCGCACCAGTACCTCGTCTCGCGCCGGGTCGCCCTGGCCCGCCGGCTGCTCCTCGACGGCCGCCCGGCCGCCGAGGTCGCGGTGGCGGCGGGCTTCTACGACCAGTCGCACTTCACCCGGCACTTCAAGCGCGTCGTCGGGACCACCCCCGGGCGCTACGCCCGGTCCTCCGCATCCCGCTGACGGCGGCCCGCCGCGCGAGTAGGGTGACGATCCATCAGGTCATGTGACCCGGACTCTTGACTCTGTACCCGGCAGTAGCGATTCTCGGTGCAATGCTTGCGCGGGACATGACAAACAGGTGCCAGGGCGGCCACGCCTCCGGTGGACCGTGTCCTCGACCGCGCCCTCCGCCGACCGAGGACGTGAGTAGTGGCCATGACCCCAGACCCGCACAGGCGACGACCGGAACCGCAACCCCGCCGCCGGCGCAAGCCGTTCGCGATCCTGTCCCTGCTCCTCGGCCTGCTCGCCATGGTGCTCGGCCCCGTCCCGGGAGCCGCGGCCGACAACGGCTGGTGGAACCCCACCGCACGGCCCGCACCCGACTCCCAGATCAACGTGACCGGCGAGCCCTTCAAGGGCACCGACGCCCAGGGCAACGTCCGCGGCTTCGTCGACGCCCACGACCACATCATGTCCAACGAGGGCTTCGGCGGCCGGCTGATCTGCGGAAAGCCGTTCTCCGACGCCGGCATCGCCGACGCGCTCAAGGACTGTCCCGAGCACTACCCGGACGGCAGCCTCGCCATCTTCGACTTCATCACCAAGGGCGGCGACGGCAAGCACGACCCCGACGGCTGGCCCACCTTCAAGGACTGGCCCGCCCACGACTCGCTGACCCACCAGCAGAACTACTACGCCTGGATCGAGCGCGCCTGGCGCGGCGGCCAGCGGGTCCTCGTCAACGACCTCGTCACCAACGGGGTGATCTGCTCGGTCTACTTCTTCAAGGACCGCAGCTGCGACGAGATGACCGCCATCCGTCTGGAGGCGAAGAAGAGCTACGACATGCAGGCATACGTCGACAAGATGTACGGCGGCGCCGGCAAGGGCTGGTTCCGCATCGTCACCGACTCCGCGCAGGCCCGCGAGGTGATCAAGCAGGGCAAGCTGGCCGTGGTCCTCGGCGTCGAGACCTCCGAGCCCTTCGGCTGCAAGCAGATCCTGGACGTCGCCCAGTGCGGCAAGGCGGACATCGACAAGGGCCTCGACGAGCTGTACAACCTCGGCGTGCGCAGCATGTTCCTGTGCCACAAGTTCGACAACGCCCTGTGCGGTGTCCGCTTCGACGAGGGCGCACTGGGAACGGCCATCAACGTCGGGCAGTTCCTCTCGACCGGCACCTTCTGGAAGACGGAGGAGTGCAAGGGCCCGCAGCACGACAACCCCATCGGCCTGGCCCCGGCGGCCGCCGCCGAGAAGGAGCTGCCGGCCGGCGTGAGCGTGCCCGCGTACGCCTCGGGCGCCCAGTGCAACACCCGCGGCCTCACCGATCTCGGTGACTATGCGGTGCGCGGCATGATGAAACGCAAGATGATGCTCGAACTGGACCACATGAGCGTGAAGGCGGCCGGTCAGGCCTTCGACATCATGGAGACCGAGAACTACCCGGGCGTGATCTCCTCGCACAGCTGGATGGACCTCGGCTGGCTGGAGCGGCTCTACAAGCTCGGCGGTTTCGCCGCCGCGTACATGGGCGGCTCCGAGGGCTTCAGCGCCGAGGCGAAGCGGACCGACGCGCTGCGCGAGAAGTACAACGTCGGCTACGGCTACGGAACCGACATGAACGGCGTCGGCGGCTGGCCCGGCCCGCGCGGGGCGAACACGCCGAACCCGGTCACGTACCCGTTCGTCAGCACCGACGGCGGCTCCGTCATCGACAAGGTGACCACCGGTCAGCGCACGTGGGACCTGAACACCGACGGCGCCTCGCACTACGGCCTGGTGCCCGACTGGATCGAGGACATCCGGATCGTCGGCGGACAGGGCGTGGTGGACGACCTGTTCAAGGGCGCCGAGTCCTACCTGCGCACCTGGGGCGCGTCGGAGCAGCACAAGGCCGGCGTGAACCTCGCCGCGGGACGGCCCGCCACCGCGAGCACGTCCGAGTGGTGGAACCCCTTCGTCAGCTTCGCTCCCGGCCTCGCCTTCGACGGCAACCGGAGCAGCCGCTGGGCGAGCGAGTGGAACGACGACCAGTGGCTGCAGGTCGACCTGGGATCCCAGGAGCTGGTGAAGCGGGTCACCCTGGACTGGGAGGGCGCCTACGGGCGTGCGTACCGCATCGAGGTGTCCGCGAACGGGACGGACTGGACGACGGCCTGGTCCACGACCGCGGGCGACGGCGGGGTGGACACCGCGAGGTTCGCCGGGGTCCCGGCCCGGTACGTACGCGTCCACGGAGCGGGACGCGGAACGCAGTGGGGTTACTCCCTGTACGAAGTCGGCGTATACAGCAGCTGACGGCGTCGGGGGGGGGGGGGGGGGGGGCGGGGGGCCCCCGCCCCCCCCCCCCCGGGGGGCCCGCGGGGAGCGGGGCCCCCGCAAGGGCCCCGTGCCCTGGGACCCCCCGCGGCGCCCGCGGGG